>NZ_JAPUED010000085.1 GCF_027492755.1 Micropruina sp. | reverse complement strand
GTCAGCCTGGCAGGCGCGCGCCGCGGAATGCACGTGCCTTCCACGAACACGCCATGTGGCCCAAACCCCAGCACAACCCGACCCGACAAGGGCCGTCTGACATTGAGCGTAAGACCTCAGTCCTCTTCGAGTTCGCGCAATTCGCGAAATGCCTGGCGCTCTCGCGCGCGGCGCGCCTTCCTCTCGGAGAGGACGTCTTCGGAACGGAAACGCAGATGCGTCCCCACTTTGTGCGAAGCGATACGACCTTCGCGCGCCATCTTGATCAGCCGTGGGGCGCGAGACACCTAGCAGGACGGCGGCAACGGACGAGGCTCCTGAGCCGAGCCGGACACGAAGAGTTCACCAGTAGGGCCGACGAGCGTCTCCGGAACGCCGCGGGCCAACTGAGACTCCGCTTCGGTCGCCAAGATCTTGTTGGTCGTCGGTATCACCGTGGACATGGCGGGTAAACCTCCGTAGCGGGAACCCAACCCAGCATGCTGACTTTCACTTACAAGTGAAAGTCCTTGGTTGTCTCAGCGCTTCCGGCCGGTGCCCATCATTCCGCGGGCGATCTCACCACCGACGGTGATCACCTTGTTCCAGAACGTCGGCGAGCTGAGCACCTTCTCCACGCCGCTCTTGGGTGCCGGACGGCTGGACGTCGTCCGCGGGGTCGCCCGGGTTTGAGCCCGGGCCGCGGCCGCGGCGTCCTTCTCACGCTGCTTCGCTTCGGCGGCCGCCGCCTTCTCCTGGGCGGCCCGCTCAGCCTCCGCTGCTGCTGCCGCGGCGCCCTGCTGCAGCTTGCGGGTGAGCATCTCGTAGGCCGAGTCGCGGTTGATCGACTGGCCGTACTTGCGCATCATCGACGACTGGGCGACGCCGCCGGCCATCATCTGCGCCTCCATCGGATCCATCGATGCCTCCGGCGCCCGCATCCGGGTCCACGCCACCGGGGTGGGCGCGCCGTCCGGGTTGAGCACGGTGACGACGGCCTCGCCGATGCCCAGGCTCTGCAGCACCTCGGCCAGGTCGTAGCCCGAGTTCGGGTAGGTGGCCACGGTCGCCTTGAGCGCCTTGGCGTCGTTGGGGGTGTGTGCCCGCAACTGGTGCTGCACCCGCGAGCCGAGCTGGGCCAGCACCTCCTCGGGGACATCCTTCGGGGTCTGGGTGACGAAGAAGATGCCGACGCCCTTGGAGCGGATCAGCCGCACCGTCTGGGCGATCGCCTGCAGGAACGCCTTGGACGCGCCCGAGAACAGCAGGTGCGCCTCGTCGAAGAAGAACACCAGCTTGGGCTGATCGATGTCACCGACCTCGGGCAGGTCGTGGAACAGGTCGGCCAGCAGCCACATCAGGAAGGTGGAGAAGATCGCCGGCCGGTCCTGCAGGTTCGGCAGCTCCAGCAGCGAGATGACGCCCTGGCCGTCCGGAGTGGTGCGCAGCAGGTCGTTGCTGTCGAACTCGGGTTCGCCGAAGAACTCCTCACCACCCTGGGTCTGCAGCGTGACCAGCGACCGCAGGATGACGCCGGCGGTCGCCGACGACACCCCGCCCAGGTTCTTCAGATCGGCCTTGCCCTCGTCCGAGGTCAGGTAGGCCAGCACCGAACGCAGATCCTCCAGGTCGAGCAGCGGCAGGCCCTGGGTGTCGCAGTAGTGGAACACCAGCCCCAGCGTCGACTCCTGGGTCTCGTTCAGCCCCAGCACCTTGCTGAGCAGGATCGGCCCGAACGAGCTGATCGTGGCCCGTAGCGGGACGCCGGTGCCCTGGCCGCCGAGCGCGTAGAACTCGACCGGGCAGCCGTGCGGCTGCCAGTCCTGACCGATCGCGGACGTCCGGGCCAGCAGCTTCTCCGACGACTTCCCGGGCAGCGCCAATCCGGAAAGGTCACCCTTGATGTCGGCGGCGAACACCGACACGCCGGCCCGGGCGATCTGCTCGGCCATCAACTGCAGGGTCTTGGTCTTGCCGGTACCGGTCGCGCCGGCCACCAGCCCGTGCCGGTTCAGCATGGAGAGCGAGATCCGCACCTTCGCGTCGGGCACCGGATCGCCGTCCACCAGGACGCCGAGTTCGATCGCGGGAGTGTCGAAGGTGTAGCCCTTGGTGATCGCGGCTACGTCAGGTGAGGTCGACATGACGTCACTGTAGGGGACGCCTGACGGGCACGACCCGGACGATTTCGTCGAGGCCGGCAAAGTCGCCGGGGTTGGTCGTATAAAGGGCCAACTCAGCGGCCGCCGCCACTGAGGCGATCATCAGATCGGCGACCCGCCGCCTCGGCGTCCGGCCCACTGCACGGACGGCGGCGCAGATCCGGCCGAACATCCGCGCGGCCTCCGCATCGAACGGAATCGGGTCGAATTCGTTCTCGGCACGCTGCAACACATCTGCGCGTCGCGCACGTTCGGCGCGGGCCTCGGCGTCGTCGCCCTCGATCAGATGGACGCCCGCGGAGAGTTCGGCGAGAGTGACGGCACTGATCGCCACCTGGTCGGGCAACTCGGTCGGATCGATCCCGCGGCGCAGCACCAGAATGTTGGTGTCGAGCAGCCCGCGGATGGTTTCACCGGGCATAGGGATCGTCCAGACCTTGCTCTACCGCGTCCTGATCGGAGCGAAACCGGTCAAGATCGACCATGGGAGCCGTCCGGGACAACTCGGCGAAACCGACGCGCGAAACGAACCGTTGGCGGCGACGCAACGGCACCAGCTCGCCGATCTCCCGGCCGTCGCGGGTCACGGTGAACGTCTGGCCGTGCTCGACAGCGTCCATGATCTCGCGGGAACGCAGCCGCAGATCCCGCTGGCTGATCTCGGGATTCACACTCATCGATCCATCGTAGCAAGCTGTGCTACCTGGTGCTCTGCGGTTGAGGGAGGTCGATCCCGATACACTTGCCCCCGTGATCTTCAAGCGTGTCGGCGAGGGCCGCCCCTACCCCGAGCACGGCTATGTGCAGCGGCAGTGGGCCGCGATCGCACCGCAGCAGATCCGGCTCGATCAACTGGTGACCACCAAGCGGACACTCGATCTCGAGCAATTGCTCGAGGAGGATTCGACCTTCTACGGCGACCTGTTCGCCCACGTCATCCATTGGCAGGGCGACTACTACCTCGAGGACGGCCTGCACCGCGCCCTGCGCGCCGCGCTGCAGCAGCGGCAGACGATGCACGCCCGCGTCCTGGAACTCAAGTAACCTTGGGCGGAGGCCGAACAAGGAGTTGGTGGGCGTGCGGGAGATCAGCCGGTTTATCAAGACACCGTTGACCCTGCTCGCACTGACCGCGATCGTCGTTTTCGGCGGCGTCTGGGGCTACCAGAACGCGACCGCGCAGATCCCTGCCCGACCGCCCGAGCCGTGCGTGATGACCGATGTCGGCGGCAAACTGACCCCGAATCACGTCACCCTGCGGGTGCTGAACGCGGGGCTGCGCGGCGGTTTGGCGAAGCGGGTCAGTAGCGCGATGCGCTCTTACGGGTTCAACATCCTCAAGGTCAACAACACCGATCAGCGGCTCACCAACACGGTCATCGTGGGCAACTCCGCCAGCGATCCGGAAGTCATCCTGGTGGCGGGCTTCTTCAAGAACGCCACCAGGCAGGGCGATGGCCGCGTCGATCATGTCGTCGACGTCCTGCTCGGCGACGACTACGCGGGTCGGCTGACCAACCCCAAGCAGTCCGTCGCGGTGAGCGGTCCGGTCTGCCTGCCGACCATTCCGGGTTCGAACGCCAGCGCCAGCCCGACGCCCGCGCCGACCCACTCCTGAGGCGCTACTCGCCCGATTCCTCCCGCCAGCGGGACAGCCGGCCGCCGCGTCCGACCTGCTTGAACCGGGTCTCCACCTTGTAGCGGTACCTCGACGGCACCACCACCAGCAGTTCGTCCCCGGCCCGGATCACGTCGCGGGCACCGGGCGCGAACGGCGTCCCGTCGCGAATGATCAGCGACACCACCGTGCTCGGCGGCAGCCGCAGCTCGAAGATCGTCACCCCGTGCAACTGGGAACCGGCCGGCACCTTGATCTGCATGAAGTCGGCCTGGATCTTGTCCAGCGGCGCCACCTCGACCTCGATGTCGACGGCGTCGTCGCCCGTCGTCACGCCGAGTTTGCGGGCCACCCAGCCCAACGTCGGCGCCTGCAGCGTGGTGTAGACGACGACGAACACGAAGACCAGGTCGAACAGGTCACGCGCCTGCGGAAGCGGCGAGGCCAACGGCACGGTCGCCATGATGATGGGGACGGCGCCGCGCAGGCCCGCCCAGGACAGGAACGCCTGTTCTCGCCAGGGCACCCGGAACCACACCGAACAGATCGCGACCGACAGCGGTCGGGCGACCACGGTGAGGAACAGGCCGGCGGCCACCCCGACCATCAACACCTGGGGGGAGAACCGCTCGGGGTGCGCAAGCAGGCCGAGCATCACGAACAAGCCGATCTGGGCCACCCAGCCGACGCCCTCGGCGAAGGACTTGGTGGCGTTGCGGTGCGGCAGATCGGAGTTTCCCAGCACCATGGCGCAGATGTAGACGGCCGCGAATCCGGAGACGTGCAGCATGCCGCCGGCCCCGTCGGCGAGCAGCGCCCAACCCAGCGCGCCCAGCGGATACAGGCCGGACGCCGGCAGCGCGATCGTCTTCAACACCCGAGCGCCGACCCAGCCGATGACCAGTCCGACAGCCAGTCCGCCCAACAGTTCGAAGGCGACCATGCCGAGGATCTCGGCGGGACCCTCCGTGCTGTCGCCCAGCGCCCACGCGGTCGCGGCTGTTACCAGCAGCACGACGGGGGCGTCGTTCAGGCCCGATTCGGCCTCCAACAGGGCGCGCATCCGGCCCGGGATCGGCACCCGGCGCAGCACCGAGAACACCGCCGCCGAGTCGGTCGGCGCCGTGATGGCGCCCAGCAGCAGGGAGGTGGCCAGGTCGAGGCCGAGCACGAAGTGCCCGAACAGGGTCATCGCCACGATCGAGGTTCCGACCCCGACGGTGGCCAGCAGCCCGGCCAGCGTCAGCACCGACTTGATCTCGCGCCACTTGGTGGTGAAACCACCCTCGGCCAGGATCAGCACCAGGGCGGCGAAGCCCAGGTCGTGGGCCATCGAAGCATTGTCGAAGTCGACCCAGATGCCCACTCCGACGCCGAGGAAGAGGAACAGCAGCAGCGAGGGAAGACCCAGCGAACTCGACAGACGTGCGGCACCGAGAGCGGCGAGCAGCACTGCGGCCCCGGCCAACAGCACCATGTCGAGGCTCAAGGGTCCACCCTTTCGTCGGACCTACCTTATTGAGCTTCGAACCGGTTCGGGCTGCTGTCCGGGGCCGCGCATCAAGGTTGCGAGGTCCGCGGCATGTCCGCTAAGCGAAGATGTCCCTGGCCTTGGCGGCTTCGGCGACCGCGTCCAGATCGCCGCCCACCTGGGCGGTGACGGCGGCCGCGACCGCGCCCTCGACCAGTGGACCGGGGCAGAACCGGACGACGTCGCCGTCCACCACCTCGAGCACCGCCTCGACGGTCATGTCCGCCGAGCCGAGGTCGGTGAGCAGCACCACCTGATGACCGGCCTCGGTCAATTCCTCAACCGCGGAATAGATGGCGTCGAAAGAGGTGCCGATGCCACCGTCGTCGGTGCCGCCGGCGGCCCGGAACTCGATGTCCTTCGCCATCTGCTGGGCGAGTTCGACGACGCCCTGGGCCAGCTTGGCCGAGTGGGAAACGATCACGAAAGCGATGCTCATTCGTCGATCCTCTCAGCTCGCCGCTTCGGCGGCATCGGCGGCGGCACCCAGCAGATAGGACGTCGAGGTGGCACCCGGATCCTGATGGCCGATCGAGCGCTCGCCCAGGTAGGACGCGCGACCCTTGGTGGCCTGCATCGGAATGGTCTCCTCGGCGCCCTTCGCGGCGGCATCGGCCGCCGCCCGCAACGCCTCGGCCGGGCTCTGGCCCGCCTCCGCGGCAGCCCGCGCCGCGGTGATCGCCGGCGTCCAGGCGTCGACCATCGTCTTCTCGCCGGTGGTCGCCTTGCCGCGGGCGACGATGCCCTCCAGCGCCGCCGCGCAGATGTCCGCCACCGAGGCGGCGTCGAGATCACCCTCGGCCGCCTTCGCCGCCCGCATGAATGCGGTGCCGTAGAGCGGGCCGGCGGCGCCGCCGACCTTCGACATCAGGGTCTGCGCGACCAGCTTGAACACGCCGGGCACGTCCTCGGGCGGATTCTCGTCGATGCGTTGCACCACGAAGGTGAAGCCGCGCGCCATGTTCTCGCCGTGATCGCCGTCACCGATGGCGCGATCGAGGTCGATCAGTTCCATCCGACGTTCGGTCAGCAGTGCCGAGGACCGGCGCATCCAGTCCTTGGCCCACTCCACGTCCAGATTCGTCATTCAGACACCCCTCCTGAGAGCAACAGTGTTGACCGGTGCGTCCCACAGCGCGGTGAGTTCGTCGTCGAGCTTGAGCACCGTGATTGAGCATCCTTGCATCTCCAGCGAGGTGATGTAGTTGCCCACCAGCGAACGGGTCACCGTCAGGCCGGCCGCCTCCAGCCGCTCACGGGCGTGGTTGTAGACGATGTACAGCTCCGATTCCGGGGTGCCGCCCATGCCGTTGACGAACAGCAGCACGTCGTCGCCGTCCAGCTTCAGGTCGGCCAGGATCGGGTCGATCAGCTGATCGGTGATCGCGTCGGCGGGCGCCATCGGAACGCGGTGCCGTCCGGGTTCGCCGTGGATGCCGATGCCGATCTCGACCTCGTCCTCACCAAGATCGAAGGACGGCTTGCCGGCGTGTGGCACCGTGCAGGCGGTCAGCGCGACGCCCATCGAACGGACCTGCCCGATCACCTTCTCGGCGACGGCGGTCACGGCGTCCAGGTCGTCGCCACGCTCGGCGGCGGCACCGGCGATCTTCTCCACCAGCACGGTGCCGGCGACGCCGCGGCGACCGGCCGTCCAGGTGGAGTCCTCGACGGCGACGTCGTCGTTGACCACGACCGCCTTGACCTTGATGTCCTCCATCTCGGCCATCTCGGCGGCGGTCTCGAAGTTGAGCACGTCGCCGGTGTAGTTCTTCACGATGTGCAGCACCCCCGCGCCGCCGTCGACGGCCTTGGTGGCCTCCAGGATCGGGTCGGGCGTCGGCGAGGTGAAAACGGCGCCCGGCACCGCGGCGTCCAGCATGCCGAGACCGACGAAGCCGGCGTGCAGCGGCTCATGGCCGGAGCCTCCGCCGGAGACCAGGCCGACCTTGCCGCTGACCGGTGCGTCGGCACGCACCACGTAGTCGGGATCGAGATGGACGGTGACCAGTTCGGCGTTGGCGGCCGCGAATCCCTTGAGCGTCTCGGTGACCACGTCCGCCGGGTCGTTGATGAGCTTCTTCATTGAACACTCCCTGTTCGTCGTGCCCGCGGACCCCCGACCGCAGGCGGCGTCCAAGTGACGCCTTCACCCCAACTCTGCCCCTTGTCGACGCCTCACGAAAGGGAAACGGCGAAGCGCCGTCCGACTTGGTCGGACGGCGCCTGCCGGAACCCATTCGAGGGTCGTGTCACTTGCCCCAGATGGCCTTGTACGCCTCCTGGTAGCCGGACGGATCCCAGTAGTTCTCGGCCGAGGCGTTGTCCTTGGTCGAGACGTGGATCTGCGGCACGTAGCCGGACGCCTTCTCGCCGGCGAAGGCCCGGTTCAGTTCGTCGACGATCTGCCAGCCCTCGGAACGCAGCGGCGAGGGGACGGTGGCCGCCTGGAAGTCGTCGTTGCGGATCCGGGTCAGCGCCGCGGCGTCGCCGTCGCCGGCACCGACGTTGATCGGCGCGGTGGCTGAGGTCCGGCCGGACTGCCGGAAGGCGGCGGTGGCGTTCTCGAAGTAGACGTCGTTGATCGCCACCGAGTAGGTCCACTTGTCGCCCAGGCTGCTCAGCAATGCGCTGGTCTCGGTGGGCATCCGGTTCGCCACGTCGGCGAGCGGGATGTTGGCGTACTTGAGCACCTCGACCGACGAGCAGGTCTGCAGCTCCTTCTGGATCATCTGGCTCTTGCCCTCGGCGAACGGGATCGACGAGTCGGTGAAGATGACCACGCCGGCCACGCCGTTGGAGCGGGCGATCACGAACTGCGCGCTGATCTTGGCGACGTCCTCGACCTTGGTGGTGATGTTGCTGAACAGCTTCGGCTCGTCGCTCGGGCCGGGGGTGGCCAGCGCCTGCCAGCCGACCAGCGGGATCTTCGCGGCGTTGGCCTGCCGGACCTGGCTGTCGGTGGTCTTGGGATCGAAGCCGCCGAGGATGATGCCGTCCGGCTTGAGGGTGAGGGCCTGGTTGAAGGCGCTCAGGATGCCGGACGGGGTGCCCTGGCCGTCGATGACCTTCAGCGTCCAGCCGATCGCCGCGCTGGCGTCGGTCAGCCCGGCGGCCACACCGGCGACACCCGGGTTCTGCATCGACTGGGCGACGTAGACGATGGTCTTGCCGGTGGTCGCCTTCGGGCCGGTGGTCGGTCCGTCCCAGGGCTGGTCGGCGGCGGACGCCTTCTCGACCGCCGCCTTGGCGTTGGCGACGACGTCGGCGCACTCCGCCGGTACGGCGACGGTGTTCTCGGCCGTGGCCCGGATCGCGTCGGACCCGCGTTCGCACCCGGTCAGGGCGAGCGCGGCGCCGAGGGCGAGCGCGCAGCCGGCGACCAGCGGCCTGCGGAATGGTGATGCCATGGTGAGCCTTTCGTGCAAGGAGCGAATCTGGTCAGGAGGTCGGCGGGACGTCGTCGGAATCCGCCGCGGGTTCGATGTCGGGCGCGGCCGAGGTGTGCGGACCGACGGTGTCGGTGAGTTCGGAGTCCGCCGACCGGACTCCGGTGGCGCCCGCGGCGGGCGCCACAGTGTCCACGGCCTTGTTGGCCGCGATGCCGGCCAGGATCTTGCGGCGGGCGCTCAAGCCGGCCAGACCGACGGCGATCAGCAGCGTGACGCCGTTGAACAGCGGGTTGACCCAGAAGTTCGCGCCCAGCTGGCCGATGCCGGCCAGGCCGATCGCCAGGGTGACGACGGCGACGATGGTGCCGCCCGCGTTGGGGCGTCCGGGCTTGATCACGGTCGAACCGAGCAGCGCGGCGACGAACGCCGGCAGCATGTACTCCGAACCGACCGACGGGTTGCCGATCTGCTGCTGCGACGCGAGCAGAACCCCGGCCACGCCGACCAGGAACGAGCAGGACGCGAACGCATACACCGAGTAGCGCTGGGTGGGCAGGCCGATCAGGTCGGCCGCGCGCTGGTTGGAGCCGAGGACGTAGAAGTAGCGGCCGAGCGGCAGCCGCTCGAGCACGATCCACAGGATCACCGCGATCACGGTGACGTACCAGGCAGCGACCGGGATGCCGATGAACTTGGAGTCGTAGAGATCGGTGAAGCCGAACGGCAGCCGCTCACCGGTGGGCACCACGCGGGCGCCGTCGGTGACGGCGCCGGTGATCGCGTAGAGCACCGAGCCGGTGCCCAGGGTGGCGACGAAGGAGTCGATCTTGCCGAGCTCGACCAGCAGGCCGTTGACAATGCCGACCAGGGTGAGGATCACCAGCACGATCAGCGCGGCGAGGATCCACTGCACCCCGTTGACGACCATCACCATCATCAGCACGTGGGCCAGGCCCAGCGCGTAACCGATGGAGACGTCGAATTTGCCGGTGGCGATCGGGATCATCGCACCCAGCGCCAGGATCGCCGGGATCGAGTTGGCCCCCAGGATGGCGTTCAGGTTGGTCTGGGTGAGGAACGTGCCCGGCATCAGGATGGCGAACACGATGAACAACAGGACGGCCAGGACGAGCAGGCCGTAGGTGCCGACGAACGAGCCTCCGCCGCGGCGGCGCTTGGCCGGGCGAGCGGGCGCGGCTGGTGCTGCTGTGGTCATTGCGGTGGACTCCCTCGTCAGTTGGTGGTCAGCAGGTTGGCGCCGGAACTCGCGGCGGTGAGTTTGCCGACGGTGAGATCCTCGCCGGCCAGTTCTTCGGTCATCCGCCCTTGGACGAAGACCAGTGCGCGGTGCGCGACGCTGGCCACCTCCTCGAAATCGGTACTGACCATGACGACGGCCAGACCTTCGTCCAGCGCGCCCTCGAGTAGGCGGTAGATGTCGGCCTTCGCGCCGACGTCGACGCCCGCGGTGGGCTCTTCCAGCACGATCACCCTGCGGTTGGCCGACAGCCAGCGGCCGACCATGACCTTCTGCTGGTTGCCGCCGGAGAGGGTCGCGATCGGCGCCTCGGGGTTGGGCGGCAGGACACCGTAGGTCTCGGTCAGCTCCTCGCCGAGCGCGGCGTCCTTGCTGGGGCTGTTCCAGCTGAGCACCGACAATCCGCGCGGTCGCAGGTTCGCCAGGAAGTTCTCCCGGACGCTCATCTCGGGCGCCATCCCCTCCTCCATCCGGTTGGAGGTGACGAAGCCGACGCCGCGATCGACCGCGGCGGCCGGTGAGGCGGGGGCGTAGGGCTCGCCGTCGAGTGTCAACGTGCCGCCGTGCATCGGGAAGGCGCCGCCGATGGCGCGTCCGAGCTGGACGTGGCCGGCGCCGGTCAGACCGACCATGCTGACCACCTCGCCGGCATGCACCTGGAAGCTCACCGGACCCGCCGGCCCGGCCAGCACGCGCTCGCCGGACAGCACCACCGGACGGCTTTGGGCATTGAAGCGGGACTGGTAGCTCTTCGGCTTGCTGCCGACGATGTCGATGATCAGGTCCTGCGGCGTCTTGTCCTTGATGCCACCGGCGTGGATCAGCCGTCCGTCGCGGAAGACGGTCACCGAGTCGGAGATGGCGAACACCTCGTCGAGCCGGTGCGAGACGTAGATCATGCCGCAGCCACGGTCGCGCAGGTTCTTCAGCACCTCGAACAGCCGCTCGGAGTCGGCCGCCGGCAGCGAAGCCGTCGGCTCGTCGAGCACCAGGATCGGCGCGTCCGCCGAGAGCGCCCGGGCGATCGCGACCAGGGACCGATCGGCCCGGGTCAGGTCGGCGATCAGCGTCTCGGGATCCACGTCGAGTTCGACCAGCGCCAGCGCTTCCTCGGCGCGGCGGCGCACCTGGCGCCAGCTGATCAGGCCGCCGCTGCGCGCATAGGTGGTACCGAGCGCAACGTTCTCGGCGACGCTCATCGCCTCCACCAGGCCCAGGTCCTGGTGGATGAACGCCATCGCCTGGGTCGCCTCGGGCGTGCCGAGCGGATGACCCTGTACCCGGACGTCGCCCGAGGTCGGCGGGTACAGGCCGGACAGCACCTTGATCAGGGTCGACTTGCCCGCACCGTTCTGCCCCAGCAACGCGTGGATGCTGTGCGGCTGCAGGGTGAAGTCGACGCCCTTGAGCGCTTGGGTGGCGCCGAACTGCTTGACCAGGCCCTTGATCTCGATCAGGGGAGCATCAGTCATTGGATCCTCAACTCTGAGTGAAAGCCAACATTTTGGACTGTGACCAAGATTCTGGACCAGGTTTGCACGCGAGGCAAGCGTTTCGAGAGATTCGCGTCCAGTTCTGGCGCGGAATTCCTCTCAGCGCACGCGGCTGGATTCTCAGAAGGTGCGGCCGGCCAGCGGGTTGCGGAACAGCTCGGCGAGCCGGGTCAGCTCGGCGACCACTTCAGCGGTCGACAGCTCCGAGGCCCGCTCCCGGGTCAGGGTGGAGCTCACCGCCAGTTCGGACGGCTCGTCCGGCGCGTTGCGCACCGGGACCGCGTAGCAGACCTGGCCGAGGTTGGTCTCTTCGTCGTCGATCGCGTAGCCGCGCTCACGCACCGCCTCGAGGTCGCGCAACAGATCGGGCAGCGCCTGGATGCTGCGCTCGGTGTAGCGGGGCAACAGCCGGCCGCGGAAGCGATCCTCGACCGCCTCGGCCGGCAAGGTGGCCAACATGGCCTTACCACTTGCCGTGATGGACGCGGGGAAACGGTCACCGATGCCGCCGGTGACGCGGCGCGGCCGCCCGGTCGCCTCGTAGCGGGCCAGGTAGATGACGTCGGTGCCGTCGAGCAGCGCGAGCCTCGCGGCCTCGCGGGAGACGATCGGCAGCCGCCGCACCTCGGCGTAGAACTCCTCCAGGTCGTCCACGGTCGCCAGGTAGTCGGCGGCCAGGCCGAGGAAACGGCGGCCCAGCCGGTAGCGGCCGTCGTGCTTGCGCACCATGCCCTCATGCTCGAGCACCGAGCACAGCAGCGCCGTGGTGGACTTCGCGATACCGGTGCGGGCGGCGATGTCGGTGACCGTGAGGCCAGCCTGCCCGGCACCGGCGAGCAGGTCGATGATGGTCATCGCCCGCGTCAGAGCCGGTACCGCACTGCGATCCATCGCACGCCCTTCTTGATCACTATGCTGGATCATTGCCAGAGTAATGGACTACGGTGATGCCGCCAACACCCAACGAAGGGAGCTCCGATCGTGGATGCCGCGCGCGTCACCAACCCACTTGCCCTGCCCGAGGTCTCGCAAGCTGAGTTCGACGAGGTCTTCGAGCAGCTCAAGAGGTGGGGACAATATAGCGAGCCCTCTCGCGGAGCCTGGAGCACAGTCGGCCCTGACAAGGTCCGCGAGGCCGCCGGCCTGGTCCGCTCGGGCCGCACCGCCCAGATGGCGCTGCCCTGGAACACGGTCAGCGGCATCGACAACCCACAGCCGGCCATGCACATGATGGTCGAGCTGGGCGACCGGGAACCACCGGAACCGACCTGCAACAAAGACTTCCTCGGTGTCGCCTTCCACGGCAAGGCGGTCTCGCACCTGGACGCGCTGAGCCACATCGCTTACCGCGGCCAGCTGTTCGACGGCAACACTTCCGCCGAGGTGGTGAATGCCACCGGCACCGACTTCGGCGACGTCTCCGCGCTGCGCCACCTGGTCACCTGCGGGGTGCTGCTCGACTTCGCCGCGGTCGACGGCGTCGACTGGATCGAGCCGGGCACCGCTTTCCATGCCGAGGACATCCTGCGCGTCGAGGAGGCACTCGGCGTCCGCATCGAACCCGGCGACGCCGTGCTGGTGCGCAGCGGGCAGTTCGCCCGCCGGGCCGCGCTCGGCCCCTGGGACGCCGATACCGAGGGCAGCGCCGGCCTGCACGTCGACGCCATGCCGCTGCTCGCCGAGCGCGGCATCAGCCTGCTCGGCGGCGACGGCGACAGCGACGCCCGTCCCTCGCCCACTCCGGGGATCGGCTCGCCGATCCATGTGCTCGCGATCACCGCGATGGGTGTGCCGCTGCTGGACAACCTCGATCTCGAGGAACTGGCGGTGGCCTGCCGCGAGGAGGGCGCCTACCGGTTCATGCTGACCGTCGCGCCGCTCAACGTGCCGCGCGGTACCGGCGGCCCGGTCAACCCGATCGCGGTGTTCTGATGGCGCGTCCGTTCCGCATCGGGGTCTCCCGCGACTTCCTGGACGGCGACCGCAACGTCTGGGGCGACATCGGCCTCGGCCGGCTGGATCGTCCGGACGTGACCTGGGAGTACCTGCCCGACAACGTGGCGACCTTCTCGCCCGACGACCTGGCGCCCTACGACGGCGTCCTGTTCGCCGCCCCCGCGGTGACCGAGGCGTCGTTCGCCGAGGGCGTGCCGCGTCCGTTGGTGCTGGCCAGGTTCGGCGTCGGCTACGACACCGTCGACCTGGCCGCCTGCACCAGCAACGCCGTCGCGATCACCATCACCCCGGACGGCGCCCGCCGCCCGGTGGCCACCGCGACACTGGCGATGCTGCTGGCGGTGCTGCACAACCTGGTCGCCAAGGACGCCCTGGTCCGCGAGCACAACTGGGCGGGGCGGACGGATCTGATGGGTACCGGCCTGAACGGCCTCACCATCGGGCTGTTGGGCGTGGGCAACACCGGGGGCGAGTTCCTCCGGCTGCTGGCACCGTTCGACGTCACGCTGATCGGCCACGACCCGTTCTGTCCGCCCGAACGGGCCGCAGAGATGGGCGTCCGGCTGGTCGATCGGGCCGAGCTGGCGGCCGCGTCCGACGCGGTGATCATCATGGCCGCGCTCACCCCGGACACCTTCCACGCGGTCGACGCCGGCTTCCTGGACGCGATGAAGCCGAGCGCGGTGCTGATCAACATGGCGCGCGGACCGATCGTCGACGAGGCGGCGCTGATCGAGGCGTTGACCTCGGGTTCGATCCGGGCCGCCGGCCTGGACGTGTTCGAGGACGAGCCGCAGACGTCCGGCATCGAGAAGCTGCCGAACGTCACCCTGGCGCCGCATTCGCTGTCCTGGACGTCGGAGATGAGCCTGGGCAACGGCAACAGTTGCGTGGACGCCCTGCTGGCCGTCGCGGCGGGTCAGGCGCCACGATTCGTGGTGAACCGTGATGTGCTGGACAGCCCGGAGTTCCGGGCGCGACTGGAGGAGTGGGCATGAAGATCTGTGTGCTGGGCCTGGGCAATATGGGACTGCCCGTGGCGGTCAACCTGGCCCGTGCCGGCCACGACGTGACCGGCGCCAACATCGTCGAGGTGCCGGCGGCGTCCGAGGCCGGGGTGGCGGTCTCGACCGACGCCACGGTGGCGCTGCAGGACCGCGAGCTGGTCTTCTGCCTGCTGCCCGACCTGCCCTACCTGGAGCCGATGCTGCCCGCGCTGATCGAGGGTGGCACGACGGACCTGGTGGTGATGAGCACCATCTCCCCCAACCGCGTCCGCGAGCTGGCGCAACGTCTGCAGGGTCAGGTCGAGGTGATGGACGCCTGCATGTCCGGCGGCGTCGCGAAGGCCGAGGACGGCACCATGTCGATCATGTGCGGCTCGTCGCCGGAGATGTTCGAACGGCTGCGTCCGGTGCTGGACGTGATCGGCGGCACCGTCGAGTTGATGGGTGAGGTGGGCGCCGGTGCGGTGGCCAAGGCCTGCAACCAGATGGTGGTCGCCGGCACCCTGGTGGCACTGGCCGAGGCTGCGATCGTGGCCAAGGACAACGGACTGGACGTCGGCCATGTGCTCGACGTGCTGGGTGCCGGGCTGGCGGCGTCCGAGCTGCTGAATCAGAAGCGCGACAAGCTGGCCGCCGAGGACTTCTCGCCCAGCGGCCCGGCGAAGTTCCTGGTCAAGGACCTCACCTTCGCCACCGACAGCGCCGGCGGCCGCGAGCTGCCCTCGCTGAAGGTGTCGCTGGACCTGTTCAGTGGCCTGACCGACGCCGGCCTGGGCGACCAGGACAACAGCGTGGTGCTGGAGTACCTGCGCCGGAACAGCTGACACCGGAGCTTCTCAGGGAGACCTCGTGCCCGACGAACCCATCTACCTCGACCACAACGCCACCACCCCGGTGGCGGCCGAGGTGGTCGAAGCGATGTTGCCCTACCTCACCGAACGGTTCGGCAATCCCTCCAGCGCCACCGCTCAGGGCCGTCTCGCACGTCAAGGCGTCGACCGCGCGCGCGAGCAGGTTGCTGCGCTGATCGGGGCCCAGCCCGATGAGATCGTGTTCACCTCGGGCGGCACCGAATCCAACAACCTCGCGATCCGGGGTGCCGCCGTCCACGCCCAGGCGCGCCGGGCAATGACCTCCGCGGTCGAGCACCCCGCCACCGTTCAGCCGCTCGCACACCTGCGCGAGCGGCACGGCTGGGAGCTGCGGGAGCTTCCGGTGGACGCCCAGGCTCGGGTCCGAACCGCCGATGTGCCCGCCGGACCAATCGGGTTGGGCACCTTGATCCTGGCCCACAACGAAGTAGGCACGATCCAGCCGGGGGGGGGGCGGGCGGGCCCCCCCCCCCCGGGGGGGGGGGGGGGGGCCGCCCCCGGGGGGCGGGGGGGGGGGGGGAGTACGGGGGCGGGGGGCGGGCCCGGCGGGGTCCCTGCCTGACCACTGGGTTGCGCTACTTTTTCCGTGCCAAAATATCTTTTTTCCGCTACCATGGGTGTGCGGTCGATCGCGGCCACCGTCCACGCTGCTGGAGGCGTGATGCATGCCGACGGTGCGCAGGCGGTCGGGAAGATTCCGGTGGCGGTGGACGACCTCGGCGTCGACCTGCTCAGCATCGCCGGACACAAGCTCTATGCCCCCAAGGGAGTCGGCGCGCTCTACATCCGGCGCGGCGTCCGGATCGCGCCGGTGGTGGTCGGTGCCGGCCAGGAACACGGCATCCGGCCCGGCACCGAGAACGTGGCGGGCATCGTCGGTCTCGGTGCAGCCGCCGAACTGGCAGCGCGTCTACTGACGGCCGAGCATGCCCGTCAGACCGCGCTGCGCGAACGACTCTGGGCAAGTCTCGCGGCAGCCGTCCCCGGCCTGGTCCGGATCAGCCCGGCGAGCGACTCGCTGCCGAACACGCTGATGGTCGCCGTGCCGAACCGGTTGGGTGCCGACATCCTGGACGCGATCGACGGCGTCGCGGCGTCCACCGGCAGCGCCTGCCATTCGGGGGTGCACAGCCCCTCGGCCACTCTGATCGCGATGGGCGTTCCGGCCGATATCGCCCTCGGCGCCCTCCGGTTGTCGCTCGGGCGGAGCACGACCGCCGACGATGTCGACATTGCGGCGGCGGCACTTGGCCGGGCAGCGACCTAGCCTGCCCAGACACACACAACCAAAGACGCCGCTCCACCTCACGGGTGGAGCGGCGTCCG
>NZ_JAPUED010000084.1 GCF_027492755.1 Micropruina sp. | reverse complement strand
GGCTCCGCCCTCGGTAACCCCGGCCCCGCCGGCTGGGCCTGGTACATCGACCCCGAACGCTGGGCCTGTGGGGGGTGGGCGCACGGCACCAACAACATGGGTGAGCTGACCGCCGTGCTCGACCTGCTGCGGCAGACGGCGGGCGTCGACGACGAGCTGCTCGTCTACTGCGACTCGATGTACGTGATCAACTCGCTGACCAAATGGATGCCGGGCTGGAAGCGCAAGGGCTGGCGCAAGGGCGATGGAAAGCCCGTGCTCAACGTCGAGATCATGAAGGAACTCGACGCGGCACTGGCCGGACGCCGGGTCACGTTCGAATGGGTGAAAGGGCACTCGGGACACCCGCTGAACGAGGAGGCCGACCGGCTGGCGAACGCCGCCGCCGTCGCGTTCAGCCAGGGCCTTACCCCGGACGCCGGGCCCGGGCTGGGGAAAGTCGTCGAAGCAGTACCGGCGAAGGCTACGGCGGTCATGGCGCCGGACGAGCCGGAGGACCTGTTCTCGGCGATGGCCGATCAACTGGAGCCTGAGCCGTCCGACATCGACCGGGTGATCGCCCTGGAAAGGTCCCTGCTGACCGATGAGGTCCGGGCCGATCCCGCGGCGGTGGCGGCCCTGCTGCACCCCGACTGGTGCGAGATCGGACAGTCCGGACGGTTATGGACCCGGTCGGAGATTCTCACCGAGATCGCGCCCCTACCCGCAGATGTCGATCTTGAGGTCATCGCCGCGGATCAGGTGGATGCTCGGACGATCCTGCTGGTCTGGCGCTCGGCTAGCGATCAGGGATCCGCCCTGCGCAGCTCACTATGGGTGAGGGGCCACGACTGGCGGCAACGCTTCCATCAGGGCACAGCCGAGCCCTGACCCTCGTTGGCCTGGCCCCGTCGCTCGCGCCTGTCGAAACCTCGGATGACGCCCTGACAAGGGGGTTTCGACAAGCCCAACCAGCGGCGACGCAGTGAGGAATCAGCCGCTGGTGTAATCCCGCTCGGGCTCCTCGCCGAAGACGAACCGGCGTCCGTCGATCTCGTCGACGTCGATGCGCACCACGTGGGTCTTCACCGAGGCCACCCATGGATGCAGTAGTTGTTCGATCCGGTCGCGCTCAGCCGGGTCCTCCACCTCAGCCGCCGTCCCTTTGGCCACCACGCTCCAGCCGGTGTCGGTGACCCAGCCGTCGGCCTGGAAGGCGACCCGTTCGTTCACCGTGACCTGCAACAGTTTCGAGCCTTCGGCGGTGCGGAAGATCACCGACGTGCCTTCGACGACGAAGTTGACCGGGAAGACGTCGGGCTGGCGGTTGATGACGGTGGCGAGTCGTCCGACCGGGGAACTCCGCAGCAGCTCCCACGCCTCCGCCTCGCTCAACCTGGTGACCGGAGATTGCTGTGTCATGCCCCATTGTCGCGCCTGGATGCGGCGTCCGCATGAGCTAGCGTCAACTCCATGTCGCGGATCATCGCCGGTAGCCGGAAGGGTCATCGGCTGCACACGCCCCCCGGCGACGGGACTCGTCCGACCTCCGATCGGGTGCGGGAAGCGGCGTTCGGCGTACTGGCCTCCGAGCTGGGCCGCGCCGGGGATGCCGCCGAGCAGCTCACCGGTTGCTCCTTCCTCGACCTGTACGCCGGTTCGGGTGCGGTGGGGCTGGAGGCGGCCAGTCGCGGGGCGCACTCGGTGGTCGCCGTCGAGCAGGATCGGCGTGCGGCTGAGGTGATCCGGCGCAACATCAGGGAGACCGGGCTGGGTGTGCGGGCGGTGGCCGCCAGTGTTGAGCGGTACCTGGCCGGGCCGCCCACCCCGTTCGACATCTGCTGGCTGGACCCGCCCTACCGGCTGCCGAACACCACGATCGAAGCAGTGCTCACCCACCTGCTCGACGGCTGGCTGGCTCCCGGCGCGCTCGTCGTCGTGGAACGCGCCCGACGCGACCAGCCGTTCGCCTGGCCGGATCGGTTGGGGGATCGCTGGGAACGTCGCTACGGTGAGACGACGCTGTTTCTCGCGACGGAAGGTGGCGAATGAGGGCCGTCTGCCCCGGATCGTTCGACCCGATCACCCATGGCCACCTGGACGTGATCCGGCGCGCCGGTGCCCTGTTCGACGAGGTGGTCGTCGCGGTCGGCCGGAACTCGGCCAAGAACTACCTGTTCGACACCGACGAACGGGTCGAGTTGGTGCGGGCCGCGGTGGGGGAGCAGCCCCGCGTCCGGGTCGAGGTGCTGTCGGGCCTGCTGGTCGACTTCTGTCGTGAGCAGGGGGCGGACGTGGTGGTCAAGGGCCTGCGGTTCGCGTCCGACTTCGACTTCGAACTGCAGATGGCGCACATCAATCATTCGCTCACCGGCTTGGAGACCGTACTGCTGCCGGCCTCGGCGCAGTGGGGCACGCTGTCGTCCACCATGGTCCGCGAGGTCGCCTCGCTGGGCGGGGACGTGCGGGCCTTCGTCCCGCCGCTGGTCGCCGAACGCATCGCACAGAAGAGGAGCCCCCATCATGGCTGAATCGTCCGCGGACCGGCTGAACGCATTGCAGCAACTGATCGAGCAGGGCAAAGCGGTGCCGATGTCGGCGTCCTGCATGATCAACCGCGCGGACGCGCTGGCGCTGGTCGCCGCCGTCCGCTCGGCTCTCACCGACGAACTGGACGCCGCACGGCTGGCCGCCGAGGCCAGCCCGCCGGTGCTGGAGCGGGCGAAGGCCGAGGCCGAGGAGGTCGTCCGGGCTGCGCAGCAGGAGGCGGAGCGGCTGGTCGAGGCCAGCGAGGTGCTGCAGGCGGCCCGGCAGCGTGCCGACGCGCTACGCGCCGAGACCGACGCCGAGGCCGAGGCGCTGCGCAAAGAGGCCGACGTCTACGTGGACGGCCGGATCGCCGCCATGGAGGCCGGCCTGCAGAAGACGCTCAGCCAAATCCAGACCATGCGGGCCCGGCTCGCCTCGCGTTCCGGCCTGGACGCCGACGCCTGACGCGTCCCCACCCCCAGCGCGGGGGGTGGAGCGTGCGGGGGACGGGTGAGAAGAACCGCCGATTGGCGCCGGCGAAGCGAGCCCGGTAAAGTCTCCCTTCGGTCATGACCATGTCACATCGCCACCTGAATCCCCGCTCCGGGCTCGTCATCGATACTCACGAGCTGGGACGACGAGTCGGCGCCATGAAGGAGATCCAGCGGATCGCCGAGGCGCCGGACGGCATCGGCACGGACGTGATCGGAGTACCACCCGGTTCCTCCATCGAGATTGAGCTTCGGCTCGAGTCGGTGGTGGAGGGGGTGCTGGTCACCGGAACCGCCGAGGTTACGTTGACGGGGCAGTGCGGACGCTGCCTGGAACCGATCTCCTTCGATGAGGAGATCGACCTCCAGGAGTTGTACCTCTATCCCGACAAGGAACCCGACGACGAAGAGGCCAGCCGCCTCGAGGACGATCTGCTCGACCTCGAGCCCCTGCTGCGGGACACGGTGGTGCTCGACCTGCCGTACACGCCCTTGTGCCGGCCGGACTGCGCAGGCTTGTGTCCCGACTGCGGGGCCAACCTGAACACAGACCCCGACCATGCACATGACGACCGGATCGACCCGCGCTGGGCCGGCCTGTCGGGCTGGACGGCAGACCCAGACGACGAAGACGAGGCCGCAATGGCCAGAAACAAGGAGTGAGCCGTGGCCGTTCCCAAACGGAAGATGTCCCGGAGCAACACCCGGCACCGCCGTTCCCAGTGGAAGGCGTCCGTGCCCACCCTGGTGACCTGCGCCAACGCCGCCTGCCGGGCCAAGCACCTGCCGCACACCGCGTGCCCGGAGTGTGGCCAGTACGGGCCTCGCGCCGCCCGCCGTCAGATTCTCGAACCCTGACACCGGCGGCGATGAGCCGCATCCACGACCTACTCGACGAGCTGGGGATCACGATCGATCCCCAGCTCTTCGAGCTTGCCTTGGTGCACCGCAGCTACTCCTACGAGAACGGCGCCATCCCGCACAACGAGCGGCTCGAGTTCCTCGGTGACGCCGTCCTCGGCGTGGTGATCACGGAGCACCTCTATCTACGGTTCCCCGACCTGCCCGAGGGACGGCTGGCGAAGCTGCGGGCCGCCGTGGTCAACGCCCATGCCCTCGCCGATGTGGCCCGCGGGCTCGAACTCGGCTCGCTGATCAAGCTGGGCAAGGGCGAGATCGCCACCGGCGGCGCCGACAAGTCCTCGATCCTCGCCGACGCCTTCGAAGCCGTCCTGGGGGCGCTGCACCTGTCGGCCGGACGTGACGCCGCCGACACCTTCGTCCACACCCTGTTCGATCCGCTGGTCGAGGCCGCCAACGGCCTCGGTGCCGGCCTGGACTGGAAGACCAGCCTCCAAGAGCTCTGCGCCCTGCGCGAGCTGGGTGTGCCCAGCTATGCGGTGACCGAATCCGGACCCGACCACGACAAGCGCTTCGAGGCCGTCGCCGTGATCGGCGCACGTACTTTCCCACCCGCGAGCGGCCGCTCCAAGAAGCAGGCCGAGCAGGGCGCCGCGCAAGCGGCCTTCGGGTCGCTCAGCGAGTAGCCGCTTCTGCCTCGTAGTGCTCCCAGCCCTGATCGAGGAGCCGGAATCCGGCTTCCAGCATGGGGACCGGATTCTCGCTGCCGCTCACCAGCAGCTGGATCTGCAGCACGAAGCGGGCGTAGGCCCGCACCTCGTCACTGGGTTCGGCTTGGCCGTGCTCGGCCGCGATCACCGCGGCCAGCGCGTCCTCGTGTCGTAGCCACATCCGGGCGGCATAGTCGCTGAGCGCCGGCGTCCGGTCGATGAAGTCCATGAACGCCCGGCGCTGTGCGCCGTCGTGGTCGAACGGCGGCAGCAGTTCTGCGCGGTAGTAGTCGAGCAGGGCGGCCGAGATCGACGTTCCTGCCGGGCGATCGCGCACCACCGCCACCAGCAACTCGCGCTGCTCGTCGTCCTCGTCGAAGACCAGCGCCTCCTTCTGCGGGAAGTGCGCGAAGACCGTCGTGGGTGACACGTCGGCCTTCTCGGCGACCTCGCGGATGCTCACATTGTCGAAGCCGCGCTCAAGGAAGAGCAGCGTGGCCGCGTTCGAGATCGCCTTGCGGGTGGCGGCCTTCTTCCGTTCGCGCCGGCCATGGGGAGATTGGATCGCAGTCACGCAATCACTATAGCGGTACGACTCCATAACTGGATTGACATCGAAACTGGTATCGGTACAGTTATGGTGTGACTTCAGTCAATCAACCGCCTCGGGCCGCAGGATCGCGCCGCGCCTGGGCGATGCTCATCGCGATCACCATGCTCAACGTCATCGGCATGACCGTCGTGCTGCCGGTGCTGCCCTTCGTCGTCGCACGCTATGTGCCCGACCAGTCCCATCTCGCGGTCTGGGTCGGCATCCTCGAAACCGTCAACGCCCTGTGCGCCTTCCTGGTCGCCCCGCTGTTCGGCGGCCTCTCCGACCGGTACGGACGCCGTCCGGTCATCGTGCTGGCGGCGTTCGGGGCGGCGATCGGTTTCGCCACCTTCGGCATCGGCGGCTCCATCTGGGTGCTGCTCGCCGGACGGATCATCCAGGGCGTCACCGCCGGCGATATGCCCGCCCTGTTCGCCTACGCCGCCGACATCACCCCGGCCGAGGAACGCGCCAAGCGGTTCGGTCTGCTCGGGGCACTCTCCGGCATCGGGTTCATGATCGGTCCGGCACTCGGCGGTCTGCTGGCCGCCATCGACATCGACCTGCCGGTCTTCGTCACCGCCGGGATCGCGCTGCTGGTCGCGGTACTGAGCTTCTTCTTCCTGCCCGAGAGCCTCAAGGCCGAGAACCGCACCGCGACGCTACAACTCGAAGAGCTGCACCCGATCAAGGTGTTCCGCAACGCCTTCGCGCGGCCCAACCTGCGGGGGCTGCTGATCGCGCTGGTCCTGATCGGGGTGCCGTTCTCGATGTTCGTGAACAACTTCAGCGTGCTCGCCATCGATGAGGTGCAGTGGAGCGCGACCCAGATCGGCCTGCTTACCGCGGCCATCGGCATCCTCGACATCATCATCCAGGGCGGACTGATGCAGCTGCTGCTGCCCCGGATCGGGGAGCGCGGCGTCATCATCGCCGGCGTGGTCACCCAGGCCGTCGGTCTGTTCGCGCTCGCCCTGGTCGGCTCGCTCTTCGCGCAGCCCTGGTTGTTGATCGTCGGCACGCTGGCCCTCGGCGCCGGCCAGGGGCCGGCGACGGCTGCGATGGACGGCATCATCTCCGTCCAGGCCGGCGACGACGAGCAAGGCTGGATCGCCGGCGTGATGCAGTCGCTGACCACCGGCGTCAACGTCATCGCGCCGGTGCTGGCCGGCGTGCTCTATGCGAGCCTCGCGCACTCCACGCCCTACTGGCTCGGCCTGGCGATGATGGTCGCCGCGGTGATCGTCCTCGGTCGAATCCCGTTCGCCAGCCCGTCGAAGCGGACGGCGTCCGAGCCGGACCTGGCGGCGACGACCGCCGAGTAGATCCCGGGCGGGTGACAGAATCGCCAGGTGCCCGAGCTTCCCGAAGTCGAAACCGTCCGAGCCGGCCTGGCAGGCATCGTCACCGGACGCCGCATCGAAGGGGTGACCGTGCTGCACCCTCGTCCGGTGCGCCGGCATCCCGGCGGTCCGGACGACTTCGCGACGACGCTGACCGGCCGCACCTTCATCGAACCCCGGCGCCGTGGCAAGTACCTGTGGTTGCCGTTCGCGGACGGCGACGCGCTGCTGGCACACCTCGGAATGAGCGGTCAGTTCCGCTTCGACGAGCCGGACGCGCCACTGCTGCCCAACACCCGGGTGCTGTTCGATCTGGGCCCGGACGCCGGCCCGGTGGTTGAGCCTGTCGAAACCACGTCGCCAGCCGACGCAACCAATGGGGTCTCGACAAGCTCGACCAGCGCGACGCAGCTCAGGTTCGTCGACCAGCGGATGTTCGGGGGGCTCTCGCTCAGTCCGGACGGCGCCGACCTGCCCGCTGAACTCAGCCATATCGGGCGCGACCCGTTCGACCCGCAGTTCGACCCCGCCGCTGCGGTTGCCCGGATCCGTGCCAAGCGCAGTGCGATCAAGCGGGTTCTGCTCGACCAGACCGTGGTCTCGGGCATCGGCAACATCTACGCCGACGAGGCGTTATGGCGGGCCAGGCTGCACTATGACCGCCCGGCCGACAGCCTCACCGCTGCGAAGGCCCGCGAACTGCTCGGTCATGCCCGAGACGTGATGGGGGATGCGCTGGCTCAGGGTGGCACGTCCTTCGACTCCCTCTACGTGAATGTCAACGGTTCCTCGGGCTATTTCGAGCGCTCCTTGGCCGCGTACGGCCGCGAGGGCCTGCCGTGTCTGCGTTGCGGACGCCCGATGGTGCGCGAGCCGTTCATGAACCGCTCGTCGTTCCGCTGCCCGAACTGCCAGCGCCGTCCGCGTCGTCGGAGTTCCTGAATCGTCCGCCCTGAATGAACTCAGGCCGCGATGACCGAGCCGGCAACTCTGATCGACGTCGCAACCACCGACGGGATGGCTTGTCGAGACTGTGCGCAAGCAGCATGGCGTGGACCCGGTCGCGGAGGCCGAGTTCGGCGTAGATAGTGCTGATGCAGGGCTGTAGAAGATGACGAAGACTGTGGCGCCGGTGCCGCCAGCGACATTGCGCGAGATAAGGTGCCCCTCGTGACTTCTGCCGGCCCCTGGTACCGCCGCTACGCCTATGTCGGTCGCCAGTTCGTGAAGTTCGGGCTGGTCGGCGGTGCCGGCGTGGTGGTGAACATGGTGGTCGCCATCGTGATGAACAAGCTCAACGGCGGCACGGTCAACGCGCAGAACATCCTGTTCAGCATTCCCGGCACGCCGTTCAACTTCCGCTTCACCATCCTGGTCTGGATCGTCGGCTTCCTGGTGGCGAACCTGTTCAACTTCCAGCTCAACCGGCACTGGACCTTCCGGGGCAGCGACAAAGCCCCCTGGATGACCGAGTTCCTGCCGTTCCTGGCCGTCGGTAGTGCCGCCGCCGCGATCGGCATCTTCATCAAGATCGGCTTCACCAACCCGACCTCGCCGTTCTATCTGCCCGAGCCGTGGTTCCACGAGAACGCCGGTCTGCAGTCGCGCGAGTACTGGGCGCAACTGCTCACCATCGTGATCACCACGCCGATCAACTTCCTGGTCAACAAGCTGTGGACGTTCCGGCACGTCCGCCGCCGTCACGCCGAGAACGAGACGGCCGCCGGCGTCCGGTAAGACCCATGCATCTGAAGTCGCTGACCCTGCGCGGATTCAAGTCGTTCGCGTCCACCACCACGCTGGCCTTCGAACCCGGCATCACCTGCGTCGTCGGACCCAACGGCTCAGGCAAGTCGAACGTGGTGGACGCGCTCAGCTGGGTGATGGGCGAGCAGGGCGCCAAGTCGCTGCGCGGCGGCAAGATGGAGGACGTCATCTTCGCCGGCACCTCCGGACGCGCCCCGCTCGGACGCGCCGAGGTGACCCTCACCATCGACAACACCGACGGCGCCCTGCCGATCGAGTACACCGAGGTGACGATCAGCCGGACGATGTTCCGCACCGGCGGCTCCGACTACAAGATCAACGGCAACAACGCCCGGCTGCTCGATGTGCAGGAGTTGCTCTCCGATTCCGGCATCGGACGCGAGATGCACGTCATCGTCGGCCAGGGCCAGCTGGATTCGATCCTTCAGGCCACCCCCGAGATCCGGCGCGGCTTCATCGAAGAGGCGGCCGGCGTCCTGAAGCACCGCAAGCGCAAAGAGAAGGCGCTGCGCAAACTCGAGGCGACCGGCACCAACCTGAACCGCCTCACCGACCTGCTCGCCGAGATCCGCCGTCAGCTCAAACCGCTCGGCCGGCAGGCAGAGGTGGCGCGCAAGGCGGCGGTGATCCAAGCCGAACTGCGCGACGCCAAGGCTCGGCTGATCGCCGACGACTATGTGCTCGCCACGCTGGCGCTGGAATCCGACCTGGCGGTCGAAGCCGACCTGAAGGCGCGCCGGGCCTCGCTGGAGGCGTCCCTGGAGGCGGCACGGGCGGCGGAAGCCGAAGCCGAGGTGGCCGCCCGGGAGGCGCTGCCCCGGCTGAACGCCGCCCAGGAGACCTGGTACGGGCTGGCCGGGCTGCGCGAGCGGCTGGCCTCGACGGTGACCATCGCGGGCGAGCGAGTGCGCAACGCCGAGTCCGCCGGCGACGGCGAACGTCCCGGCCGTGATCCGGAGCTGATCGAACGCGAGGCCGCCGAGGTCCGCAAGGCCGAGGAGGCGCTGCGGGTCGAGGTGACGAACGCCGGTCAGGCACTCACCGACGCCAGCGCCACGCTCAAGGAGACCGAGGCCGCGCACGAGCAGGCCGAACGCAGCTATGCGGCGCAACTGCGGGCGATCGCCGACCGGCGCGAGGGCCTGGCCAGGCTGACCGGCGAGGTGAACACGCTGCGCAGCCGGACCGAAGCGGCCGGTGCCGAGATCGAACGCCTCGGCGCAGCCCGCGACGACGCGCTGGGTCGAGCCGAGTCGGCCACCCGGTCTTTCGCCGCGCTGGAAACCCGGATCGCCGGGGTCAGCGACGGCGAGTCGGGCCTGGACGCCGCCTACGAGTCGGCGGCCGAACAGGTGGAGCAACTCGAGGCGGGCCTGGCCGAGATCCGCCAGGCCGAGGCCAGGGCGCAGACCGAACGGGCCACCCTGGCCGCCCGGCTGGACGCGCTCGCGCTCGGCCTGGAACGCAAGGACGCCTCGGCCGCGCTGATGGCGGCCGGTGACGCCGTGGGCGGGCTGCTCGGCTCGGTCTCCACCCTGATCGGCGTGCGCCCCGGCTACGAGGCGGCGATCTCGGCCGCCCTCGGCTCGGCTGCGGACGCCGTCGCCGTCGCCGGCCTGGACGCCGCACTCGGCGCCTTCGGGCACCTCAAGGCCGAGGACCTGGGCCGGGCCGGGCTGCTGCTCGGCGGGGCGTCCGCACCCGACGAGCAGGACTGGCCGGCGCTCCCGGACGGTGCGGTCTGGGCGATCGACACGGTCAGCTGCGCCGATGAGGTGCGGCCTGCGCTGGTCCGGCTGCTGCGCAAGGTGGCCGTGGTGGACGAGCTGCCGGCCGCCCGCGGGCTGGTCGCCGACCTGCCGGACGTCACGGCGGTGACAGCCGAGGGCGATGTGCTCAGCCAGTGGTTCGCCGCCGGCGGCTCGTCGGCGAAGCCGTCTCTGATCCAGGTGCAGGCCGCGGTCGACGAGGCCGAGGCGCGGCTGAGGGCCGTCCAAGCCGATCTGGAGCGTTCCCGGTTCGCGCTGGCCCAGGCGGAGGCCGAGCTGGCCGAGGCGCGCGAGCGGGCCGAGGCCGCGCTGGCCAGGCTGAACGAGTCGGACGCCGAACACGCCGCCCTCGCCGAGGAACTGGCTACGCTCAGCCAGACCACCCGGGCCGCGCGGGCCGAGGCGGAGCGGCTGGAGGCGTCCATCACCGCCGCCCAGGCGACCCGCGAGCAGAACCGCGCCGCGCTCGCCGCGCTGGAGCAGCGGCTCGAACTCGCCTCCGCACAGACCGAGGTGACCGAGGCCGACCCGTCCGAACGGGACCGGTTGAGTGAGGCGGAGCGGGCCGCCCGGGGCGCCGAGATGGAGGCCCGGCTGGCGCTGCGCACCATCGAGGAACGCGCCCGCGCCCTGGCCGGACGCGCCGACTCACTGACCCGCGCCGCCACCGCCGAGCGACAGGCCCGGGCCCGGGCCGCGGCCCGCCGGGAACAACTCCGCCGTGAGGCGGCCGACGCCCGTGCCGTGGCGCAGGCGGCCACCTGGCTGTTGAGCCGGATCGAGGAGTCCCAGCAGTTGGCCGCCGCCGAACGGACCGCCGCGGAGGCCGCCCGGCAGGCCGCCGAGACCGCGCTGACCGAAGCGCGACGCCGCGGTCGTGAACTGGCCAAGGAGTTCGAGGACCTGGTCGCCCACGTCCACCGCGACGAACTGGCCCGGGCCGAGCAGCGGCTGCGCGTCGAAGCGCTGGCCGAGCGGGCCCTGGTCGAGCTGGGCCTGGACGTCGACGTGCTGGTCGCCGAATACGGCCCCGACCAGCTGATTCCCGTGCTGACCAGGGCCGACGGTTCGGCACTTGGGCCTGAGGACGAGCGTCCCCAGCCGGTGCCGTTCGTCCGGGCCGAGCAGGAGAAGCGGCTGCGGGCCGCGGAGCGCAACCTCGGCGTCCTGGGCAAGGTGAACCCCTTGGCGCTGGAGGAGTTCGACGCGCTGCAGGAACGGCACGCCTTCCTCGCCGAGCAGCTGGACGACCTGCGCAAGACCCGGGCCGACCTGGCCGACATCATCGACCAGGTGGACGCCCGGGTGCAGGAAGTCTTCGCCGCCGCCTACGCCGACGTCGAAAAGGCCTTCGAGCATGCCTTCTCGCGACTCTTCCCGGGTGGCGAGGGACGCCTGGTGCTGACCGAGCCGGGGGAGTGGCTGACCACCGGTGTCGACGTCGAGGCGCGTCCGGCGGGCAAGAAGGTGAAGCGGCTGTCGCTGCTGTCCGGCGGCGAACGCTCCCTGGTGGCGGTGGCCTTCCTGGTCGCGCTGTTCAAAGCCCGGCCCAGCCCGTTCTACATCCTCGACGAGGTCGAAGCCGCCCTGGACGACACCAACCTCGGCAGGCTGCTGGAGATCTACGAGGAGCTGCGCGAGAACTCGCAGCTGCTGGTGATCACCCACCAGAAGCGCACCATGGAGATCGCCGACGCCCTGTACGGCGTCACCATGCGCTCCGACGGCGTCTCCGCGGTGATCAGTCAGCGCTTGCGCGACTGAACGCTGCGTCGGGTCGACCGGGTTGCTTCCTCCTACGGGCGTTACCCCTCTTTGGTGTGATTGCACCGGTTCAGACAGGCGCAATCACCGCGAAGGGTGGCAACGCCGAGGTGGCGGCCGTCCGTGGAACCCGATGCGGGAGTGAAGGCCGCGATGTTGCATACTGGAGCCATCCCGTCGGAAGGTTCTCAACGTGGCTGTCGCACTGCTGGTGATGGTGGTGATCCTCGCCATCGCTATCGCCGTCGTCGCGATTGTGGCCATGGGCATGCAGGGTGCGGGTCGTGAGAAGGCTCCCGAATTGGCCAATGTGATGGCCGAGACCGCCCGGCATCTCAACGGCGACGCCGAGCCGCCGCAGGGTCTGGTCGAGTTCTTCGAAGAGATCCCGTCCCGACGCGGCTCAGCCGGCTCTGCCACCTCACCCGGTTCCGTCGCCTCGCCCAGTTCGGCGACTTCGCCCGACTCTGCGAGTTCCGTGGATTCCGCGACCCCGGCGAAGTCGGCAGGTTCCGCCAACTGATCCCCAGGAGTCTTGCCGCACCTAGCAGCACGTCGCGGCATGCGCTCCGAAGAGATGCCGGCGCGAGAACTGCGCTCACCTCGTCCCCGACCACCCGTAGCATGAGCCGGTGGATTTGATCACCTGGCTCATCGTCGGCGTGCTGGCCCTCGCGGTCGTCGTCGCCGGCACCATGTTCCTGGCGCGCCGACGTGCGCTGCCGCCGGCCCCGAAAACCCCGGCTCTGCCGACCACCGAACCTGAGGCCGGTGCCGAACCCGGATCGGCAGCCGAGGACGCAGGGGAGAGCGCGACCGGCACCGCCACCCTGGAGCGGCCCGAGGCGCCGTCCACCCGGATGGCCCGGTTGCGCCGCCGGCTGGCCGGCAGCAACAACCCGCTGGCCCGTGGCCTGCTGTCGATCCTGTCCTCCGACCGGCTGGACGCCGACGTCTGGGACGACTTCGAAGCCACGCTGATCACCTCCGATCTCGGTGTCGGCCCCACCCAGGAGCTGACCGAGGCGCTGCGCCGTGAGTTGGTGGTGGACGGGGTCGGCGATCCCGCCCACGCCAAAGCGGTGCTGCGGCACGAACTGCTGAACCTGGTCGGCCCGAACATGGATCGGTCACTCAACCTGCAGGGCGAGGACGGCAAGCCTGCCGTCGTGCTGGTGGTGGGCGTCAACGGCACCGGCAAGACCACCACGATCGGCAAGCTGTCCCGGGTACTGGTGGCCGAGGACAAGTCGGTGGTGCTGGGCGCCGCCGACACTTTCCGGGCCGCCGCCGCTGAGCAGTTGCAGACCTGGGGCGATCGGGTCGGCGTCCCCACCGTCCGCGGTCCCGAGGGCGGTGACCCGGCCGCGGTGGCCTACCAGGCCGTCCAGCGCGGCATCGACGAGGGTGCCGACGTGGTGATCGTGGACACCGCCGGACGCCTGCACACCAAGACCGGCCTGATGGACGAGCTGGGCAAGATCAAGCGGGTCATCGAGAAGCTGGCCCCGGTCACCGAGGTGCTGCTGCTGCTCGACGCCACCACCGGGCAGAACGGCCTGATCCAGGCCCGGGTGTTCGCCGAGGTGGTGCAGATCACCGGCATCGTGCTGAGCAAGCTGGACGGCTCCGCCAAGGGCGGCATCGTCGTTCAGGTGCAGCGCGAACTCGGCGTCCCGGTCAAGCTGATCGGTCTCGGCGAGGGCGTGGACGACCTGGTGCCCTTCGAGGCCGAGGCGTTCGTGGACGCGCTGCTCAGCGAGTGAACCGCGTCCGAGTAGCTTCAGGGCTTGCGGCGTAGCAACAGCCAGGCGATCACGGCGGGCAACACGATCATCAGCAGGATGCCGATCACATATCCGGCGTTGTAGGCCGCGCTTCGGCCGAAGCTCAACCGTCCGTCGGCGAACTGGCTCATCGCGCTCAACGCGAACAGGCCAGCCAGGCCGGCGAGGATCCAGCCCACCACGCTCTTCCACACCGGACGGCGTGGTGCGGGCTGTGGCGCCCAGCCGCCCTGGCCGTAGGGCGTGGGCTGCCCGTACGGAGACTGTCCGGGCTGCATCGGCTGCCCGTACTGCGGCGCCTGGCCGTACTGGCCGTACTGAGGTGCCTGACCGTACTGCTGAGGCGGCTGCCCGTAGCTCTGGCCGTACTGCTGAGGAGCCTGCCCCACCGGACCGCTGGGCCGTCCGGTCGGAGGATATGGCTCGCTGTAGTGATAGCCGAAGGGCTCGGGGTTGGACTGACTCGGCTGGGGATCGCCGTAGCCCGGGTAGGTGTAGTCGGACGGCCCACTGGCGCCCTGGCCGTAGCCGTACGGCTGGGCGCCGGAATCACCGGAGAGGGGAGTGTCCTCCGGCTGGGCATCCCAGCGTCGCGGACCGTCGGGCGGCATCGGTTGGGACATGGAGGGCCTCCTTCGCGTCCGGTCAGTGTAGAGAGGCACGGGCCGAGTGACTGCTGAGGGAAGCGCTGATCATCGTCGCTTAGGGAAACGCTGATCAAGGCCTCTCCATCGTCATCTCGGACTTGATCCGGGATCTCTCCCGCCTGAGGTCCCGGGTCGGAGCCCGGGATGACGCGAATGACCAGCGCTTCCTTAGATGGGCGTGTGGTTCACAAAGGGGTTTCGACAAGCTCAACCAACGGTGGGGCGCATCGACTATCGACCGGATGGGCAAGACGGGGGCGAATGTCGTCCACGATCGAGCCGGTAGGATGTCCGGGATATCCGACTGCGTGAGGAAGTCCGTTGTTCGACACCCTGCAAGACCGCCTTTCCGAGGTCTTCAAGAACCTGCGCGGCAAGAGCCGGCTGTCCGAGGCCGACATCGACGCCACCGCGCGCGAGATCCGGCTGGCGCTGCTCGAGGCCGACGTCAACCTGGGCGTCGTCAAGGAGTTCATCGCCAACCTCAAGTCGCGCGCGCTGGGTGCCGAGGTGCACAAGGCGCTCAATCCGAGCCAGCAGATCATCAAGCTGGTCAACGAGGAACTGGTCGCGATCCTCGGTGGCGAGGCCCGCCCGCTGCGCTTCGCCAAGCGCCCGCCGACGGTGATCATGCTCGCCGGTCTGCAGGGCTCCGGTAAGACGACCCTGGCCGGCAAGCTCGGCCTGTGGCTCAAGGGGCAGGGCCATTCGCCGCTGCTGGTGGCCGCCGACCTGCAGCGCCCGAACGCGGTCAACCAGCTGCAGGTGGTGGGCGAGCGGGCCGGGGTGCACGTCTACGCGCCCGAGCCTGGCAATGGCGTCGGCGACCCGGTGCAGGTGGCGCGCACGTCGATCCTGCACGCGATGAGCAAGCTCTACGACGTGGTGATCGTCGACACCGCGGGCCGGTTGGGCATCGACGCCGAACTGATGCAGCAGGCGTCCGATATTCGCAGCGCGGTGAACCCGACCGAAGTGCTGTTCGTGGTCGACGCGATGATCGGCCAGGACGCGGTGAACACCGCCAACGCGTTCGCCGAGGGCGTCGGCTTCGACGGCGTCGTGCTGACCAAGCTGGACGGCGACGCCCGCGGTGGTGCCGCGCTGTCGATCGCCAAGGTGATCGGCAAGCCGATCATGTTCGCCTCCAACGGCGAGGGCTTGAAGGACTTCGACGCCTTCCACCCCGACCGGATGGCCTCCCGCATCCTCGGCATGGGCGACGTCCTCACCCTGATCGAGCAGGCCGAGAAGACCTTCGACGCCGAGCAGACCCAGAAGGCGGCCGAGAAGCTGCTGGGCGGGAAGGGCGAGTTCGGCCTGGACGACTTCCTGCAGCAGATGCAGGCCGTCCGCCGGATGGGTCCGCTGTCCAAGATCCTGGGCATGATGCCCGGGATGGGCCAGATGAAGGACCAGATCAACAACATCGACGAGCGCGAGATCGACCGGCTCGAGGCGATCATCAAGTCGATGACTCCGGCCGAGCGGGCCAACCCGAAGATCCTGGACGGCTCCCGCCGGACCCGGATCGCGAAGGGCTCCGGCACCACGGTCACCGACGTGAACAGCCTGGTCAACCGGTTCTTCGACGCCCGCAAGATGATGCAGCAGCTGGGTGGTCAGATGGGCGGCATGCCCGGTCTGCCCGGTGGCGGACGCCGCCAGCCGCAGCGCCAGGCCGCCAAGCCGAAGCGCGGCAAGGGCGTCTCCGGCAACCCGGCCAAGCGCGCCGCAGGCCCGGCCGCGCTCCCGGCCGCGCAGCAGCAGCCCGAGTGGAACCCCGCGGACGCCTTCGGCGTAGGTAGCGGCGGCAAGCCGTCCGATGCCGAGCTGGCGAAGGCGCTGGGCGACTTCCAGTTGCCCCCCGATCTGCAGAAGATGTTCAACCAGAAGAACCAGGGCCCCCGCTGACCCTCGCCCACCCGCTGGTCGAGCTTGTCGAGACCCCTTTCAACTGACTGACACCTTGGCGAGCCGCTGCCGCTCTGCAAAGCGCCAGTGGCTCCCGATGCTGTCAGTCAGTGGCGCAGTCCGGGCGACCGGTACGGAGGGACGGTTCTTTTCGTTCCGCCCCAGGCATGTGGCGTCAGCCGTCGGGGCTCACACTGACTGCAGCCTGGACGCCCGCCCTGACGAAGCCGAGCCGATGGGCCAGCCTGGCCGAAGCGTCGTTCCCCACCCGGCAGCGCCACTGCGCGAGCCGTCCGGTGGCGATCGCCTCAGTCACAGTTCGAGCCGCCGCGGCGTAGGCGAAGCCCCGGCCACGGTGCGCGGGGACGGCCAGCACACCCAGCTGGGCGAGTTCACCCCACTGCTCGTAGCCGGCAACGGCCGCTGTCGCTCCCGAATCGGTATGGCCGGCC
>NZ_JAPUED010000083.1 GCF_027492755.1 Micropruina sp. | reverse complement strand
CGGACGCTGAAGGACGCCGAGATCGCCGCAGCCCGTGACTCCGCGGTGGCCGAAGCGGTGCGCCGATTCGAGGCCGTCCAGCGGGTGTAGATCATGAGATTTGGTCAGGTCGAGCATGCTGACGGATTTCGCTACCTCATTGACGATCTCTAGTGTTCTGTCTAGTATCCGTCGATAGCACGGGAGTTCTTCCGTGCGCAGGATCTACAGAGGCCCCCACATGCTCAGTGTTCGACATTCTTTCAAGCCGGGGCTGCGTGTTGTTGCTTGTCTCGCGATTTTCCTCTCGGTGTCTCTTGCGCATCCCGCGGTGTCACATGCAGATGATGAAGTCGATCCTCTCAGCGGGCAGACTGCTAGACCTGTCCCGCGAGATGGCGATGGCAGCGTGGCTGAGCCAACCTCTCAATCGTCAAGTGTTGTCCCAAATGTGGTGCAGCCGAACCCGCCGACAGGCTGTGATATACCAGCAGGTGGAATATATGGCTGCTGGTGGAAGGATAGCTACTTCCGCGGGTCAAACTTCTCCATTCCTGCCACGAAGTTTGCTAAGCGCACCGTCTGTGGCTTCTGGGATCTAAGTAAGAGCCCTAGTGGGTGGCAAAATAAAATCTCTTCGATGGCTAACTGGACGAATGACTCACACTACTATTTCACCGGGAAGAATGGAAATGGAAGTCGCTTGACCGTTTCCAAAAACAGTTCACGCTCAACTCTGAGCAGTACCTTTAACGACAAGATCAACAGCGTGTCGTTGATATGCTATGCTGCATGAATATCGTCAGCTGATTGTTACTATTCTTGCAGATTCCCCGCTTTTGTGCAGACAGGACTGTACGTAATTGAGTGCATTGAGCCGTGCTGTCCCAGCGAAGTTGGCCCCTTGGCTTGGAGGGATCTCTTCCGTGGTCTTGCTAACTGGGCTCTTGGCGGGATGTGGTCAGGCCGACATATCCAGTAGGGAGAGCCCACAGTCGCCTTCGATGTCCCCAGTGTCTCTTAGTCCCAATGCTCCAGCTCAGAGCGACCTTCCGAGCCCGTCCAAGAAGAGTCTAAAAGCAGTGCTGAACTGGGCCGACGCCACGATTGAGTTGCCGTTGGATCGCTATGGGATGTCTCCCCGAGAGGAGCAGTTGGTCGTTGTTGCCCAAAGCATCGTGTATGCGCGATGCGTCCGTCCCAGCGACAGCATTCCGACAATGGCGCTCCGGGAAGCGCGCCGCTATTTGTCCATGGCGCCGGACGCAAACCACTGGTTGTTTGGCTATTGGAATGCGCCCTACCTCGCAAAGAACGGGTCATCGGCGAGCGCGGTCCACTCGCCGCGGGCCATTGATGCAGATCAGGCGACCGCTGCCCGTTGCGGGGGTGAACCTGAGCACCGTGAGCTGGAGCCGATTGGTCCGAGCTACCAGCCCGACGACGAGCAGTTGCAGGGTGTCATGCTGTGGTCCGGCGAGGCATTCGATGCGACCCTCGCCGATCGGCGATTTGTTGCGATGACCAGGCAGATGGGTAAGTGTCTGCGAAAGTCGGGTCTCGCCGTGGACCGCGTGTCCGGGTTGGGCGGGGCCGAGCTGGGTAGCGACTGGAGCGCTGATCGACGCAAGAAGGCGCTGATGGCAGAGGCATCCTGCCGGGATTCCCATGGCATAACCCAGAGGACGGCCAACATCGCCGCCGAGATCCAGAGCAAGTACGTCGTGGCAAATCTGCCCGCGCTGACACGCATCCGGGCGGTCGCCACGCAGCGTGTGGCCAAAGCCCGGGCAATCCTGCGAGAGGTCGGCCTAGCTTAGTCGGCAGTTACCGTGATCATCGGGTATCGGGCAGAGCGAGGGGCAGATGCGAATCGACGCGGTGCGCTGGGACTGGCAGACTAAGTTGACCAATAATGGTTGACCAACCGTGGTCATCTATCTACCATCGTGGTTATGGACACGGTGAAGGTGCAGTACGCGAAGACGCATTTGTCTGCCCTGCTGACCGCCGTCGAGCACGGCGAGGAGATCGTCATCTCCCGCGGTGATCGTCCGGTTGCGCGTCTGGTCCCGCTGAAGGAGACCGAGGAGCGGGAACTCGGGTTCGTCGCCTATGAGGTGCCAGACTCGTTCTTCGAGCCATTGCCTGAGGAGGAACTCGCCGCCTGGGAAGGCTCGGCATGAGCTACTTGCTGGACACGCACACGCTGCTCTGGGCGCTGACGGCGCCATCGCGTCTTGGTGCAGGGGCTGCCCGAGTGGTGGCCGACCGCAGGTCGCAGGTGGCCGTGTCAGCAGCATCGGCGTGGGAGATCGCCACCAAGCATCGAATCGGCAAGCTGCCGCAGGCCGACGCGGTGGTCGGCGGCTACGCGCGCCATCTTGATCGTCTTGGAGTGACTCGCCTGCCGCTGACCGAGGATCACTGTCTGCTCAGCGGAGGCCTGGACTGGGAGCACCATGATCCATTCGACCGGATGCTCGCCGCGCAGGCGATGATCGAGTCGATGACGCTGATCACCGATGATTCGGTGTTCCACGGTTTAGCGGGTCTGCGAACTCTCTGGTGAGGTGAGCTTCACCAGCCGCACGGTATGGGGGACGTGGGGGAGCGAATCGTCGTCGTCCGGGATGAGTTGGTAACCGGCCCGGGTGTAGAGGCGAATATTCGCCTCGCTGCGTTTGCCGGTGAACAGCCACAGTCGACGCGCGGACGGCGGTGCTTGACGTTCGATGTGCTGCAGCAGCATCCGTCCGAGTCCCTGGCCCTGCAGGTCGGGGGCGACCATGAGGCGTCCGACCTCCCAGTCCGTACCGCGCAGAACTCCGCGCACGGCACCGATCAGGCGCGGTCCGCGTCGCAGCACCCAGGTCTCGTAGGTCGCGAAGTTCGCCCGGACGGTGGCCAGGTCTTCGTGCAGCGCCGGAATCTCGAAGGTGTTGTTGAGGATGGCGTCCGAGGTCCAGCAGGCGCGTTGCAGCACCAGCAGCTCGGCAGCGTCGTCGGCTCGCGCCGGTCGTAGCTCGTCGGTGACGGCTTCATCGGCCTTCGCGGCCTGTTCAAACTCGGACGGCGCCCCGACCGGTAACTCCTGGGCTGCCACCTCACCGATCACGGCGATCGCCGGCGCGTGGATTCCGACCTGCTTCGCCTGCTCGGCGATCTCGGTGACCCCGGCGCGGACGGTGCGCATGGTGGGCAGCCAGGCGTCCGCGATGACGGCCGCCGGTGTCTCGGCGGGCAGTCCTTGCGCGACGAGTTCGGCGCAGATCGCGCCGAGGTTGGCCACTCCCATCAGCACCACGATGGTGTGGCCGGCGTGGGCCAGCGCCGTCCAGTCGGTGGTCGAGGCGGGGTGACCCGGTGGTACATGTCCCGAGACCACGGTGAACGCCTGGACGACGCCGCGATGGGTGACCGGGATGCCGGCCAGCGCCGGTCCGGCGACCGCCGAGGTGACGCCCGGAATCACCGCCACGCCGAGACCGGCCTCGGCGCAGGCCAGCACCTCTTCGCCGCCACGTCCGAACACGAACGGGTCGCCGCCCTTGAACCGGACGACGTGCCGTCCGGCCTGGGCGTGCTCGATCAGTAGCTCGTTGATCCGCTGCTGCGAGGTGGCCCGTCCGCCGGGAATCTTGCCGACATCGATCAGCAACGCGCCAGGCGGGCATTCCTCCAGGCAGGACAGCGGCGCCAGATGGTCGTAGAGGACGACATCGGCGCCACGCAGCGCGTCGAGCCCAGCGACAGTGAGCAACCCAGGATCACCGGGTCCACCCCCGACCAACGTGACCCGCCCGGTCACCGCGGACCTCGTCGGTTGAGCTTGTGTTGGTTGAGCTTGTCGAAACCTCGCGAAGGGGTCTCGACAAGCTCGACCAGCGGTTGGCTGGGAGTCTCGGCAAGCTCGACCAACGGTGTGGTCACGATCGACTCGCGGCTCGGGCGGCCGATGGCAACGCGTCGACGATCCGGTTCAGCACGGCGTCGTCGTGCGCCGCGGACAGGAACCAGGCCTCGTATCCGGACGGGGGCAGCGCGACCCCGGCGTCCAACATGGCGTGGAAGAACCGGGCGAAGGCCGCTGAATCCTGCTGCTGGGCCGCCGGATAGTTGTCGATCGGGCCGTCGAATTCGCCGAAGAAGACGGTGAACAACGATCCGGCCGCCTGCACGCGGTGCGGAACCCCGGCCGAATCCAGGGCCGCCCCGATCGCCACCCGCAGCGCAGACGACGCGGCGTCCACCCGCTGGTAGACACTCTCGTCGGCCAGCGCCAGCGTGGTGATGCCGGCCGCCGTCGCGAGCGGATTCCCGGACAGCGTGCCCGCCTGGTAGACCGGACCGACCGGGGCCAGCAGATCCATCAGCTCGGCACGTCCGCCGATCGCGGCCAGTGGCATGCCGCCGCCGACCACCTTGCCGAAGGTGAACAGATCGGGCGCCTCAGCCAGCGGGGTGGTCTCGACACGCTCGACCGACGATTGCTCCAGCCCCCACCAGCCCCGGTAACCCACCCGGAAACCGGTCAGCACTTCGTCGAAGATCAGCAGCGCGCCGTGCCGCCGGGTGATCTCGCGAAGGAACGCGTTGAACCCATCCCGCGGCGGAACCACGCCCATATTCGCCGGTGCCGGCTCGGTGATCACCGCGGCGATCTGGTCCGGGTGCGCGGCGAACGCCGCCTCTAGGGCGTCCGGATCGTTGTAGGGCACCACGATCGTCTGGGCGGCGGTCGCCGCGGTGACTCCGGCCGAACCGGGCAGCCCCTGGGTGGCGACACCAGAGCCGGCGGCGGCCAGCAGACCGTCGGAATGCCCGTGGTAGCAGCCGGCGAACTTCACCACCAGGTCGCGTCCGGTGGCGCCGCGAGCCAGCCGGATCGCGGTCATGCACGCCTCGGTCCCGGTGGAGACGAAACGCACCTTCTCCGCCTCAGGAACTCGGTTCCGGACAGCCTCGGCCAGCTCGACCTCGGCCTGGGTGGGGGCGCCGAACGACAGTCCGCGTGCCGCCGCGGCCTGCACTGCGGCCACCACTTCCGGGTGGGCGTGGCCGAGCAGCGCCGGACCCCACGAGCCGACGGCGTCCACGTACTCGCGGCCGTCTGTGTCGTACAGGTACGGCCCGGACGCCCGCGCGATGAACACCGGATCGCCCCCCACCGAGCCGAACGCCCGGACCGGTGACGACACACCGCCGGGGATCACCCGGCAGGCCCGCTGAAAGAGACTCATCGCTTGCTCCCGTTCGCACGTTCGGCCAGTTCGGAGGCCGCATAGGTCAGCACGATGTCGGCACCGGCCCGCAGGATGGCGGTGACCGCCTCGGCCAGCGCGGCGTCCCGGTTCAGCCAACCCCGTTCGGCGGCGGCGCAGACCATCGCGTACTCGCCCGAAACGTGATACGCCGCGACCGGGACCTGGGACCGGGCGGCGACATCGGCGAGCACATCGAGGTAGTACCCGGCCGGCTTCACCATCAGCATGTCGGCGCCCTCGGCCTCGTCCAGATCGGCCTCCCGGACGCCCTCGCGGCGGTTCGCCGGATCCTGCTGGTAGGTGCGTCGGTCGCCCGACAGCGCTGAGTTCACGGCTTCGCGGAACGGTCCGTAGAAGGCCGAGGCGTACTTGGCTGCGTAGGCGAGGATCGCGGTGTCGGTGAAGCCAGCGGCGTCCAGGCCGTCACGGATCGCGGCCACCTGGCCGTCCATCATCCCGGACGGCCCCACCACATGCGCGCCGGCCCGGGCCTGGCTGAGCGCCAACTCGACGTAACGGTCGTTGGTGGCGTCGTTGTCGACCCGGCCGCGCTCGTCCAGCACCCCGCAATGGCCGTGGTCGGTGAACTCGTCCAGGCAGGTGTCGGCCATGATCACGATGTCGTCGCCGACGGCGTCCCGGAGAGCGGTCAGTGCCCGGTTGAGAATGCCGTCCGGAGAGGAGCCGACCGAGCCGACGGCGTCCTTGTCCTCGGGTCGGGGGACGCCGAACAGCATCACGCCGCCCAACCCGAGCGTGACGGACCGGCGCACCTCGTCGACCAGCGAATCGACGGTGTGCTGCACGACCCCCGGCAGCGAGCTGATCGGACGCGGCGCGTCCAGCCCCTCGGCGACGAACATCGGCAGCACCAGCTGACTCGGGTGGATCCGGGTCTCGGCCACCAGAGCACGCATGGCCGGCGTGCTGCGCAGCCGGCGGGGACGGACGATCATCGGTCTTCCTTTCGCAGGGTGGCCAGGGCGTTCACCAGCCCGGCCGGGGTTGCCTCGGCGGCGGTCGCGACCACGGTGAATCCGGCGGCACGGGCGGCTGCGGCACTGCTTTCGCCAAGCGCGACCACCGGGGGACCGGGCCGACCGAGCAGCTCCGCGGCGGCCCGGGCCACGGACGGCGCGGTCACCACGAACGCGTCGAAGCCGTCCGGCCAGCCTAGGCGGACCTCCTCATCGAGACTCTCGACCGGATCGGTCCGATAGACGGCGACCCGGTCGACGTGGAATCCGCGTGCGGTGAGACCGGCGTCCAGCCCCGCGGCCGGGTCGGCGGCTCCGGGCACCAGCACCCGTCCCGGTTCGTCGGGGAACGATGCGGCCAGGTCGGCGCCACCGGAACCCGAGGTCGGCAGCAGGTCCACCGGCAGCCCAGCCTCGCGGGCCGCGGCCGCGGTCGCAGGCCCCACGGCGGCGACCTTGGTGCCCTCAGGCAGTACGGCGGCAAGGTCGACACCGAGTTCACGCAGCGCGCCAAGGGTCCGGGCCGAGGTCAGCACCAGCCAGTCGTAGCCACCGGCGGCAAGTCCGCCGATCCGTTCGGCAATTCGGGGGTCGGCGACAGTCGTGTGCCGAGTGAAGGCCGCCGTCGTCACCTGGGCGCCGCGCAGCGCGACCGCCTCGGCGAGGCGGGACGGCGGCATCAGCACCCGCAGCCCGACCAGCGGCGCGAGGTCCTGCGCCATGGCGGCGACGATCTCCTTGATGGTGCCGACAGTTCGGGGGTCGGGCGAGTGCGGGGATAGCCCCGTTGGTCCGCTCTCGACCCGGATCGACTTGGCCAGAGTCGTCATCCCGTCCGGTGCTGCCAGCCGGGCCTGCAGTCGCAGCCGTGCCACCGTTGGTTGAGCTTGTCGAAACCCCCCGTCGCCGCCGATCTCGCCAAGGTCTCGACAAGCTCGACCAGCGACGGTCGGGTTGTCCGTCAAGACAATGTCGGCGGCGGTCGAGTCCTGAGTCGGTTCAGCCGTGACCTCCGCCAGGGCACCGAACGGCGCGGCACAACCCGCCTCAACCAGCCGCATCAGCTCCCGCTCGGCCTCCACCGCGATCCGGGTGGGGGAGTGATCGAGTTGCGCCAGCAGGGCCAGCAGCTCGGTGTCTCCGCTGCGACACTCCAAGGCGAGAGCCCCCTGCGCGGGCGCCGGCATCAGCACGTCCGGCTCGAAGAACTCGGTGATCGCGTCGGCGCGGCCCAGCCGGTTCAGACCCGCAGCGGCCAGCACCACCGCGTCCAGATCGGCGCCGACCCGGCTCAGCCGGGTGTCGACGTTACCGCGGATGTCCACGACTTCCAGATCCCACCGCACGGCCCGAAGCTGGGCGGCACGCCGGGGTGATCCGGTGCCGATCTTCGCACCCCGCGGCAGGCCCCAGAGCCCGAGCCCGTCCCGGGCACACAGGGCGTCCCGCGGATCCTCCCTCTCGGGGATCGCACCCAGGGTCAACCCCTCGGCAGGGGTGGTGGGCAGGTCCTTCAACGAGTGCACCGCCAGGTCGCAGGCGCCGGCCAGCACCGCCTCACGGACGGCCGCCACGAACACGCCCACACCGCCCATGCTGGACAGCGGAGCAGTGGAAACGTCGCCCAGAGTCTTGACCGCCACCAGCTCGACGTCGGCGCCCAGGCCGCGCAGGGCGTCCGCGATCATGCCCGACTGCACCATGGCCAGTCGGGAGCCGCGGGTCGCGAGCCGGATCTGCATCCCTCGATCTTGCCGCACGGCGCCGACGTCCGTGACCCGCATCCGGCGACTGGTCGAGGTGTCCAGGGAACGGACGAATGGCGCTGCCAGAGTATGTTTTAGTACTTTTGACTAAAAACGAGTATGATGAAGTCATGCGAAAAGCTCGCGATATTGAATGCTGGCTCACCGACATGGACGGCGTCCTCGTGCACGAGGAGCAGGCTCTCCCCGGTGCAGCCGAACTGATCGAGCGCTGGGTCGACACCTCCAAGCGCTTCCTTGTTCTGACCAACAACTCGCTCTTCACCCCTCGTGACCTCGCCGCGCGCCTGGAGCGCTCCGGCCTGCGGATCCCCGAGGAGAACATCTGGACCTCCGCCATGGCCACCGGCGCCTTCCTCGCCGAGCAGCCCGGCGACAAGACCGCCTTCGTGATCGGCGAGGCGGGCCTGACCACCGCCATCCATGATGCCGGCTTCGTCCTCACCGAGACCGACCCGGACTTCGTGGTGCTCGGCGAGACCCGCAACATCTCATTCGAGGCGATCACCAAGGCGATCCGGCTGATCACCAAGGGTGCCCGGTTCATCGTGACCAACCCGGACACCACCGGCCCGTCCAAGGACGGCCTGCTGCCCGCCGCGGGTGCGGTGGCGGCCATGATCACCGCGGCGACCAACCGGACGCCGTACGTGGTCGGCAAGCCGAACCCGATGATGTTCCGCTCGGCCATGCGCCGGATCGAGGCTCACTCCGAGTCCACCGCGATGATCGGCGACCGGATGGACACCGACATCGTCGCGGGCATGGAGGCCGGTCTGCACACCGTTCTGGTGCTCAGCGGCCTGACTACGACAGAGGATGTGGCCAAGTACCCGTTCCGGCCGAACCAGATCCTCGGCGGCGTGAACGAGCTGATCGACCACATCTGACCCGGTGCCGGGCCACCCCTCGCGGTGTGCCCGGCCCGGTGTCGGACGCCGGTCTTGAGATGCGCGTCCGGCACCCAAGGCCCTCCCTAACTACCTACGCCCTCCCACATGCGGGAGGGCTGAACTGGTTAGGGAGGGTTTTGTCGTGTCGTCGCGAGCCGATTGGAATATTCATTCCACCTTCGGCATAGTAATGCCTATGTCTGTTCGGATCGCTGTCGCGGGGTGCACCGGCTACGCCGGAGGCGAGCTGCTGCGGCTGCTGTTGCAGCACCCCGAGGTCACCATCGGCAACCTGACGGCCAAGTCCAGCGCGGGTTCGCGGCTGATCGAACACCACCCGCACCTGCTGCCGTTGGCCGACGTCGAGGTGCTCGACACTACCGCCGCGAACCTGGCCGGTCACGATGTGGTCTTCCTGGCGCTGCCGCACGGGGCGTCCGCGGCCGTGGCCGAGCAACTCGGCGACGACGTGCTGGTGATCGACGCCGGCGCCGACTTCCGGCTGAGCGACCCGGCCGACTGGCAGAAGTTCTACGGGACGCCGCACGCCGGCACCTGGCCCTACGGCCTGCCCGAACTTCCCGGCCAGCGGGCCGTCCTCGCCGAGACCAATCGGATCGCCGTCCCGGGCTGCTTCCCGACCACCGTCACGCTGGCGCTGTTGCCGGCGCTGACCGCCGGCCTGACCGACGGCCGGGACGTGGTGGTGGTCGCCCCGACCGGGCCGTCCGGGGCCGGCAAGAGCCTCAGGGTCAACCTGCTGGCCGCCGAACTGCTGGGCAACGCCAGCGCCTACGGGGTTGGGGGCGTGCACCGGCACGTCCCCGAGATGCTGCAGAACTTCCGTCGGCTCGGCGCCCAGGCGCCGACCCTGTCGTTCACCCCGGTGCTGGTGCCGATGGCGCGCGGCATCCTGGCCACGGTGACCGCGCCGCTGAACGGCAACAACCTCGACAACAAGGATCTCGACAAGCTCGATCAACGGGTGCGAACCGCCTACGCGGAGGCCTACGCCGACGAACCCTTCGTCCACCTTCTGCCCGAGGGCATCTGGCCGCAGACCCAGGCAGTGTTCGGCTCCAATGCCGTCCAGGTCCAGGTCGCGGTCGATGAAGCCGCGAACCGCCTGGTCGCCGTCGCCGCGCTGGACAACCTGGCCAAGGGCACCGCGGGCGGCGCCGTCCAATCCATGAACCTGGCTCTCGGACTCCCCGAGACCACCGGCCTGTCGACGATCGGAGTCGCGCCATGAGCGTCACCACCCCCAAGGGCTTCACCGCGACCGGTGTCACCGCCGGCCTCAAGGAATCCGGACGCCCCGACCTCGCGATCGTCGTCAACAACGGTCCGGACGCCCACGCGGCCGCCGTGTTCACCTCCAACGCCTTCAAGGCAGCACCCGTGCTGTGGTCGGCCGACGTCGTCGCGAACGGACGCCTCGCCGCGGTCGTGCTCAACTCCGGCGGCGCCAACGCCTGCACCGGACGCGCCGGACTGGACGACGCCCGCCAGATGGCCGAGTGGACGGCGGCGTCCGTCGGTTGCGAGGTCGACGACGTGGCGGTCTGCTCCACCGGGCTGATCGGCGTCCGGCTGCCGATGACGAAGGTGCTGGCCGGCATCGAGCTGGCCGCGCAGGACCTCTCCGAAGAGGGCGGACCGGCGGCCGCCGAGGCGATCATGACCACCGACACCGTCGCCAAGCAGGCCGACTACTCCTCGCCGCAGCACTGGGCGATCGGCGGCATGGCGAAGGGTGCCGGCATGCTGGCGCCCGCGCTGGCCACCATGCTCGTCGTGCTTACCACCGACGCGGTCGTCGCGCCCGACCAGCTGGACGCCGCACTCCGCACTGCGACCGGGTTCACCTTCGACCGAACCGACTCCGACGGCTGCATGTCCACCAACGACACGGTGATCCTGCTGGCCAGCGGGGCGTCCGGGGTCGAGGCCGACCCGGAGGAGTTCACCGAGGCGCTCACCGGAGTCTGCCATTCGCTGGCCCGGCAGTTGCTCGCCGACGCCGAGGGCTCGGCCCACGACATCGAGGTGACGGTCTCCGGCGCGGCAACTGAAGACGAGGCGCTGGCCGTCGCCCGCGCCATCGCCCGCAGCAACCTGTTCAAGTGCGCGGTCTTCGGCAACGACCCCAACTGGGGCCGGGTGCTGGCCTCGGCCGGCACGGTGCAAGCCCAGTTCGACCCCGACCACGTCGATGTCGCCTTCAACGGCACCGAGGTCTTCGTCGACGGCCAGCTGGGCGCCGACCGGTCCGAGGTGGATCTGACCGGACGCGAGGTGACCGTCGACCTCAACCTGCACGCCGGCGACGCAACAGCCACCATCTGGACCAACGATCTCACCTACGACTACGTCAAAGAGAACGCGGAGTACTCCACATGAGCCCCACCACCCGGACCCGGGAAACCCTCGCCGGAGTGATCGGCAAGGCTGAGACCCTGATCGAGGCGCTGCCCTGGCTGGAGCGCTACGCCGGCAAGATCGTGGTGATCAAGTACGGCGGCAACGCGATGGTCAACGACGAACTCAAGCGGGCCTTCGCCGACGACATCGTCTTCCTGCGCCGCTGCGGGCTGAAGCCGGTGGTGGTGCACGGCGGCGGTCCGCAAATCTCGTCGATGCTCGGACGCCTCGGCATTCCGTCCGAGTTCCGCGGCGGGCTCCGGGTCACCTCGCCCGAGGCGATGGACGTCGTCCGGATGGTGCTGGTGGGTCAGGTCGGACGCGAACTGGTCGGCCTGCTCAACGCCCACGGTCCGCTCGCGGTTGGCCTGTCCGGTGAGGACGCCGGCCTGTTCACCGCCACTCGGCGCGGGGTGACCATTGACGGCGAGCACGTCGACATCGGCCTGGTGGGCGATGTCACCACCGTCCGTCCGGAGACGGTGCTCGACCTGATCGCCGGCGGCCGCATTCCGGTGATCGCCACCGTCGCTCCGGATGAGGACGGCAACGTGCACAACGTGAACGCCGACACCGCCGCGGCGGCACTGGCTGTGGCGCTGGGCGCCGAGCGGTTCGTGGTGCTCACCGACGTCGAGGGCCTGTACGCCGACTGGCCGACCTGCGAGCAGGTGATCGCCCAGATCACGCCGTCCGAGCTCGATGCGATGCTGCCGTCGCTGGAGGCCGGCATGATCCCCAAGATGGAAGCCTGTCTGCAGGCCATCCGCGAAGGCGTCGGACGGGCCACCATCATCGACGGCCGGGTGGCGCACAGCCTGCTGCTGGAGATCTTCACCACCGAGGGCATCGGCACCATGGTGGTCCGCGAGGACGAGTCCGAGGAACAGGAGCCGGCATGACCGTGGTAGCCGACAACGGCGCGCAGGCCGAGCTGACAACGCGCTACGCCCATGCGCTGATGAACACTTTCGGGCCGCCCAAGCGAGTGTTCGTGCGGGGCGAGGGCGTCCACCTCTGGGACGCCGACGGCAATCGCTATCTGGACATGCTGTCCGGATTGGCGGTGAACGCTCTGGGCCATGCCCATCCGCAGGTGATCGGCGCTATCTCGGCGCAACTGTCCACCCTGGGGCACGTGTCGAACTTCTTCGCCACTCCCACCCAGATCGCGCTGGCCGAGAAGCTGGCCGGGTTCGTCACCGCCAACCACCCCGATCTGCCGGCACGGGTGTTCTTCACCAACTCGGGCACCGAGGCCAACGAGGCCGGCTTCAAGATCACCCGCCGCACCGGCCGGACCCGGCTGATCGCGATGGAAGGTTCCTTTCACGGCCGCAGCCTCGGCGCGCTGGCGCTGACCAGCAACCCCGCCTACCGCGAGCCGTTCGAGCCGCTGCCCGGTGAGGTGATCTTCGTTCCCTACGGTGACTCCGACGCCTTGGCCGCCGTCCTCGACGACACGGTTGCGGCCGTGATCGTGGAGCCCGTTCAGGGTGAGAACGGTGTGGTGGAACCGCCGTCGGACTATTTGGCCCAGGTACGTGAGCTGACCAGCGCCGCCGGTGCACTGCTGTGGATCGACGAGGTGCAAACCGGCATCGGACGCTGTGGCGACTGGCTGGCCAGCACCAGATCCGGGGTGACCGGCGACATCGTCACGTTCGCCAAGGGCCTCGGCAACGGCTTCCCGGTCGGCGCCTGCGTGGCCACCGGTGCGGCGGCGTCCCTGCTCGGACCGGGCGCGCACGGCACCACCTTCGGCGGCAACCCGGTGGCCGCCGCGGCCGGGCTCGCGGTGCTCGGCATCATCGAGCGGGACGGCCTGCTCGCCCGGGTCCGGACGGCGGGGGAGCGGCTGGCCAGCGGCATCCTGAACCTGCAGCACCCCAGGGTGTCCGCGGTGCGCGGGCAGGGGCTGCTGCGCGGCGTGGTACTCACCGATGCGATCGCTCCGGCGGTCGCGGACGCCGCGCTGGCGTCCGGTTTCGTGATCAACGCGCCGCGCCCCAACGTGCTGCGGCTGGCGCCGCCGCTGATCATCTCCGACGCCGACCTGGACGGCTTCGTCGCCGCGCTGCCCGACCTGCTGGAGGCCGGGTGAACGAAACACGGTTGCCGCAGACCAAGACCGCCCGGCAGGCCCGCATCGTCGAACTGATCGGACGCCAACCGGTGCGTTCCCAGACCGAACTGGCCTCGCTGCTGGCCGCCGAGGGTGTTGCAGTCACCCAGGGCACGCTCAGCAAGGACCTGGTCGACGTCGGCGCCATCCGGATCCGGCAGGGCGACGGCGAGTTCAGCTACGCCCTGCTCGCCGGCGAGACTCCGGGCGACTCCTCGGCGGCCACCGTCCGGCTCTCCCGGCTGTGCGCCGAACTGCTGGTGTCGGCCGAAGGCTCGGCGAATCTGGCCGTGCTGCGGACGCTGCCGGGCGCCGCGCAATACTTCGCCTCGGCGATCGATCGGGTGGCGCTGCCCGAGGTGCTCGGCACCATCGCCGGCGACGACACCATCGCGGTGATCACCCGCGACCCCGCCGGGGGACCTGCCCTGGCCGAGACCATGTTGGCGATGAGCCACAACCCACGAACGGAGTGAGATGAGCAACCCCCCAGCCGAGCCGACGAACGACGGTGCGGAGGCAACCGGACGCCTGTGGGGCGGCCGGTTCGCCGGCGGCCCAGCCGACGCCATGTTCGCGCTGTCGGTGTCCACCGCTTTCGACTGGCGGCTGGCCCGGCACGACCTGGCGGGCTCCCGGGCACACGCCCGGGCACTGCACGCCGCAGGGCTGCTCACCGATGACGAACTGACCGGGATGATCGCCGGCCTGGACGCGCTCGAGGCCGACGTGGTCTCCGGCGCCTACGTGGCGGCACCCACCGACGAGGACGTGCACGGCTCACTGGAGCGCGGCCTGATCGAGCGGGTCGGCCCCGAACTGGGCGGACGGCTGCGCGCCGGCCGGTCCCGCAACGACCAGATCGCCACCCTGATCCGGCTGTACCTGCGTGACGAGCTCGTCGTGCTGGGTGAGTCGCTCGGCACCGTGATCGAGGCATTGGCCGGACAGGCCGAGCGCCACCTCGGCGCGGTGATGCCGGGCCGGACCCATCTGCAGCATGCGCAGCCGGTGCTGCTCTCGCACCATCTGCTGGCCCATGCCTGGCCGCTGGTCCGCGACCTGCAGCGGCTGGCCGACCTCGACGTCCGGCTGGCCCAGAGCCCGTATGGCTCGGCGGCGCTGGCCGGCACCTCGCTCGGCCTCGATCCCGAGGCGGTGGCGGCCGACCTGGGCTTCGCCGGCTCGGTCGCCAACTCGATCGACGGGACGTCCGCCCGCGACCTGGTCGCCGAGGCCGCCTACGTACTGGCCCAGATCTCGGTCGACCTGTCCCGGCTGGCCGAAGAGGTCATCCTGTGGTGCACCGTCGAGTTCGGCTTCGCCAGCCTCGACGACGCCTGGTCGACCGGCTCGTCGATCATGCCGCAGAAGAAGAACCCCGACGTCGCCGAACTCACCCGCGGCAAGGCCGGACGCCTGATCGGCAACCTCACCGGCCTGCTCGCCACCCTGAAGGGCCTGCCGTTGGCCTACAACCGCGACCTGCAGGAGGACAAGGAGCCGGTCTTCGACGGCCTCGACCAGCTGCGGGTGCTGGTGCCCGCGGTCGCCGGCATGGTGGCGACCCTGACCTTCCACACCGACCGGATGGCCGAGCTGGCCCCGCGCGGATTCTCGCTGGCCACCGACATGGCCGACTGGCTGGTCCGCCAGCGGGTGCCGTTCGCCCAGGCCCACGACATCACCGGAGCCGCGGTGAAGTACTGCGAGGCCCACGGCATCGACCTGCCCGACCTGACCGCCGAGCAGCTCGCCGAGATCCACCCCGCGCTCACCCCCCAGGTGCTCGAGGTGCTGACCGTCGAAGGCTCGGTAGCCGCCCGTGACGGACGCGGTGGCACCGCCCCCGTCCGAGTCGCCGAGCAACTCGCCGAACTCCGCGCCGCCGCGTCCAAGCTCATCGCCGAGTGACCAAGAGAACCGTCCCCGCGGCCACCGGGGACGGTTCTCTCGGTCACCGGGCCCGGTGCGTCCCACTAGGCTTACCCAGCGTGACCGACGTATTCGAAGAACTGTCCTGGCGGGGACTGATCGCCCACTCCACCGATGCCGAGGCGCTCCGTGCGCACCTGGACGCCGGACCGATCACCTTCTATGTCGGCTTCGATCCCACCGCCCCCAGCATCCACATGGGCAACCTGGTGCAGATGATGGTGGCCCGCGCGCTGCAGCGGGCCGGACATCGTCCGATCATCCTGGTCGGCGGCTCCACCGGTCTGATCGGCGACCCCAAGCAGGCGGGGGAGCGGTCCATGAACCCGAGGGAGCTGGTCGGCGAGTGGGTGACGAGGATCCGTGATCAGGTCAGCCGGCTGATCTCCTTCGACGGTCCCAGCGGCGCGGTCGTTGTGAACAACTACGACTGGACGGCCGAACTCTCCACCCTCGATTTCCTGCGGGACGTGGGCAAACACTTCCCGGTCAACCGGATGCTCGACCGCGAGGTGGTCAAGGCGCGCCTCGAGTCGGGGATCTCCTACACCGAGTTCTCCTACGTGCTGCTGCAGTCACTGGACTACCGCGAGCTGTTCCGCCGGCACGGTTGCACCTTGCAGACAGGTGGCTCCGATCAGTGGGGGAACATCACTGCGGGGGTCGAACTGATCCGACGCTCGGAGGCAGCACGAGTGCACGCTTTGGCGACGCCGCTGCTGACCAAGGCCGACGGAACGAAGTTCGGCAAGACCGAGTCCGGCACGGTCTGGCTCGATCCGGCGATGACCTCGCCGTACGCGTTCCACCAGTTCTTCCTGAACTCTGAGGACGCCAAGGTGATCGACTACCTGAAGGTGTTCAGCGAGCGCCCCCGGGAGGAGATCGAAGAGATCGCCGCCCGCAGCGCGGAGGCGCCGCACCTGCGGATCGCCCAGCGGGCACTGGCCGACGACGTGACCGACCTGGTGCACTCGCCCGCCGAGCGTGAGGCGGCCACCGAGGCAGCCCAGGCCCTCTTCGGGCGCGGTGACCTGGCGTCGCTGCCCGCCGACACGCTGCGAGCCGTCGGGGCCGAGCTGGGCGCTCGGAGCTTGTCTACGGAGGATGGCCTGCCGAGCGTCGTGGACGCCCTGGAGGTAGCCGGCGTCGTCGCCAGCAAGTCGGCGGCTCGGCGGGCGATCAGTGAGGGCGGTGCCTACGTGAACAACGCGAAGGTGAGCGATCCGGCCGCACGGCTGACGGCCGACGACGTGCTGCCCGGCGGCTTGGTGGTGCTCCGTCGCGGACGCCGCACGGTCGGCGCCGTCCAATTGGAGGTCAGCGCGT
>NZ_JAPUED010000082.1 GCF_027492755.1 Micropruina sp. | reverse complement strand
TCGTCTTCCCGGACACCACCCTCGCCGCGATCGCGCAACACCGTCCGGCCAGCACGGAGGACCTGTTCACCATCAGCGGCGTCGGCGCCAAGAAGCTGGAGTCTTACGGGGACGCCGTCCTGGCCGTCGTCGACGGCGGCACGGCGGATGGTGCCTGACCGAGCCGACCGGCTTACGTCACGCGGACACAGGTCCCAGGTCCTTTCGGTCGCATGCCGAACTGATCAGTCTTTCTCAGGTAACAGCCCCTCCGCCCAGGCCCATCCATCACTGCTTGTGGACCCCCGGCGGGCGATCCGGCCCCGCGAGCACGATCCGAAGCTCATATGCCTGGCGCTTGGCCTGTTCCAGACCAGCCCGGAAGGATGCCGGGGCATCAACCCCAGCGTCAGCAAGGCGTCGGCAGCGTGTGAGCGCTTCCTCGGCGGCCTCTGTGACTTGGACTACCTTCACACCTGAGGCTGCACAAGCGGCATCGAGTTGCTCATGGAGCGTTGCCCGCCCCCCAATATGGCGCCACCTGGTAGGCGGCGTCGTCCAAGCCGTGCTGCTGTCCGTCTTGAGGGGTGTCCTTCAGCGCGCCAAGCCGCTTTCGCATCTTGGCAACGTCCTCCTCGCGTTGTCGTCTCTGCCTGGACCCCGCGAGGATCCAGTCAATACCCAGGGTGGCCACGATCCCAGCGACGGGCGGAACAGACTTGGCCCACCATCCCCACTCTTCGGGGAGGAACACGCCAGCGACAACGAGCAATAGGGCCACCGGGAGTCCAACCCGCCAGACGCGGCTAAGCCTGTGGCGCCACAACTGGGAAGCCATGCCATCTCCGTACCCATTGAGTTCTGTTGGCGGGCTCACCCGCCGTGCCAACGGTCGAGATCCTATTGCCTCGGCAGCCGGCTCTTACACGTGTCGCCGACGGGCTCCGCCCGCGTACCTGGCACGGATGGCGCGAGTCCAGCGGCCCGGCGCCGCCCGACTGACCGCGGCGACCGAGGTGCCGCCAGATCCGCATGTGGCGCGCTAAGACCGCTTGCGCCGCCGGCTTCCCGACTAGTGCTCGCCTAGAAAGCTGCAGACCCACGGAGAGGCGTTTCTCGCCGCCCACCGACTGCACCGTTTGCAGGCATCGGCATCGGCATCGAATGCGAGGCGATAACCACCCACCTTCCGCACCAGGTATCGCTGCAACACTCGAAGTTGATCAGTGACTGCGACAAGACTCCCAAAGAAGTGATCGGCTATCTTAGACTTGCCGATTCTCGGCCGATATGGAATGCCAAGCGAGTCGATACGGTCATGATCCAGCATCTCCAGGGCACACATTGTAACATCGAGATTCCAGCCGAAACGCTCATCAGGACGTCGATCCGATTGCGCGAACGCAGACCTTCTAAACGCTCGCGCCGAGCCAAGGTCAACGAACGGCCATTCCGGCAGCACTCTGCGGACGAGTGCGTCACGTAGATGGCTGGCCAAACGATGGCGAACAGAGCGGCTTGTCTCTTCTTTGGCGCGGACGCCGACGACGAAGTCCGCAGACCCTGAGACGATGGGTCCGGCTAAGCGCACCGCATCACGTGGATCGATGGTGCCATCACAGTCGATCACGCAGACAACGTCCGCGGAAGCTGCGGCAATGCCTGACTGAACGCAACGCCCCACCTGTCGCGGCGCCGGGTCAACCAGAACCTTCGCTCCCCAAGACGCGGCGAAGCCGGGAGAGCCATCAGTAGAGCCGTTGTCGCAAAGGATTACTTCAGTATTCGTCGGAATTCGCGGAAGCAGCCACGCGAGTGCATCGATCTCGTCCCTACAAGGCATTACGAGCGTCAGGAGCGGTATGTTCATCGGGTGTCAAGATCGAGGGCTGGCGCGGAGTTCGAGGCCAATACACGAATGGGCTTCCAGAAGACCGCTATGACGACGCCGGTGAGAACCACGACCCAACCCCAGATAACGCAGGTCGCTGCGATAGCGCTTATGCCGGCGGGCAAGTGCTCGAGCAACCCTCCCCCTCCGAAGGCCATTACCAGTCCGACGCCCAACGAGATGACGAAAAGCGCGCCAAATAGACCGATGCTGGCCATTCCGCCCATTCGATTCTTTGGGTAAGCGTGAGGGCGACGTGCACCATCGGCCAGCAGGCTTTCCCACATCAATAGGTTCCAACTACCTGGATCCTCTGGCCGAGCGCCAATTGACCTCCCCTCGCTCCAAGCCGATTCGCGTGCCCGCAAGTAATGACCCGCGCGCTCCATCCGTTGAAGCTCCCCGAGCCAAATACCAAAGGCACAAGAGACTACGACCGGCACTAGGCCGCCGACAAGGAGGACGCTCGCCATAATCAGGCTAGACTTAGCAATGCCATCCAAGTCCTTCAATGCGGCGCCAGCGGCGATACCTGCCGCTACGACGACTCCAACCGTAGCTAGAGTCCACTGAAGAATCGTCTGCTGGTTCTGTTTGGCAGCGAGGGACTCGCTGCGGAGGGATACATACTCTTGAACAACAAGTTCCGCCATATATGGCGGAGCGGTGTGCCCTCGGTTCGCAGGTCTACCCACTTGCACAGACTATCGTCGCGGTGCACGACGCGCGGTGGCCGGCGAAAGACCCACTGTCGGCAGGGCCCTGTCCGACCAGCACGGAGAGTTGTTCGCGATTCCCGGGGTCGACGCCAAGGAGCTGGAGTCCTGCGGCGACGCCGTCCCAACTGTGGTCGCCGGCGGGACGGCGGATGACGCCTGATCACCGCGTCGCGGACAGGTCAGAGTGTGAGCAGAGCGCCCGGCGTCCAGCGGGGCCACTTCGGGGCGTAATCGGGTATTGCCCGCCGATAGGCGGCGACTTCGAGCGGGCCATCGTCACGGGAGTTGTCGTAGAAGATCGTTCGGTGACAGTGCGGCACGGCGGTCACGACGTGTGGCCACAGGCGTGCGTAGCGGTCTGCGAGCTTGTCGGTGGGGACGTCGTGGCCACCCGCAGCCACGCGGGCGGCCACCCTGGGGCCGGACAGCGTGAGTGGAATCATGACCGCATGCAGTACCACGTCGTAGCCGGCGGCCGCGGCGGTCAGGACCAGGTCAATCTTCGACACGTGCGAGAAGACTGTTTCGGTGCAGAAGTCCAGCCGAGCGGCGATCAGGGCCTCCCGCGCAGCCGCGGCGATGCGTGCGGCAGCGTACGCCTGTTCGCTCTCGTGCCCTGGAAAGCGGCTGCTGGCGATTCTGTCGGCGTTAACGAACGGCAGGCCGGGCCGGTCGGGAGCGATCAGGTACTCGTAGACGGTGGTCTTGCCCGCTCCGTTAGGTCCGACGATGAGGTCGAGCCGACTCATAGAAGTCGCCGAGTGCCGTCCGGGGTGAGCTCCACGAGGTGGCCGTCATCGTCGATCGAGACCGTCGTCTGCCCCGACCGTCGCACGGTCGCCCCGAGCCGCACGGCTGCTGCCCGTTGAGCGATCCGTGCGTCGATCACAGCGTGGGCAACCTCCCTTTCCTGCGGATTCAGGGTGGCGAACTGAGCATCGCCCGTAGCCACAGCGAGGATCTGGCGGTTCTCCGTCGAAGCGGACCGCTCCACCTGCATGCCGATCCGCAGCCAGTAATTGATCTGTTCGGTTGTCGTCCGGTTCTCCGCCTGCGCGACGGACGTCGCAGCAGCGGCGACATCCGCCGTCACCCGTGTCGGGATGGTTGCACCTTTGGCCATTGTCCGCCCCTCTCACTCACTGACAGACAAGCGTATCAAATTGGTACAGTCAGGCCCATACTTTGTCCGGCCTGGATTGGCGCACGCGGCCGAACCATCCGGAGCGGTGGTTCTGGGTGCCCGGTGGGTCCGTAGACTCCGGCAATGCGCACCTGCCTGCCACCCCCACCGCCTCGGTCACCGCAATCCGCGGCCACGCCTACCCGGTCAGTGTGATGAACACCTCCGGGCCCGCGCGAATCTTCGACCGCCTCGGAACCGCCACGCGTCCCTCTGCTTCCGGTCGGCTGGGTGGTCGTGCCATTGTCCTGGGCGGCAGCATCGCGGGCTTGCTGGCCGCTCGGGTACTCACCGACCACTTCGATGACGTGGTCATCGTGGAACCCGATTCGCTGGTGGACGACGCGGCACCGCGCCACGGCGTGCCGCAGTCCCGCCAGGTGCACACCCTGCTGCCGGCCGGCCGGGTGCAGTTGGACCGTTGGTACGACGGCTTTTCCGATGACCTGCTCGCGGCCGGCGCAGGGTTGGCGACGACCGAGAACAGCCGCGTCTACTACAACGGTCGACTCAAGGTCGCGGTACCCGAGACCGCGATGGTGATGAGCACCCGGCCGTTCCTCGAAGCGGCGCTGCGCCGCCGAGCCCTCGCACTGCCGAACCTGCAGGTGGTCGGCAGCCGCGCGGTCGGGCTCGATGTCGTGGGTGAGGCGGTGGCCTGCGTGCGCCTGGACGGGGGCGACACGCTCACGGCCGACTTCGTGGTGGACGCCACGGGCCGCTCCACCCGACTGGGTCACTGGCTGGAAGACGCCGGTTGGCCGGCGCCCCCTTTGCAGCGCATGCGCGTCGACATCAACTACACCACGGCGCTCTTCCATCGGGACGAGGTCGATCCCGAGGTCGCATTCACCTTCGCGAGCTGGGCGATCGGTCGGACGCCGGCCGGCCTCGCGCCGTCCATCATCAATGCGGTTGAGGGCGACCGGTGGATCGTCATGATGGGCGGCTATGCCGATGACAAGCCCGGACGCAACCCGGATGCGCTGCGCGCGATCTGTGCCCAGCTACCGCCCCCGTTCCCGCAAGCGACGGCCGGCGAGTTGCTCGAACCCATCACCGGCTATACCCAGGCGGACAGCCGCCGCCGCGACTTCCATGCGCTCGCCCGGTTCCCGGCCCGGCTGGCCGTCGTCGGTGATGCCGCAGCCTCCTTCAACCCGATCTACGGCCAGGGCATGAGTTCGGCAGCGCTGCACGCGTCCTGCCTGTCGGAGTACCTGACCCCCGGGCCCGACCTCGGTCGACCGGCACGGGCGTTCTTCGATCTGCAGCGGGTCATCGTGGACGCCGCCTGGCAGACCTCGGCCGTGCCCGACCTGGCGCTCCCCCACGTCGGTGCGCGCCAGACCGCGATGACGCGGGCCGGTCAGGCTTACGCGAACATGCTGATCGACGGGACCGTCACCGACGTCGCGCTGGCCCGCAAGTTCTCCGACGTCACGTTCATGCGTGCGCATCCCAGCAGCTTGACCAGTCCCGCAGTTGCCGCGCGAACCTTGGCCCTGGCAGCAGCCCGGGCTATACGACCGGCCCACCGCTAAGCGGCACTGGTCACTCCCGTCATCCCGGGCTCTGACCCGGCAAGGTGGGAGAGATCCCGGATCAAAGTCCGGGATGACGAGGGAGGGGCTTAGATCAGCGCGTCCCAAAGGAGTCATTCCTCCTGATCGCCCCCGTCGTGGCCACGATCAAAACGGCGCTGGCTCGCAGGGACTTTCAGAGCGGCCGCGTAGTGTCTCAGCGTGCCGATCGCTCCGTCCCCCCATGCTGGCATGGGTGCCGTCCCGCATCACGACGGGGTGACCTTCCGGGTCTGGGCTCCGAATGCCCGCACGGTGCATGTTGCGGGCGACTTCAGTGGCTGGACCGCGGCCGGCCGGGTTCCGATGGCTCCCGACCATGCCCGGTCGGGCACCTGGTCGGCCTTCGTGCCGCAGGCCCGGCGCGGTTCGCAGTACAAGTTTCTGATCCGCCGTGGCGGGCCGTACCGGTGGCGGATCGACCCGTTCGCCCGCGAGGTCACCCACAGCCGTGGCAACGCGGTGGTGTTCGACCCCGCCACCCTTGATTGGGGCGAGCAGCCATTCACCATGCCCGGCTGGGACGAACTGGTCCTCTACGAGTTGCATGTGGGCACCTTCACCGCCGACGGTGACCGGCCCGGCACCTTCGACACCGCGATCGGGCGGCTCGACCACCTGAAGTGGCTCGGCGCCAACGCGGTCGAGGTGATGCCGCCGTTCAGCTTCGCGGGGCCGCACAGTTGGGGCTACAACCCGTCCCATCTGTTCACCATCGACACCAGCTACGGAGGTCCGCTGGCGTTCGCCCGCTTCGTCCGGGCCGCCCACGAGCGTGGAATCGCGGTCATCCTGGACGTGGTGCACAACCATCTCGGCCCGACCGACCTCGACCTGTGGCGCTTCGACGGCAGCTACCGCCGCGGCTACGGCGGCCAGTACTTCTACAACGACCGGCGGGCGCTCACCCCCTGGGGCGCCACCCGTCCCAACTACGACCGCAAACAGGTCCGCAACTTCCTGCGCGACTCGGCGGTGATGTGGCTGGAGCAGTTCCGGGTCGACGGACTGCGGTTCGACGGCACCAACTACATCCGGTCCCGCTGGGGCAACGTTCATCACCCCCGGGAGCGGATCGCCGGTGGCCATCGCTATCTGGCCGCGATGACCACCGACCTCCGCCTGCGGCAGCCGTGGAAGCTACTGATCGCCGAGGACATGCAGCGCGATCCGCTGGTCACGGCGCCGGCCGAGGACGGCGGGCTCGGCTTCCACTCCCAGTGGGACGCCGACTTCGTGCACCCTGTCCGACGCGCGCTGGAGACTCCCTGGGACACCGGCCGCGACGCCACCGCAGTGGCTCGCGCGGTCACCGGTCACTACCTGCGCGCCGCCCATGAACGCGTGATCTTCACCGAGTCCCACGACGAGGTCGCCAACGGGCGATCACGACTCCCCGAGACCATCAACCCGGGCGCCGCCGACTCTTGGCCGTCGCGCAAACGCGCCGCCCTCGGCCTCGCACTGGTGCTCACCTCGGCAGGCATGCCGCTGCTCTTCCAGGGCCAGGAGTTCTGCGAGGACCGATGGTTCGACGACCGCGCCCCGCTGTCCTGGGACAAGACACACCGGCACTCCGGCTTCCTGCACCTGGCCCGACAACTGGTCCGCCTACGCCGGAACCTGGACGGCACCACCGCCGGGCTTCGCGGACCACACACCACACTGCTGCGGGTCGACGATCAACGCAAGGTGCTGGTGTATCACCGCTGGTGGCAGGGTGGCCCGGGTGACGACGTCATCGTCGCTGTCAACCTGTCCACACAGGTGATCGACGGCTACCGAGTGGGACTTCCGCGCGCCGGCACCTGGCGGCTTCGCTGCAACAGTGACGCTCCGATGTTCGGCCACGACTTCGGCGGGGTCCACACCACCGACCTCCAGGCCGCACCCATCCTGTGGGATCACCAACCAGTCTCGGCCGAGTTCACCATCGGTCCGTATGCCGCGCTGGTCTACTCTCAAGACGCCTGAGGTAGGTGCCGGCGTTAGCGTCGTCCCGCCACCCCAGACCCGAGTTTCTCGAGGGCTCCGGGTAGCGCGTAGATGCTGTTGAGGACGTCGATCTGGAAGTCGAGATCCGGTCGTAGCGAGTCCTGTTCGAGGCCCCAGACCCTCGTGCCCCGGCGACGAGCCCAGCTCGCCGTGCGCTTAACCCACCGGTCGTACGCTTCGGAAATCGCCGCGGGATGGTCAGCCTGAGAGCCGATACTGCTGGTCCGGATGATCCCTTCCTCCCCAACAGCAGCTGGCTGCCAGAAGAGAACCGGCGACGAGTTGGGATCCACGATGCCCTTGCCCTCGTTGGAGTACATCCGCTCCCAGTTGATGCGGTTGAATACGCCGGCCCTGCTGAACTCTTCCATCGCAGGGTCGCCAGGGCGGATGGCTATCGGGCCTCCAAGTTCAGCCGAAGCAACCATGACCTCGCTCGCGCGCAGCGCATCATCTCGAGTCCACGTGACTATCGGGTCGGCCACCGTCCACCAGGGGTGCAGGGTCACCCTCATTCGCTCACCAAGATGGTCCAGAAGCATCAACTGATCCTCGGTGGTCGCGAAGTAGTAGATAGCCGAGACCATGGAGGAAGTCTCCCAGCCTGCCGGCCGAATCGGACCATCCCTGTCCGGATCAATGGCGTCGACCGCTCGCCGCTGGAAGACTTTGAGCGTGACGAGTAGCGGAACCGTGACGTTTCGATGGTTCGACGCAGAGTTCGATTCCGGTGATGTCGATCAGGACATCGTGATCTCTAGCTACCGAAGCCACCTTGATCAACTCCACGACAGGTCGAGCGACACGATCCGGGCGCTCATTCACACCAACTTGCACGACGCTCAGGTCCGCGACTGGACTATGGAAGGCACCGTCTTCAGGTGGTCACTCGTGATCGGTGACCTTCAGACGGGGTACGAACGCGCAACGATCGAGTATCACGACGCGATACTGCGTGCCGTGACGACGGCAGAGGTGATCGATTTCGATCTGTGCGATACCGACCATGAACTCGTGTCAGATGAAATCGACATCGTGGAGGGAACTCCGACACGCTTCGAACATCGGTTTTCGTTCTGGCCGGATTTCGCCTTCGCGATCCAGTTCAGGGACGTCACTGTCCTTCGGGAGCCTATGGCCAGCTGGCAGGCCTAGCATCAACAAATCGATCGGCCAGACTTCTTCGTTCAATCTCGAGGGACGCCACGAGTGGATCTCACCGGGCCGTCAGGTCTCCAGGACCGTGAATGTGTCCCGCCCGCCAGTCCGCGATCAGCCGGTGCGCGATGGACGCCTCGCCTGGTAGGCCCACTTCACCGGCGTCCACTGCGGCGGTTAGTTCCTCACGGGTGAACCAGCGGGCGGACTCGATCTCTACACCGTCCACCTGGATGTCGGTCGTGGCCGCCCGCGCCACAAAGCCCAGCATCAGCGAACGCGGGAAGGGCCACGGCTGGCTCGCAACGTACTTCACGGCGGACAGTCGGAGCCCCGTTTCTTCGCCGACCTCGCGATGAACGGCTTGTTCAAGAGACTCCCCCGCGGTCACGAAGCCGGCCAGGATCGACATGCGACCCGGTGCCCAGACTCCCTGGTGGCCGAGCAGCAGCCGGTCGTCGGCGTCCAGGACGGCCACGATGATCGCCGGATCGCTGCGCGGGAAGCGATCGCGTCCGCACGAGGGGCAGTGCCGCACCATGCCGCCGTTGGTGACGATCGTCGCCGCACCGCACAGGCCGCAATGCGGCAGGGTGCGATGCCACTGCACCAGCGCGACGGCTGCGACCACGAGCTCGCGATCGGCGGGGCCGAGCACGGGCATCAACTCGCGCAGACCGGCGCCCTTCTCTACGTCGGCGGCTTCGACGAAGACGGGACGCCCGGCTGACAGACCCAGCAGGTAGTGCTGCTGGGGGTCGAACTCGCCCGCCGGACGTCGTTCGACGATGGCGAGATCATCGCCGACGTTCAGCTGGCCGGACTTGTCGACGCTCAGCAGGAGGGCGGCGGGGTCGGCCCATTGGGCAACCAGCCAGTCGGCGTCCAGCCGTTGAGGTTCGCACCGATCCAGCTGTCCCGCCTCGCCCCAGGTGTCCATAGGTCTCAACCTACGACTTCCGGACGAGTGGGTCTCGCCAGGCTCGACCAGCGGCTGACTCGTCATCCCGGCGGACGCCGGGATCTCCTTTGGACGGACGGCTGGCTTCTGAGATCCCGGGGCAAGCCCGGGATGACGTACGGCTGGCCAGGACGGTCGGCGTCAGCTCAGTCGTTTCACCGCGTCCGTCCAGGCCGACTCGGGTGGGAGCCGTGGTGTCACCAACCGGTCGGCCAGAATGTCGAAGAAGCCGGCCTGCACCTGACTCGGCGACGCCCCGACCAGGTCAGCCCAAGCTTGCCGGTAGATCGCCAGCTGAGCGGGGTCGGCGCGGTCGACGTCGCCGGTCTTCCAATCCACGACCAGGTAGCCGTCGGGGGTGTCGAACACCGCGTCGATCCGGCCGCGGACGATGGTGCCGGCGACCACCATGCTGAACGGCACCTCAACGGCACGCGGACGCCGGGTGGCGAACTGTCCGCGCTCGAACGCCGCACTCAGCTGGGCGAAGTACGGGTCGTCGGGTGGCTCCTGGTCGGGGTCGACGTCGAACGTCGGCTCCAGCGAGAACCGGTCCTCCAGCCAGCGGTGGAACCGGGTGCCCAGCCGCTGTGCCGCCACCGGACGCTGCGGCATCGGACGGCTCGCGTCCGTCACGAACTCCTCCGGCTCGCGGGCCAACCGCACCAGTCCTGTCACCGACAGGTATTCCGGACGCGCCGGCGCCAGCTCCTCGACCGCGGCGAGCGCCAGCGCGGACACATCCGCATCCCACTGCGCCACCTCCGCCTGCTCCTCGGCGGACAGCCCGACCGGGTCGAGCGGCACCAACAGCTCGGACGCCGCCTCGACGTCGGCCGCCAACCGCTGCCGTCGCTCGCGGGCCTCCGGGTCGCCGATCACCGGCCACTCCAACGCAGCACCCGACCCGGCGAGCGGATTATCACCCTCCGCCGGCGGCGCATCACGCAACACCTCGCCGTGCTGCTCGATGGCCCGCAGATAGGAGGACGGCTTGCGCGGCTTGATCAACTCCCCCTCCCACGAGTGGGTGGTGGCGACCAGCAGCTGCTTGGCCCGGGTGACCGCGACATAGGCCAGCCGGTCCTCGGCATGCCGCGCCTGCTGTTTCAATGCGGCCGCATACTCCTTGAAGGCGGCATCGGAAGCGTCGGCCAACTGGGGGATCGCCCCGGCGTCACCGCGCAACTCGGCGGGCAGGACGGCCGCGTTGGTCACCCAGTTCTCGGTGACCCGGTCGTTGGGAAAGACGCCTTCGGCCATGCCGGGCAGGAACACCACCTCCCACTCCAGGCCCTTTGCCTTGTGCACCGTGAGCAGCTTCACCGAATCGGCATCGCTGGCCACCGCTTGGTCGAGGCCGACGCCGTGGTTGCGTTCGGCGTCCAGATAGGCGAGCAGCCCGCCCAGGGACGCCTCGCCGTCCACGTCGCAGTAGGCGGCGACCGCATCGGTGAAGGCCCCCAGCTGGGCGCTCGACGAACCGGACGCCGCCAGCTCACCCTCCACACCCAGCGTGCTAATCACCCGCCGGACCAGATCCAGCACCGGCTCGCCGGCATGCTGCCGCAGCCCGGCCATCTCGGCCGCGACCGCGGCGAACCGGCGTCGGGCCTGCGGACTGTAGTGCAGCTCGCCCGGGTCGTGCAGCGCCTCCAACAAGCTGGGCACTGTGACGCCCTCGGTGCGCGCCAACGCTCGGCCCAGGTCGTCCACCAGGTCGCCGTCCCGCGGACCCTCGACGGACGCCAGGTCGGCGGCGCGGCGCCCGAGCAGAGCCAGATCGGCGATGCCGATCGCCCACCGGGCCGAAGTGAGCAGCCGGATCGCGGCCGGATTCGCACTGACGTCGTCGAGCAGCGCCAGCACCGAACACACCTCGACGATCTCGGGCAGCTCCAACAGGCCACCGAGGCCGACGATCTCCACCGGCACGTCGCGCGCCTTCAGATCGGCGTACAGCGCCGGTATCTGCGCGTTGCGGCGCACCAAAACGGCCAAATCGGACCACAAACCCACCCGCCCGGTGCCGTGCAGCGCCGCGATCCGTTCACCGATGAACGCCACCTCCTCGGGCCAGGTGGCGAAGCCGGCGACCTCGACACGGCCGGGCGGGGTCCCCTCCGGCGCGGTGAGTTCGAGCGCGGCCGCCCCGCCGCCCATCGCCGGATCGGTGTGCAGCCCGGACGCCAACACATTCGCCACCGCCAGGATGGTGGGCCCGGAGCGCCGGTTCACGGTCAGCGCGAACGACCGGGCAGGCATTCCCTGCACAGTCGGGAAGTCCTGCGCGAACTGCAGAATGTTGCTCGCGGCGGCCCCGCGCCAGCCGTAGATGGCCTGGTGCGGATCGCCCACCGCGGTCACCGGATGCCCTCGCCCCGACGACGGATCATCACCGGAGAACAGGGCGCGCAGCATCGCCGCCTGCGCCGACGAGGTGTCCTGGTACTCGTCGAGCAGCACCACCCGGAACTGCCGGCGCAGCAACTCCGACACCGCCGGCACCCGGCGGGCCAGCTCGGCGGCCACCGCCATTTGGTCGGCGAACTCGACGTAGCCGAGGCTGCGCTTCAACTCGGCATAGGCGGTGGTCAGCCCGAGCAACTCCAGGCGCTGCTCGGTGATCGCCCGCGCCTGGCGCACCGACGCGTACTCGCGGCGGTACCGGTTCAGCGGCGCCTCTGCCAACGCCGTGCGGAACTCGCGCGCATGCGCCCCCACCTCGGCCGCGCTGACCAGATGCGAGGTGAGGTCGGAGTCCAGTTTCAGCAGCCGTTCGGTCAGCGTGACCGGCGCGAACGACGCCAGATGCTCGAACGGTCCGGCGGCATTGGTGACCACCCGGGCCGCCAGCCGATACCGGGAGGCACCGGTGATCATCACCGGATCGCTCTCCACCCCGATCCGCAGACCGTGCTCAGCCACGAGGCGGGCGGCGAACGCGTCATAGGTGAGCACCAACTGCTCCCCCGCCTCGTCCACCCCGGTGTCGTCGATCACCCCCGCCCGCTGCAACGCCGTCCGCACCCGTGCCGACAGTTCGGCGGCCGCCTTCCGGGTGAAGGTCAACCCCAGCACCTGCTCAGGTGCCAACTGGCCACTGCCGACCAGCCACACCACCCGGGCCGCCATCACCGTCGTCTTGCCCGAACCCGCACCCGCGATGATCACCCCGGGCTCGAGCGGCGCCGTGATCGCCGCCAGCTGCTGCTCGGAGAACGGCAACCCGAGCACCTCGCACAGCTGCTCGGGCGTCTGCAGCACCCCCGTCATGCCACCACCTGCCGGCCCGCCGGCTTGGCCGGGCAACTCGCCGCGAACGGGCACCAGGTGCAGCCCGGGCCGGGTGTCGCCGGATACCGACCGGCCCGGATCAGCCTGACCGCCCGGGACAGCCGCTCATGAACCCAGCTGGGATGCTCGGCGTCATCGTCGGCCAGGTGCGGCTGCTCGGACAGCGCAGCCTGATGGAATTCCTTCGGATAGTCGTCGAGATCGCTGCCACCGGGCACCCGCAGGTAGACCAGGCAACCGCCCGCGCTCGCCGCACCCGGGCCGGCCAACCGTTCGAAACCGCCGGCCTCGATCGCCAGCTGATACACCCCCAGCTGCTCGTGCGAGGCGGTCGCACCCGCGGTCGGCGGCCGCTTCCCGGTCTTGAAATCGACCACCCGCAGCCGTCCATCGGCGGCACGCTCCAACCGGTCGACCGTGCCGACCAGTCGAACCTGATCACCGCCCACGTCGACCTCGACGTCGAAGTCGACCTCCACCCCCAGCACCTCGGTGCCGGCGTTGGCGTCCGACCAGTTCAGGAACCGGGTCAGCGCCGCCTCCGCCTGATCGCGTTCGGCCACCGACAGCCAGGCCGTGGCGAACGGCAGTTCACCCCACACCTCGTCGAGCTTCGCGGTGAGTTCGTCGAAGCCGAGCCCGGAGTTGCGGGCGTGCTCGGCGAGCACGTGGATCACCGAGCCGAGGCTGGTGGCGGCATTGCGCGGCGGATCGGCCTTCACCTGCCGGGTGAGGTAGTGCTGGCGCGGGCAGGTCAGCATGCCGGTGAGCATCGACGGACTGATCCGCAGCGGACCGGTGGGCGTCGGCGGGCGACCGGTGGCGTCCAGCACCCCCCACCACAGCGACGGCCTGGCCTGCGGCGCCAACGCGCGCCCATGGGAGTCGGTGAGCGCCGCCAGCCGGGCCAACCGGGCCGCCGCAGCTTCACGCAGCGCAGCTGAACAGCCCGGGTCGGCGGCGCGTCGGCGCAACTGGGCGACCAGCGCGGGCAGGGTGAGCGGCCGCGCGCTGGGCCGGAACTCGGTCGGCTCGACACCGAGCTCGGTGAGGAACCGGGACGGCTGGTTCGCCTCGCCGTCCGAACCCTGCACGGCGGTGACGATCAGCCGGCGGCTGGCCCGGCTGCACGCCACGTGGAACAGCCGCCGCTCGTCGGCCACCGCCTCGCGAGCGTCCGGACGCCCGACCAGGCCATCACTGACGAGTTCGGACGGTTCCAGGATCGCCGCCCCCTGACCGGGTGCCGGCCACAGCCCCTCCTGGACGCCGGCGATCACCACCAGCGGCCACTCCAGACCCTTGGCGCGGTGCGCGGTCAGCAGCCGGACGCCACGTCCGCGCACCTCCGCCTCGCGGGTGGTGTCGGCAGGGATCTCCTGGGCCGCCACCTCGGCGAGGAATCCCCGCACGCCGCTCGGGTCGGCCGGCTGTTCGCTGGCGTTGGCAGAGGCGAACAGGGCGATCACCGCGTCCAGATCACGGTCGGCGCGACGTCCGCCTTCGCCACCGGCCAGGCTCGCCGCCCGCAGCCGCTGCGGCCACTCGGTGCCCGACCACAGCGTCCACAACACATCGGACGCCCCACTCGCCGGATTGCGGAGGGTCTGCGCCGCGCGCTCCAGCAGCTCGGCCAGGCCCCGGACGGCCGTCACCTCCGGTGTGTCGGGCAGCCCGGCGAGGCGTTCCGGCTCAGCCAGCGCATCGGCGATGAGCTGACCGGGACTGCGCGCGATCAGCGCGGTGCCGGTCTGTTCACGTTCCACCTCGAGCAGCAACCGGCCCAGGGTGCGCAGGCCCACGGCGTCCAGCCCGACCAGCGGGGAGGTGAGCAACCGCTTGGTTTCGTCGGCGTCGAGCTCGTTGCCGCCCGGTTCGGTACCCCGCAGCACCACCTCGAGTGCCAACAGCAAAGGCCGGACGGCCTGCTCGGACAGCAACGGAATCTCATCGCCGGCCACCTCGACCGGGATACCGGCCGCTACCAGGGCGCGGGCGATCGGTGCGATCTGCCGCCGGCCCGAGCGGACCAGCACCGCGATGTCGGCATGCCGGAATCCTTCGTCCAGATGCGCCCGGCGCAACTCCTCGGCAATCAACTGAGCCTGCTCGGCCTCAGTCGCACAGACGAAGGTGCGCACCTCGTTGCCCGGCTCACCGGCCACCTCGCCGCGCAGCACTCGAGCAGCGGCATCGCCCAGCACCGGAAGCGGCAGCCGGCGGGCGACCCGCCGCCACGCCGCGGTGATGCCGGGGGTGCCCCGGTGCAGGGCATCGAGGGCGAGCACCGCGGCCGGTTCTCCGGCGGCGGAGCGAAAGGTGTCGGGGAAGTCGGCGAGCGCGCGCGGATGGGCGCCACGGAACCGGAACACCACCTGGTCGGGGTCGCCGACGGCCAGGATCGGGCCGCCCGGGCCGACCAGGGAACGCAGCAGGCCGATCTGCGCCGGGTCGAGTTCGCCGTACTCGTCGACGATCACGCGGGAGATCTCGCCCCGTACCGCCGCGGCCAGTTCTTCGTCGGCGAGCACGATCCGAGCGCGGTGCACCAGCTCGGCATAGTCGAGGCTGCCCTCGTGGTCGAGGATGTCGAGGTACTCGGCGAAGAACCGTCCGACGCTCACCCATTCGTCGCGACCCGCGGCCCTTCCAGCCGCCACCACGTCGTCCGGATCGAGGCCGAGTTGCCGAATACGCGCGATCGCCGACCGAACCTGGCGCGCGAATGCGCGAGTCCCGACCGCCTGGTGAATCTCCGCCGGCCACGCTTCGACGCCGCGGCCGGCCAGTAGTTCTCGCACCCGGAACTCCTGCTCGGGCGCGGTCAGCAGCCGCGGCGAGACCGTTCCGGGGGCTGCGGCGCGGCGCAGCAGCCACAGGCAGAACGCGTGCACCGTCGTCACCCATGGCGGGCTGACCGTGCGATCCAGCGCCCGCGCCACCTCGTTGCGCAGTTGGCTCGCGGCTCGCCGTCCGAACGTCAACACCAGCGGCTGAGGCTCTTCCGGAGCGCGTTCGCCGAGCTCGAGTGCGGCGGCCGTCGCCACCACTGTCGTCTTGCCCGAACCGGGCGGACCCACCACCAGAACCGGCGTGCGGCGGTGCGCCTCGACAGCCTCGCGCTGTACGGAGTCCAACTCGCGCATCGTGGGCGCTCCGACCGATTCCATGTCCTCATCGAATCACCCGCCGCCCACATTTTCCGGACGGCGACACGCGGCGTCCGGGGTCCCTCGCGCGAGTGACAGGCGCGGACGGATGTGAGAGTGTTGCTGGCGCTGCCGCGAGGGCGACCGCACTGGTCGTCTGGGACAGCTCGTTCGGCAGTGGCCGTCAGCGACGGTCGTATTAAAGCTAAGGAGAAGTACATGGCGCAGGGGACCGTCAAGTGGTTCAGTGCCGAGAAGGGCTACGGCTTCATTGAGGTCGAGGGCGGTACGCAGGACGTCTTCGTCCATCACACTGCCATCGACATTCAAGGCTTCCGTACCCTCAACGAGGGCCAGAAGGTCGAGTTCGAGATCACGTCGGGCCCGAAGGGTCCGCAGGCGGATCGGGTTCGGCCGCTCTGACCTGACATCTCGAGTCCATCGCGAGTCGCGGGCCCCATCCGCCGATGGGGCCCGCTTCGCGTTTCCAGAGCGGCGGCTGAGCCTGTCGAAACCAAAGGAGGTTTCGGCAAGCTCGGCCAACGATGACGAAGCTCGATCAGCGGCGATGCCCACCGCCTTCCAGGGTTGTCCCCGACGCTCTCCCCACTGCTTGTGTCCTCGCCGCCCGCTAGATTGGGCGGGAAGTCTTTGCCCGCGTCGAGAGGTACCCATGAGTTCCACCACGACCCCCGGCGGCGCCGCCGCGATGCCGCTCCAGCCGCCCGCCACGCTCACCCTCACCGCCCCGGACGCCCCCGCCGTGATCACCGAGACGCAGGCCCCGGCGATGGCTCCGCAGGTCGAGGCCACGCAGGTGCCGGTGCTCGACGCCAAGGTCGATGAGTTCTTGCGGGCACTCGACTCCGCCGAAGAGAAGTCACCGACCTTCTCGGCGCAGGCCGACGCGGTTCGCAGCATGGGCGACGCCGACATCCGCAAGGCCGCCGAGACCTCCAACCGCCTGCTGAACGCGCCGGTCCGCGCCCTGAAGGAGGGTGGCCTGTCCGACGGATCCAAGGTCGGCCAGACCCTGGTGCAGTTGCGCCGCACCGTTGAGGATCTCGATCCGGGCAAGGCGCGCGGGTCGAAGAAGTTCCTCGGCATGATCCCGTTCGGCGATC
>NZ_JAPUED010000081.1 GCF_027492755.1 Micropruina sp. | reverse complement strand
CGTCCACCAGCGCCGCCCGCAACGCCGCCTGGATCTCGTCCGCGGCGAAGGGCTCCAGAGCTTCCAGCGCGGCCAGCGACGCGTCCAGCACCTCCCCGGCGTTCTCACCGAGCTGTGCCCGGGCATCGTCGGCGACCACCAGGTCGGCGTCCGCGGTGAACAGGAACTCCAGCTTCGGCAGTGCCTCGGAGAGCACCCCGAGCCGCTCCTGGATCAGCGGCGTCGCGCGCCGCAACAGCTCCGCCTTCGCCGGGTCGACGTCCGCCCACTCGCCGGTGAACTGCAGGTGCTCGACGATCCGGGCGGCCAACTCGTCCGGCGCCAGCGAACGGATGTACTCGCCGTTCAGCCAGTTCAGCTTGGTCAGGTCGAAGATCGGCCCGACCGTGCTCACCTTGGCCCAATCGAACGCCGCCACGAACTCGTCGAAGGTCGCGACCTCCGACTCGCCGACCGGCGGGTAGGCGAGCAGCTGCAGGAAGTTGCGCAGCGCCTCGGGCAGGTAGCCCTGCTCACGGAACCAGACCAGCCGGGCGGCCGGGTTCTTGCGCTTGGAGATCTTCGACTTGTCGGTGTTGCGCAGCAGCGGCATGTGCGCGAACGCCGGCGGGGTCAGCCCGAGGAACTGGTACAGCAGGATGTGCTTCGGCGTGGAGCTGATCCACTCCTCGCCGCGCACCACGTGGGTGATGCCCATCAGATGATCGTCGACCACCACCGCCAGGTGATAGGTCGGGAAGCCGTCGGCCTTGAGGATCACCTGGTCGTCCGGACGCGGCGCGTTCACCTCGCCGCGGATCACGTCGGTGAACGACAGTGGCGCGTCGTCGGGAATCAGCATCCGCACCACCGGGGTCTCGGTGAAGCCGGGCAGCGCGGCCCGCTCGTCGCGGGTCTTGCCCAGGCAGAGCCGGTCGTACCCGGTCACCGACGCCTTCGATGCCTGCTGCTCGGCGCGCAGCTGAGCCAGCCGCTCGGTCGAGCACCAGCAGTAGTAGGCGTGGCCGGACTCGATCAGCTGCTCGACGAACGGCCGGTAGGTGTCCAGCCGCTCCGACTGCCGGTAGGGGGCATACGGCCCGCCGACGTCCGGGCCCTCGTCCCAGGGCAGGCCGAGCCAGCGCAGCGTGTCGAAGATCTGCTGCTCGGAATCGGCGACGTAGCGCGCCCGGTCGGTGTCTTCGATCCGCAGCACGAAAGCGCCGCCGGTGGCCTGCGCGTAGGCCTTGTTGAACAGGGACATGTAGGCGGTGCCGACGTGTGGGTCCCCGGTGGGCGAGGGCGCGACACGCAGCCGTGCAGGAGTCTGGGTCATAGCCGGACCAGCCTAACCGGCCAGAAGGTGGTGCGACGAAGCCGGGCGGGGTCGTCACCTTCTCGCGTGGTGACGACCCACGCCGAGATTCAGCCTTTCCGCTTGGCGGGCGCCAGCATCAAGCCGCAGGCCAGCACCGTGACCAGGGTGATCGCCCCGGCCAGTGCCTTGACTCCGGGCGCCACGTCGACGAAGAAGGCAGGCATTGCCGAGATCGCGACCAGGATCACGCAGCCGGCGGCAATCCTGGCCGCGAGCCGGCTGCCGCGCACCCAGGCGACGACCACGCTCACCACGACCACGACAGCGAGCACGGTGTCAGCCAACAACACTTCGAAGGGCGGGCCGACCTCGCCGTCCGGGGTCGGGAAGAAGGCGCTCGTGACGTTGCCCAATCCCAGAATCAGGGTCAGTGCGAGCCCAACGCGGTTGGCCGTCGTCCAGGTCGGTCGGGTGCGGACAGTGGTAGTGGTGGACATCTGGAAACCTCCGGTGTGAGCGCCGGCCGGATTGCCGACACCTCGATCATTCGGTCGAAGAGCATCCCGGCGGATCGGTCGCACTTCCCCATCGTGACCGAAGATCTTCCCCGCGGATATGGGAGGTTCTTCCCGCTTCGATCCGGCCGCTCGGTGCCAGACTGCCGGTGTGGACCCGATCCGTGTGGTGCTGGTCGACGACCATCCGGTCGTCCGCCGCGGGCTGCGCTCACTGCTGGAGTCGCTACACGGCTATACGGTCGTCGGAGAGGCTGCGGACGGTGTCGCCGCCGTCCGCGAGGTGCAGCTGACCAGGCCGGACGTCGTGCTGATGGACATCCGGATGCCCGGCCTGGACGGACTCGAGGCCACTCGGGCCGTGCTGTCCGCGGTACCGTCCACCGCGGTGCTGATGCTGACCATGCTCGACGAGGACGACGCGGTGTTCGCCGCGATGCGGGTCGGCGCCCGCGGCTATCTGCTCAAAGGCGCCGAGCAGCAGGAGATCGACCGTGCGATCCGTTCGGTAGCGGCCGGCGAGGCGATCTTCAGCCCAGGTGTCGCACAGCGGGTGATCAGTCACTTCAACGGGGCGGGTGCGCTCACCGCGCCTCAGCCGTTTCCGGAGCTCACCCCCCGTGAGCGCGAAGTGCTCGACCTGGTGGCCGCCGGCCTGCGCAATGCCGCCATCGCAGAACGACTCTTCCTGTCCCAGAAGACCGTCGCCAACCATCTCTCGTCAATCTTCGCCAAGCTTTCGGTCGACGGGCGACAGCAGGCGATCATCCGGGCTCGCGACGAGGGGTTCGGGCGGCCATGAGCGTCGCCGTCCAGGCCGCCATCGCCCTGTGTGGGATCGCGTGCCTGGCCACGGGCTGGGTGCTTTGGCGGGTGCACGCCGGCCGGGTGACGAGCCTGGCTGTTGCGGCGTCCGGCGCGGTGCTGTTGACCGAGCTGGGTTTACGCTCGGCCGACATCGTCGTCGACCTGAAGGCGGTGGCCGGTTTGGCGCTCGGCCCAGTGGCGCTGACCAGCTACCCCCGGTTCGCGGCCGGGCGATCGCGGGCTCTCGCCTGGGCGCTCCTGTTGCTGATCGCCGGCTGCGGGACGGTCGCGCTGACGCGTCCGCAATCAGCAGATGGACTCGGCATCGCGATCGCGTTCCTGCTGATCGGGCATGCCTGGTGGGTGATCGAGCGTGGGACGTCCGCCGACCGCTCCGCGACGCAGTGGATGCTCGCCGCCGCCGTCTTCGCTTTGCTCGCCGGTGGCCTGTTCGGCTTCGGCTACAACGCGGTTGCCCCGGACGGGGACGGCACCGCCGTCCAGATCGTCGGCTACCTGCTGGCGGCGCTGGTTCCGGTGTCGATGATGATCGGAGTGGTTCAGCCCGCACTGGTCGATGTGCGGTGGTTGGTCACCACCGTCACCGTGACCCTCGCCGTCGTGGTGTGCTTCCTGGCCGCCGCCTCCACGCTGGTCTTCGGAGTCGAGGCGCTCAGCGGGCAGCCGTTGAGCACATCCACCGTGCTGACCGCCTGCGCGCTCCTGGCCCTCGGCGTCGCACCCACCCGCCGCTGGTTGTACGGTTCCTTCGAGCGAATGCTGTTCGGCGGACGCCCTGACCCGATCAGCGCGCTCGCCTCCTTCGCCGGCCGGATCGGCAACGACCTCGCCGAGGCCCTGGACGCCGTCCGGGAAGCGCTGGTGCTGCCCTTCGTCCGACTGGACGTGACGGGCCGGTCACCGATGACCAGCGGGACCCAGGTTCCCCACCTCAGCGAGTTCGCTCTGGACGTCGGCCCCGGCCGGACGGCCACGCTGGTGGTCGGCCTGCGCCCCGGCGAGCGCACCTGGTCGCGCGCCGACCTGAGCATGATCGGCCTGGTCGCACCTCTGGTGGCGACCACCGTGCGTGCCCAACTGCTCGCCGAACAGGTGAGCGCATCCCGCGGCGAAGCGGTGGCCGCCATCGAGGAGGAACGCCGCAGGCTGCGTCGCGACCTCCACGACGGGGTGGGTCCGTTGCTGTCCGGCGTGGTGTTCACCGCGGACGCCGCCCGCAATCTGCTCGACCGGGACACTGCTTCGGCCGCCGGACTGCTCGCGGAGCTGCGCGCGGACGCCGCAGCGGCGATCGTCGAGGTGCGGCAACTGGTCGAGGGGCTTCGGCCGCCGGCACTGGACGAACTCGGTCTGGTCGGAGCGCTGCAGACCTGGTGCAGCGGGCTGCGCGCCGTTGGCGGCGTGCCGATCGCCGTCGAGTTCGAGGGCGACGGCCAGGTCGCCGGCATGACCGCGGCAGCCGAGGCCGCCGCCTACCGAATCGCAGTCGAGGCTCTGACCAATGTGGCCCGCCATTCGGGCGCGCGACAAGCCACCGTGAGCTTCACCAGGACGGAGGACGAGTGGCGGATGGAGGTGCGTGACTCAGGTGTCGGCGGTGTTTGGACACCCGGGGTCGGGATGACCTCGATGCGCGAGCGGGCCGAGGCCATCGGTGGACGACTGGACGCGGGTGATGGTCTGGTCAGCCTGACGCTGCCGTCGTTCCCCCGCTGAGCCCTGGTCTCCCCCAACGGCGACCAGTTCGGCGACCAGTTCGTTCGGCAACGAGCCGATCGCGAGGGCGACGTCGGGACCGCGAACTGCAGGTTCACCCGGGCGCGTTCATGCCGTCAGCCGAAACGAAGCCAATGCGAGCGCGAGATCCACCATGGTGAGGACGATCACCAACGACGCCGCGGCGACGAACCTGTACTCCAACGGGTGGTCACCGAGGACCAGGACCGCGCCCGCGATGGTGCCGAGCAGAACCGGGAGGAACCGTAGATAGCCGGGCAGAACCACTTGCCAGAGCCGCGCCACCTCCCGTCCGCCACGCAAGAACCAGCCGTCGGCGAGCGACCAGGCATTGGCCAACGCCATCGCCACAGCCATCGGAAGCAGCGCGATCCAGCCGCCACTGGGCCCGGCCACGGCGAGCAGGATCACCGACCAGACGCCACAGACCAGGCTGAGGACGCCGATCATGATCGTGTAGTGCAGGGTGAAGAACCGGGTGGTCTCATTCTGGGTCGCGAGCGTGCGCAGCCGGATCAGCGTGCCGGCCACCGAGAACGCCAGCCAGAGACTGCTGTAGGCGAGGAGGTCCTGCAGCTGAATCCAGCCACGCCCCAACGGCCACAGCGGCAGTAGCGAGCCGATCAGGATCAGCAACACCTGCACAGCAGCACCGACCCGCGCCGGCAGCCGGGCGGCCAGCGACCCGAGCAGGTTGAAGCCCAGCGCGCGGGCGATCTCGTTCACGCGCCCATGGTGCCGGATGTTGACGCCGGCCGATCAGCGCGGCCAGATCAGCCATATTCCCGCAGCCAGCGCGGCGAGGTTCGCGACCAGGAAGAGGCCGACCCAGAACAAGGCCGGCAGCCGGGTCAGCCCGGCCAGCTGATCGGCGTCGCTGCCCCGCGCCCGGCCGCCACGCCGAGCACGCTGCAGGTCGATCACGCCGACCGGTCCCGCGAGCAGCAGGAACCAGGTGAACCCGTAGGCGGCCAGTGACTGGACCTGTTCGCTCCCCCACCAGGACACCGCGAACACCCCCAGTCCGGCGACCAGCATCGAGTACAGGCCGTGGAAGTTGCGGATCTGCAGCAGCATCAGGCTGAGCAGCAGCAGCGCCGCCCACAGCACCGCCAGGGCATGCTGTTGCCACAGCAGGACGGCGGCGAGCAGGCCGAACAGCCCGGGCGCCAGATAGCCGGCGATCAGGGTGAGGAACATGCCGAAGCCGCGCGGCCGTCCGTGGCTCAACGTGACACCGGAGGAATCCGAATGCAGCCGGATGCCGCGCAGCCGGCGTCCGGTGAGCACCGCTGCGATGGCGTGACCGCCCTCATGGACGATGGTGACCAGGTGCCGAGCGATCCGCCACGCCGGACGGAACACCACCACGGCGACCGCGGCCAGCGCCGTCCACCAGATCGCCACCGCGGACGGTGACTGTTGGACGCCGGTGAGCCCCTCCCAGAGCCGCTCCAGCAGGGTCATGTCGGCCGAGGCGTCGGGCTGGTCACGGCGTTCAGTCTAGGAAGCACGCAGAAAGGGGCGACACTCGGAAGTGTCGCCCCTTTCTGACGAAGGAGCTTGCGGAGTCCGTGGCGGCGGGATCGCTACCGGAACTCCGCGACGGTCACCGGCTGGCCGGCTGCGCGGGAGCCGCCGCGAGCCACACCAGCACGCCGGCGAGAAGAACCACGCTGATACCGCCCCCGACCATCGCGAACGCGGACTGGGTGGCGACGCCGGCGGCCACGATGACCGCGGCAACCGCAACCATGATGCCCATGGCCGAACGAACGGCCACGGTGGTGCCACGATCGGCGAGCACGGCGGCGCGCAGGTCGGCGAGGGTGTAGCTACCCGACTCGTTGGCGGCATCGGACGGGCGGTTGATGATCTGCTGAGCAGACATTGGGTCTGTTTCTTCTTCCTATGTAGATGTGCGTCCCTCGTAGCGGGACATGAGTCATATTAGTCATATCCACTATTAAACTCAAATCGGGCGTGACACCGGCGAGTGGACTTCCGACGGCGTTGATAGGTTTACGCCCATGACCGCCGACCCCGCCGCCAACGACTTCATCCACGACATCGTCCGGCGCGACAACGAGCAGGGCAGGTTCGGCGGACGTGTCCAGACCCGATTCCCGCCCGAGCCGAACGGCTACCTGCACATCGGCCACGCCAAGGCGATCGTGGTCGACTTCGGCCTCGCCGAGGACTTCGACGGCATCTGCAACCTGCGGCTCGACGACACCAATCCCGACACCGAAGAGACCGAATACGTCGACTCGATCATCGACGACATCGAATGGCTCGGCTACACGCCGGCGAGCGTGCTGCACGCCTCCGACTACTTCGACCAGCTCTACGAGTGGGCCGAATACCTGGTCGAGCAGGGCAAGGCCTACGTCGACGACTCCGACATCGAGACCATCTCGGCGCAGCGCGGCGGTTTCGGCAAGCCCGGCATCGAGAGCGAGTACCGCAACCGCAGCGTCGAGGAGAACCTCGACCTGTTGCGCCGGATGCGGGCCGGCGAGTTCCCGGACGGCTCCCGCGTGCTGCGCGCCAAGATCGACATGCAGCACGAGAACATGCAGCTGCGCGACCCGGTGATGTACCGGATCCGGCACGCCGACCATCACCGCACCGGCGACGCCTGGGACATCTACCCCACCTACGACTGGGCGCACGGCCAGTCCGACGCGATCGAGGGCGTCACCCACTCCATCTGCACGCTGGAGTTCGACACCCACCGGGCGCTCTACGACTGGTACCTGGAGCAGCTGCCGCTGCCGTCCGACCAGCCGAAGCAGATCGAGTTCGCGCGGCTCGAGTTCACCCACACGGTGACCAGCAAGCGGCGGCTGAAGAAGCTGGTCGACGACGGCGTCGTCGACGGCTGGGACGACCCGCGGATGCCGACCCTGCGCGCGTTGCGGCGGCGCGGCTACCCGGCGGCGGCGATCCGGGCGTTCTGCCGCGAGATCGGCACCACCCGGACCAACAGCCGGCAGTCCATCGAAGCGCTGGAGTCGTACGTGCGGCGCGACCTGAACGCCACAGCACAGCGCCGGATGGCGGTGCTCAAGCCGCTGAAGCTGGTGCTCACCAACTGGCCCGAGGGCCAGGTGGATCACTTCGAGGTGGCCAACAACCCCGAGAACCCGGCCGACGGCGTCCGTGAGGTCGCGTTCAGCGGCGAACTGTGGATCGAGCAGGACGATTTCGCCGAGGTGCCGCCGCCGAAGTTCTTCCGGCTCTCCCCCGGACGCGAGGTGCGGCTGCGCGGCGCCTACCTGATCACCGCCACCGACGTGGTGAAGGACGCCGACGGCAATGTGGTGCAGGTGAACGCCACCTACGATCCGGCCTCCCGCGGCGGCAACGCGCCGGACGGACGCAAGGTGAAGTCGACCATGCACTGGGTCTCGGCGGCGCATGCGGTGAACGGAACCGTGGCGCTGTACGACCGGCTGTTCACGGCGTCCGCCCCCGGCGAGCGGACCGGCGAGCCGCTGGACGACCTGAACCCGAACTCGCGGGAACTGCTCACCGACTGCCGACTGGAGGCCGCCCTGGCCGACACCGAGCCGGGCGCCGTGGTGCAGTTCGAGCGACTCGGCTATTTCGCCCACGACGACCGGCAGCCGCAGCTGTTCCACCGCACGGTGGGCCTGCGCGATGAATGGGCAGCGATCCAGAAGCGCCAGGGGGCACGATGAGAGACCGGTTGACGCCACTCACCATTCCGTCCCGGACGGGGCGGCTGGCCATCGTCACCGGCGCCAACAGCGGCATCGGCAAGGCGACGGCACGGGCACTCGGCCTCGCCGGCGCGGACGTGGTGCTCGCCGTCCGCGACGTCGCCAAGGGCACGGCTGTGGCCGAGGAACTGCACGCCGAGCACCCGGAGGGCAGCCACACCGTCGCCGAGCTGGACACCTCCGACCTGGCCTCGGTGGAGCGCTTCGCGTCCGAATACGCTGACCGTCGGGTCGACATCCTGGTGCTCAACGCCGGCATCGGCGGCACCCGCAAGCGCGAGTTGAGCGTGGACGGGCACGAACTCACCATGGCGACCAACTACTTCGGCCACTTCGCCCTGACCGCCCGGCTGCTGGAGTCGCTACGCCGCGCGAGCCGCGCCCGGGTGGTGACCCTGGGCTCGCTGGTCGCGAAGAACGGCCGGATCAGGCCCGATGACCTCGACCTGGAACGGCGCTGGTCGTCGCGCCGCGCCTACGCCAACAGCAAGCTGGCCATGGTCATGTTCGCCCGCGAGTTGCAGCGGCACAGCACCGCCGGCGAGTGGGGGCTGAACGCCCACGCCGCGCACCCGGGCTGGGCCGCCACCGGCCTGTTCCCGGGCAACCCGCTGCACCGCATCGGGGCGTTCCTCGGCGGCACGTCCCGGCTGATGCAGTCGGCCTCGGACGGCGCCCAGCCGGTGGTGTTCTGCGCCGCCAGCCGCCAGGCCGCCGCCGGCGCCTACTACGGCCCGATCGGGCCGTTCGGCACGTCTGGACCGGTCGGCAAGGCGCCGCTGCCGCGTCCGGCCCGCTCAGCCAAGGCGCTGACCGCGCTGTGGCAAGCGACCGAAGAGCTGCTCGGGGTGTCCTTCGCCGCCTAGAGCGGACTGTGCCGTCCGGGGTGGGCACGCCTGCGCCGACCCGACGGCAGAGGGTCCGCCACGGCGTCCCGCTGTGTAGCCTTCTCACCGATGGCGGCCTCCGATCGCGATACCCGGCAGGCGCACCTGGTCAACGCATTGCGGCGAAGCCAGGCGCCGCTGTCGGCGCGTCTGCTGGCCGAGCAGGTCGGAGTCTCGCAACGGACCATCCGCGACTACGTCGCCGCTCTCAACGAGGGCCTCGACCGCCCGATGATCATCGCCGATCAGCGGGGATACCACCTCGACGACCAGGTGTACTGGCGGCTCCGCTCGGCGCGGGCCACCAAGCAGAGCCGGATCGACACACCCCGCCGTCGGCTCTCCGCGCTGCTGCGCTACTTCGCCCGCCGCGACCATGCCGATCTGTTCGCCCTCGCCGACCTCTTCCACGTGAGCGTTCCCACGCTCGAGGCCGATCTGAGCCGCGTTCGCGCCATCCTGCGCGAGCATCAGCTGGTGCTTCGCCGCGATCACGACCGGATCGCCATCGAGGGCACCGAGCGGGCCAAACGGCGGCTGCTGCGCAGCCTGCTGTTCTCCTCTGACGAAGGTGCCGGGCTGGACGCCCTGACCAGCGCCCGCGAGCGACCCGGCAGCCGGATGGCACGGCTGTCGAAGGCCCTCACCGCTGCCCTGGCGGAGGCCGATCTCGAACTCAACGAGTACGTCCGCGGTGAGCTGCTGGTCCACCTGACGGTGGCCAGTGAGCGAGCCAAGTCGGGCTCGGCCTTGATCGGGCCGGGCCCGCCCGCGGACGCCGACCAGCGCATCGGCGCCGGCGTCCGGGCCGTGGCGGACGCCGTCCGCTCGGTCACCGGGGCTGCGCTGGAGGACGGTGAGCACGGTCTGCTCTACAGCTTCCTGGCCGCCAACAGCCGTACCCGGCACGATGCCGGCGCCCTCGAGCCGGACCCACCCGTGCTCGATCTCACCCGGGACGCGGTGGCCGCGCTGACCGAACAGTTCGGCCTGGAGTGGCCCGAGGAACGACCGCTGACGCCGCTCGCCCTGCACCTGCAACATCTGCTCGAGCGGGCCCGGATTGGCCGCCAGCTGGACAGGCCGCTCGGAGCCGGCTTCAAGCAGGCCTATCCGCTGCTGCACGAGATGGCGTTGCTGTTCGCGAACGCGCTGCAGACCCGCACAGGGCTGCAGATCGAGCCGGGCGAGGTCGACTACCTCGCGTTGCATCTCGGCGCCCAGTTCCAGAACCAGCTGGAGGCGGGTCCGCCGGTGTCGGTGACGGTCGTCGCCCCCGGCCTGTGGGAGCTGACGCCGCAACTGACCGAACGGGTCGACCGGGCGACCGGCGGCCTCGGCATCGTCGAGAACACCATCACCGATCTGACCGCCGATCTGGCCACGATCACCAGCGACCTGATCGTCTCCACGTCGGCGGCGCCAGCGGGCCTGCGCATCCCGTTCCTGCGGATCAGCCCGTTCTGCACCGACGCCGACGCCGCCGCGATTCGTGAGGCCGTCGGCGCGGAACGAGAGCGTCAACGTCGCCAGGCGCTCCGGGCCGCCGTGGTGAGCATGCTCGATCCGGCCCTGTACCGGCATCGGCGGCACTACCCCGACGCCGAGTCGGCCATCCGGGAGGGCGCCGACCTGCTGCTCGCCCAGGGCCTGGTCGAGCCCGGCTTCGCCGACGACCTGCTGGAGCGAGAGCGACGCTCGGCTACATCGTTCGGCGGCCACTTTGCCATTCCGCACTCGCTCTACCAGGACAGCCTGCGCACCGGTGTCTGCGTGCTCGCTTGCGACGAACCCGTGCTCTGGGGTGAGTCCGACGTGCAGCTGATCGTCATGTTCGCCATCGCCCCCGACGGCATGGCGGTTTTCCGCCGGGTGCTCGAGGCGCTGATCGCGGCCCTCGCCGAGCCGTCCGACGTGGACCAGCTGATCGCGGCGTCCGGCAGCATCGAGTCGTTCTCGGCGAAGCTCCTGGAGCTGTTGGGCTGAGCTCATCCGGCGGCCGTCGTCTGCCGGGGTGCGGCAGGAAACTCATTGGCGCGCACCTGCTCGGGCTGGCGAAGATCGAAGCATCAACCGGCCTCGATGACGAGGCTTCCACGGAGGGACTGGAATTCACATGGAGACAATCCGCGTTCTCTTGGTCTGCGGCTCGGGGGCGAGCTCGGGCTTCATGGCTGCCAATATTCGCAAGGCCGCGGCGGCCCGCGGGCTCAATCTGTCGGTGACCGCGCGCAGCGAATCCGAGATCGAGAACTACGTCGACGAGATCGACGTGCTGATGGTGGGGCCGCACCTCGCCTACATCGTCGACGAGGTCGACGACTACGTGGGCGATCGGCCCATCGCCGTCATCTTGATGAGCCCCGACTACTACTCGACACTGGACGGCGACCTCGCCGTCGATCACCTGATCAGCACGCTGACGGACGAGGACGCCTGATGAAGAAGTTCATCCAATGGCTCGAGGTGTCGTTCGCGCCCCGAATGTCGAAGGTGAACAACAACGTCTGGATCGTGACCCTCAAGGACTCGATCATGCAGACGCTGCCGTTCATCTTCGTCGGCTCACTGTTCGCGATGCTCGCCATTCTCAACGAGTACTTCCCCTCGCTGCCCAGCTTCTGGACGCCGTACGGCTGGACGATGGGCATGGTGTCGCTGTTCGTCGCCTTCCTGGTGCCGTTCAACCTGATGGAGAAGAAGCGGCTCCGCAAGCAACGGATCATCGCCGGGCTGGCCGGCCTGGTGCTGTTCCTGATCACCATCTCGCCGCAGGTGATCGCTGACGGCCAGGCCGGTTTCGGGCATCCGGCGCTGGGCGCGGGCGGCATGTTCGTGGCGATCGTCACCGGCATGGTGACCGGCCTGGTGATGACGCTGTTCGGCAAGGTGTCCTTCTTCAAGGAGGACTCGGCGATCCCCGACTTCGTCCGCGCCTGGTTCGATGCCATGCTGCCCGTCGGCATCGTGGTGGTCTTCGGCTGGGTGTTGATCGACCTGGTGAAGTTCGACCTGTACAACATCGTGCTGGCCATCTTCTCGCCGCTGGCCGGCATCATCGAGAGCCCGTTCGGCTTCATGCTGATGATGTTCGTCTGGTGTTTCCTCTACTCGATGGGCATCTCCACCTGGGTGCTCACTCCGATCACCCAGCCCGTCCTGCTGGCCGCGATCGCGGCCAACGTCGCCGGTCACGCCGAGAACCTGGTCACCTCGACCACGGTCTTCTCGACCTACCTGTGGGTCGGCGGCATCGGCTGCACCATGCCGCTGGTGATCATGCTGATGCGCTCGCGGGCGAACCGGCTGAAGGCGCTCGGCCGGGCCTGCCTGGTGCCGTCGATCTTCAACATCAATGAGCCGGTCGTCTTCGGTGCGATCGCCTGGAACCCGGCGCTGATGATCCCGATGTGGCTGCAGGGCATCGTGCTGCCGCTGGTGGTCTGGTTCCTCACCAAGACCATTCCGTTCGCACCCATCCCGATGCTGCAGTTCGAGCTGTGGTACACGCCGTTCCCGTTCGCCACCTGGTTCACCACCGGCTCGGTGATGGCCCTGCTGTTGCTGGCCATCGTGCTGGCCATCTCGACGGTGATCTGGTACCCGTTCTTCGTCGCCTACGAGAAGACCACCCTGGACGCCGAGGCGCTGGCCGACGGGACGGCCGCGGTCGCGTCGGAGGCGTCCGTGCAGCAAGTGCCGGCGCACGCCGAGCGATCGGACGTCCCCGCTGCCGCCGAGGCGGCGGAGACTCCCGCCTCCACCGAGGCGACCGCCCCGGCCGGCGGTATCACCCTGAAACGACCCACGCGGCGCACGGTGGCGCGTGGCCCCCAGTCGAACACCTCCCCGAAGGAGAACTGAGCATGAGTTCCAACGACATCGCCTCGTCCGCAATGCAGATCATCATCAAGGCGGGTGAGGGCCGCAGCAACACCTACCGGGCCATCGATGCCGTGACCGCAGGTGATTTCGCCAAGGCGACGGAGCTGATCGGCGCGGCCAACGAGGGCATCAAGGCCGCCCACGTCATCCACACCACGATGATCCAGTCCGAGGCGGGTGGCGATCAGATCGAGTACTCGATGCTCTTCACCCACGCCCAGGACACCCTGATGACGGCCTACGGCGAGTTCCGGCTGGTGAAGAAGCTGCTGCCGGCGCTGCAGTCCTTCGACGACCGGATCCGGGCGCTGGAGGCGGCGTCATGAGCGAGCTCGGCGTACCGACCGGCTTTCCCGCCGATTTCCTGTGGGGTGGTGCGATCGCGGCCAACCAGGCCGAGGGCGCCTGGCAGGAGGGCGGCAAGGGCTGGTGTCTGGCCGACATCAACCTCTACCGTGGCGATCTGCCGCCCGAGAAGCGCTCGAACAAGGAGATGACCAGCGACCAGATCGCCTTCTACGTGACCGACCAGGAAGGCCGCTACCCCAAACGCGAGGCGATCGACTTCTACCACACCTTCGACTCCGACCTGGAGCTGATGGCCGGCACCGGCATGAACGCCTTCCGCACCTCGATCAACTGGTCGCGGATCTTCCCCAACGGCGACGATGCCGAGCCCAACGAGGAGGGGCTCGCCTTCTACGACCGGCTGATCGACTCGATCCGCGCTCACGGCATGGAGCCGATGATCACGCTCTCCCACTACGAGATGCCGCTCAACCTGACCACCTCCTACGACGGGTGGTACTCGCGTGAGCTGATCGACCTGTTCGTCCGGTTCGCCGAGGTGGTGCTGCGACGCTACTCCGACCGGGTCAAGTACTGGATTCCGGTGAATCAGATCAATCTGATCACCCACGAGTCGTTCAACCACCTCGGGGTCGCCGCCGATCGGGTGGAGAACCTGGAAGAGGCCAAATTCCAAGCCGTCCACAACGAGATGGTCGCGGCGGCCAAGGTCACGTCGCTGGCGCACCAGATCGATCCCGGCGCGCAGGTGGGAGTGATGCTCTGCCACTTCAACGCGGACGCCGCCAGCAGCCGTCCGGCCGACGTGATCGCGGCGCGGCAGCAGAACCAGCTGCAGTACTTCTTCTCCGATGTGGCGGTACGCGGACACTACCCCGGCTTCATCAAGCGCTACCTGGCCGATCGCGGGCTCAGCGTCCGGTTCGGTGAGGGCGATGCGGAGGCACTGGCCGCCGGAACGGTCGACTTCATGTCGTTCTCGTTCTACTACACGACGGTGATCGATGCCGAGAGCTGGGCCGCCGGCGACAGCGACGGCTACCGTAACCCACATCTCGAGGCCAACGAGTGGGGCTGGGCGATCAACCCGACGGGACTGCGGGTCGCGCTGAACGACTACTGGGACCGGTACCAGCTGCCGATCCACATCACCGAGAACGGCTTCGGCAGTCGCGACGTGGTCGAGGCAGACGGATCGATCCACGACGGCTACCGGATCGACTACATGCGCGCCCACGTCGAGGCGATGCGTGAGGCGATCATCGACGGCGTCGATCTGCGGGGATGGTTCTGGTGGGGTCCGATCGACGTGGTGTCGTGCTCGTCCAGCGAGATGGCCAAGCGCTATGGCTATCTGTACGTCGATCTGGACGACTACGGCAACGGCACCGGAGCCCGGATCAAGAAGGACTCCTACGGCTGGTTGACCAAGGTCATCGCCTCAGCGGGATCCGAGCTGGGCTGACCCGGCGCGTCCCGCTGGGCAGCCCCCTGGCGGCGGTCAGGGTCGTTCCTCGACGAAAGGAACGATCCTGGCCGCGCACCGGAGCGCTTGCCGCCCGAACCGGCTCAGAGGTGGATCAACCACAAGCGAGGATCGCAGAACAGGGATCCCCGCGTATACCACAATCAAGTCTCCCGTTCGATTGAAGCGACAAGACGGCACGGGAGGGTAGAAAACGCCTTGTCAGAAGGATCTAGCAGCCCTGCCAAGCGGCAGCCTCCGGATCAGTGGTATACATTTCGCCATGGCCCAGATCTTCGTACTCGCGGCAGCACGCCGTCGTGGGCGCGTTGCTGGTCGCCGCCGTCCGCGCGGGCTCGGCATCCAGGTCAACCTTGGCGGATAGGCGCGGGCACGCCGAATCGCAGGCGGAGCGCGCCGAACAGGTGTTGCGCCGACGGATCGTCAGCGGCGGCTACGCCCCGGGCGAGCGGCTCACCGAGCGCGAGATCGCCGACTCGTTGGGCATGTCGCGCATTCCGGTGCGGGACGCACTGCGCCGCCTGGAGGCGTACGGCCTGGTCACGACCGGGCAGGGCACGTTCGTCTCTTCGTTCACCCCCAGCGAGATCGACGAATTGTTCGACCTGCGGATCGCGCTGGACCGCCTAGCCGCGCAGCGCGCCGCCCGCCGACACGCAGCGGGCCTGCCGGACGCCGGCCTCGCCGCCGCCATCGAGGGTGCGCCGAGGCCCGCCGACGGGGCCGAGCACACCTCCCGGGTGGCGGCCAACATGGACTTCCACACCCAGCTGCATCGAGCGTCCGGCAGCGCCTTGCTGCTGCTCACCGCCAAACCGGTCCAGGCCCGCTCCGAGTGGCTGTTCACCCTGACCAGCACGAAGGATCCCGTCGAGAGTGCGATCGAGCACCGGCGGATCTACCAGGCGATCACCTCGGGCCGGGTGGAGCTGGCCGGCCTGCTCGCGGCCGCCCATGTCGAATCCCGTCGCCAGGACGCCTTGCGCATCCTTGGCCCGACAAGCCCTGAAAGCACCGACACCGAGGAGAACCGATGACCCACGCCCTGCTGATCACCGACGTCCGCCCTTGGGGTGGCCGGGCGCGCGACGTCGCCGTGCTGGACGGCGTCCTGGCCGCCGACCTGCCGGACGGCCTGGTCCCCGAGCTGGTCGACGGCCGTGGGCGACTGTTGCTGCCGTCCTTCTCGGACGTCCACGTGCACCTGGACTCGACCCGGATCGGTTTGCCGTTCCGGCCGCACACCGGCTCGCCGGGCGTCTGGCCGATGGTGATGAACGACCGGGCGAACTGGCGCGACGCCGAGGTTCCGCTGCCGCGACGCTCTGCCGACACGCTGGCGCGGATGATCGCCCACGGCATCACCCGGGTGCGCACCTACGCCCAGATCGACGTCGACTGCGGGTTGGAGCGGTACGCCGCCGTCCAGCAGGCGAAGGCAGAGCACGCCGACCGCTGCGAGGTGCGAGTCATCGCCTTCCCACAGGCCGGCCTGCTGCGCGAGGAAGGTACGGTGCCGCTGCTGGAGCAGGCGCTGCGCGAGGGCGCGGACGTGATGGGCGGCATCGACCCGTGCACCCTGGATCGCGACCCCAAGGGCCACCTGGACGTGGTCTTCGGGCTCGCCGAGCGATATCAGGTGCCGATCGACTTCCACCTGCACGAGCCGGGGCACCTCGGCGTCTTCAGCACCGACCTGATCCTGGAACGCATCCGGGCCCTGGACATGCGCGGCCTGGTCACCATGTCGCACTCCTACGAGTTGGGCTCCGTCGACGAGGCCACCACCCGGAGGCTGGTCGACGAGTTCGCCGAGCTCGACGTGGCGATGGCCACCGTGGCCCCGGCCGGGCAGCATGGACTGCCACTGCCGATGCTCGCCGAGGCCGGCGTGCGGGTCGGCCTGGGGCAGGACGGCCAGCGCGACTACTGGTCGCCCTACGGCAACACCGATCTGCTCGATCGCACCTGGCAGCTGGCGTTCACCCACGGGTTCCGGGCCGATGAGCTGATCGAGCACTGCGTCGCGATCGCCACGATCGGTGGCGGCGCGGTGCTCGACCCTGCTGCGACCCGGCTTCACGGCGTCGCCGACCGCCCGGGGCTGGCGGTGGGAGACGTCGCCGATCTCGTCCTCGTCGACGGCGAGACGGTGGCCTCGGCAGTGATGGACCGCGGCCGGGACCGCACGGTCATCCACGCGGGGCGCGTGGTCGCCGACGGCCTCCAACTGGTCTGAGCCGGTTCAGGCACGACCCAGGTCGTCTTGACACCTAGTTTGTCTATGCCTAGTCTGCCTGGGCATGAAGGGTGACGCGCTGAAGGGCCATCTCGACCTCCTGATCCTGTCGGTGCTGGCCGACAGCCCTGCGCACGGCTACGCGATCATCGATGAACTCCGCACCCGTAGCGACGCCGTGATCGACGTACCCGAGGGCACGCTCTACCCCGCACTCCATCGCCTCGAGAAGGCGGGCCTGATCACCGCGACCTGGAGCGAGGTCAACGGACGCCGGCGCAAGTCCTACCGGCTCACCCCGGACGGCACCGGCCAGCTGGCCGACGAGCGCCGGGCCTGGTCCAGCTTCACCACCGCGGTCGCCGCGATCACCGGAGCCCGGCAATGA
>NZ_JAPUED010000080.1:10001-17750 GCF_027492755.1 Micropruina sp. | reverse complement strand
TCATCTTCCCCGACCTGAACACCGGCAACAACACCTACAAGGCGGTGCAGCGGTCCTCGGGTGCGGTCGCGATCGGCCCGATCCTGCAGGGCCTGAAGAAGGCCGTGAACGACCTTTCCCGCGGTGCCCTGGTCGAGGACATCGTGAACACCGTGGTGATCACGGCCATCCAGGCCCAAGCCGACGCCAACTGACGACACGACCGCCGAAACCCTAGGAGCCTTCCATGAGCACGCCCATTCTGCTGTTGAACGCGGGTTCGTCCTCTATCAAGTACCAGGTGATCGACGCCGACGACGAGACGGTGGTGGCGACGGGCCTGATCCAGCGGATCGGGGACGAGTCCGGCACCATCGACCACACCGTCGGTGGCCAGACCTTCCACCAGGAGCGCGGCTTCCCCAACCACGGCCGCGCGCTGAAGGTGATGGTGCAACTGTTCGAGGAGAACGGTCCCAAGCTCGCCGACGTCGTCGCCGTGGGGCACCGCACGGTGCACGGTGGCGCCGCCTTCCGCGAGACCACCCTGGTCACCGACGAGATGCTCGACCACCTGCGCGAACTGTCGCCGCTGGCCCCGCTGCACAACCCGCCGGCCATCGCCGGCATCGAGGCGGCCCGCGCGGCGCTGCCCGACGTGCCGCACGTGGCGATCTTCGACACCGCGTTCTTCTCCAGCCTGCCGATCGAGGCGTACACCTACGCGGTGGCGAAGGACGTCGCCGAGGAGCACGGCATCCGGCGCTACGGCTTCCACGGCACCTCGCACAGCTACGTGTCGAAGAAGGTCGCCGAGGTGCTCGGCCGGCCCTACGAGGAGCTGAACCAGATCGTCTGCCACCTCGGCAACGGCGCCTCGATCTCGGCGATCCGCGGCGGCGTCGCGGTGGACACCTCGATGGGGCTGACCCCGCTGGAGGGCCTGGTGATGGGCACCCGCAGCGGCGACGTCGACCCGGGCCTGCACGCCTACCTGTCCCGCCAGGTGGGGATGAGCATCGACGACATCGACACCCTGCTGAACAAGAAGTCCGGCATGCTCGGGCTCTGCGGAGTGACCGATTTCCGCGACATCAACGATCTGATCGCCGAGGGCAACGCCGACGCCAAGCTGGCCCTCGACGTCTACGTGCACCGGCTGCTGCACTACATCGGCGCCTACCTGGCGGTGCTGGGCAGCCTGGACGCGATCACCTTCACCGCGGGTGTCGGCGAGAACAACCCGGGGCTGCGCAAGGCGGTCATCGACCGGCTGGCCGGCTTCGGCTTCAGCCTGGACGACGAGGCGAACGCCGTCCGTTCCAAGGAGCCGCGGGTGGTCTCGACGCCCGATTCGAAGGTGACGGTGCTGGTGGTGCCGACCAACGAGGAGCTGGCGATGGCGCGCGAGACCAAGGCGGCCGTCGGCGCCTGAGGCACCGTCGGTTGAGCTTGTCGAAACCCCCACGCTCGTACCACCGGGGTCTCGACAAGCTCGACCAGCGACCGCTCAGGCCTCGGCTCCGGCCAGCACCGCTCGGACGCCGAGGTGGTCGGTGCCGGGCACCCGGAAGGTGCTGAAGCCGGACGCGGTCAGGTTGGGCGTCACCAGCACGTGGTCGATGCCGATCAGCGCGGGGAACGACCGGTCGGCCGGCCAGGTGCGGACGAAGCCGGCACCGGCCAGATCGGCCGCGCTGCGGAAGCCGTCGGCGTAGAGGTGCTGCATGGTGAGGTGGTCGTCCACGGCGTTGAAGTCGCCTGCGACGATCATCGGCATCGTGTCGCGATGGGCGGCCAGCCAGGCGCGCAGCTGGGCGGCGTCCTGCACCCACAGGCCGGGCCGGCAGTAGGGGTTGCAGGGGTGCACGGCGACCACCCGCACCCGGCCCAGCTGCGGCGTGCGGACCACCGCCGACCACTGCTGGAAGTTGCTCGCCGGCAGCGCCTCGGACGACACGATCGGGTACTTCGAGAAGACGACGGTGTCGCTGTCGGTCGCGCGTGCGGCGCCGTCCGCCGGCGCCCGGTAGGGGTACGCGGCTCGGAAACTCTGCGGCAGCGAGGCGACCCAGTCGGCATGCGCCTCGACGAAGACCGCCACGTCGGTACCCGTGACCGCCCGCGCAGCCGCGGCAGCGTCGGCCGAGACGGCCACATTCAGGCTGGTGACGGTCAGCGGCTCGGTGACGGCCGGACGCCGGTCGGCGACGAACGCGGGCCCCTGCCAGGCAACGGACGCCGCCAGGCCGGCCGCGCAGAGCAGCGCGAGCGGCACGACCACCAGCCTGCCCGGCGTCCGGTGCCGCAGCGCACGCATCGCCGCGATGCCCACCAGCAGCAGCGCCGGCAGCCAGAAGACCAGGCCGTAGGGAATGAACGACGCCAGCTTGGCCAGCCGCTCCGACGAGGGCGGCAGCACCCGCAGCCAGGTCGCCACGACCGCCGGCACAGCGGCGAGCAGTCCTGGGACGACCAGCCAGCCCTGACCTCGGGGTCGGTGCCGAGCAGGCACTGGCGTCGGGTCGGCAACGGCCGGGCGCGTCGAAGTCACGGGGACAAGCGTGCCGGATCGGAGCAGGCCGACTCCATCGCTGGAAGTTGTCGAGACCCCTGGCCCATCCGCCGCGGACAGGTTCAACCCACGGGACTACAGCAACTCGAACGCGGAGCCGTCCCGGGCACTCAGCTGCCGCACGGCATCCAGCCCGCGTCCGTTCAACATCGCCGCGTCACAGATGATGTGCAACACCCGGGCGATCGCGGCGGGCGGCAGGCGCGGCTCACGACCTACCGCGCGGGCCAGATCCGAGGTGTGCACGACCAGTTCGACGGTGCGGGTCTCCAGGTAGTCGGAGAAGCGCATGCCGCCGAGCAAGGTGGAGATCACCGGGTCGCCCTTGGTCGCCGCAATGGCCGCGCGGAGGCGTCCGATCATCGTCTCGACGACCTCCGCCGGTTCGTCTCCCAGATCGTGGCCGGCCGCCACACCCCGGTCGGCCACCGCCTCATGAATCGATCGGTCGACCAGGTAACCGGCCGCCAGGTATTCCGCCGCCGACCTCAGCTCGAGGGCCGCGGCCGGCCTGGCCAGGTAGTCGTGAGCGGTGATCACCGCCCGTGCGGTGTGGCCGACCAGGGAACGGACGTCCCACACCCCCAGTGCGGGGCGATCCCAGGCGTCATGCGGTATCTCGCTGACCAGGGCGACGAAGGCCTCGGCAGCGTCGAGCATCGTCTTCGCGGTGTCCATGTCTGACAGTACCGGCCCGGCCATCGCCAGGCACAGGGCCGCGAGGCAACTTCACAGGTTCGGCGAACGACCGACGAACCGTCGGCGGCGGCACCGCCGCTAGCCTGCGGGCATGACAACGGCACTGGTCACCGGCGGCACTTCCGGCATCGGCGCCGCCTTCGCCCGCGCTCTGGCCGCCCGCGGCCACGACCTGATCCTGGTCGCCCGGGACGCCGAGCGCCTGACGTCCTGCGCCGCCGAGCTGTCCGAGCGCTACGGGGTGCAGGTGGAGACACTGGCGGCCGATCTGGCCGTCCGCACCGACGTGCTGACGGTCGCGGACCGGTTGTCCGATGCCGAGCGACCGGTCGAGATCCTGGTGAACAACGCCGGCTACGGGTTGCACGTGAAACTGCTCGACGACGACCTGGACGCCCACACCCGCGCCATCGACGTGATGTGCGTCGCCGTGCTCATTCTCGGTGGTGCCGCCGGACGGGCGATGCGGGCTCGTGGTCACGGCACCATCATCAACACCGCGTCCTTGGCCGCCTACATCAGCCAGGGCGCCTACTCGCCGATCAAGGCGTGGGTGCTCGCCTACTCCGAGGGCCTGGCCAACGAGTTGCACGGCAGCGGCGTCGGGGTGACCGCGGTCAACCCGGGTTGGGTGCGGACCGAGTTCCATCAGCGGGCCGGAATCCGCACCTCGTCGATCCCGGACTTCATCTGGGTGGATTCCGACAGAGTTGCGGCCGAGGCTTTGGTGGATGCCGACAAGAAGCGCGTCATTTCGGTGCCCACAAAGCGTTGGAAGCTACAGAAACTGCTAGCCAGGCACGCGCCGCGTTCCGGAGTGCGTTGGGCCTCCCGTATCTTGAGCAGAAGCCGTCAGTGAGCCCCGTCCTCTAGGGTTGCTGCGCGGTATGTGGAGGATCCGATCCAGCGGAAGGGACGTGGTGGCCGACGACAACCCGAACCGGTACTCGTCCGCTCCCGGGGCGGCCGGCCGCTTCGTCGCGCAGCAACTGGTGCTGAAGCCGTACGTCTGGTCCGCGCTGCACGTCCATGAACACGGACGCCGCAATCTGGACGGCCTCAAGCCGCCGTTCATCGCGGTCGCCAATCACTCCAGCCACCTGGACGCGCCGCTGATCATGGGCTCGCTGCCCCGCAGGCTGAGCCGCAACCTGGCCGCCGGGGCGGCCGCCGACTACTTCTTCGACAAGTGGTACACCGCCGCCGCCACCCGGCTGTTCTTCAACGCCTTCCCGGTCGACCGCAAGGGCCTGCGGAACCGGAAGGGCATGGCCGGCGTGCTGCTCGGCGAGGGCGTGCCGCTGCTGCTGTTCCCCGAGGGCACCCGGTCGCGCACCGGTGCGATGAAGAACTTCACCCCCGGGCATGCGGCGCTGTCGATCAGCCGCAACGTCCCGATCCTGCCGATCGCCCTGGTCGGTGCGTTCGCTGCCATGCCGTACGGGGCGACCCGGCCGCCGTCGGGCCGTCCGCACGTGCACGTGGTGTTCGGACGTCCGCTGAAGGCGGCGCCGGGCGAGATCGCGCACCAGTTCTCCGAGCGCGTCTACCGCTACGTCGTCGAGTTGCACGACTCGACCGCACGGGCCTACGGCATGCCCACCCAGGCCGACTTCCATCGCGCCGTCGCCCTCCGCAAAGCGGCCACCGAGCAGGCTCAACTGGCCCAGGCCGAGGCTGCGAAGGACGCCGAACCGCCCACTGACAGCTAGTAGGCCCCACCGCTGATCGAGCTTGTCGAGATCCCTCTGAATGGTCTCGACAAGCTCGACCGACGGTAGGTTCAGGAGGCTTGGACGGCGGCGTCCGGATAGTCGAGCCGCTGGCGGGACATGAAGCGGAAGCGGTCGCCGCGGAAGCTGGAGACGGTCCACTCGACCACGTTGCCGTCGGCGTCCCAGCCGGTGCGCTGGACCCGCAGCATCGGCAGGCCGGTGTCGACACCCAGCAGGTCGGCGGTGACCGGGTCGGCCAGCACGGTCTCGACGATGTCCTCCGCGGTCGCCACCACGGCGCCGCACTCCTCGCGCAGCGTCCGGTACAGAGAGCCGTACTCAGCGAGGTGTTCGGCCAGCCGGGGCAGCACCCGGGGCAGGTGGGCGACCTCGTGCGCGATCGGCTCGTCGAAGGCCGTCCGCAGCCGCTCGACCCGCTGCACCGGGGTGCCGGACGGCACACCCAGATGCTCGGCGAGCTCCCCGTCGGCGACCAGCTCGGAGATGTCGAGCACCACGCTGCCGGGACGCCAGCCGTCCATCGCCAGGTCCTGCGAGAACGAACTGAGTGGGCGCACCCGCATCATCTTCGGCTGCGCCACGAAGGTGCCACTGCCCTGGGTGCGCACCAGCTTGCCGTCGACCACCAGTTCGGCGATCGCCTGCCGCACGGTGGTCCGTGAAGTGTCGAACCGGGCCGCCAGGTCGCGCTCGGTGGGCACCGCGGAACCCGGTGGCAGGTCGGCGATCAGTTCGAGGATGGCCTCTTTGATCCGGTAGTACTTCGGAACCTTCACAACTGTCCCTCCGGGGTGTGAAATCGACACCAGGCCGCCAGGATATTGGACTAGACCAAATCTTCGCAAAGGCTTGACGTCCCTGATTGGTCTATGCCAATCTTTACCTAATGGTCTACACCAATCGACCAGCCGCCGCTCGCAACCGCTTAGAGGAGACCGCATGAGCACCGTCGCCGACGGGACTTCGACCAAGAAGTCCGGCCCGCGCATTCCCGGGTTCGCCCAACTCCAACGGCTCGGCAAGAGCCTGATGCTGCCCATCGCCCTACTACCCGCCGCCGGCATTCTGCTGCGGCTCGGCCAGCCCGACCTGCTGGGCCAGATCAAGACGCCGATCATCGGCCCCTTCTTCGAGGCGATGAGCGCCGCCGGCGGCGCCATCTTCGCCAACCTGCCGCTGCTGTTCGCCGTCGGTGTCGCGATCGGCTTCGCCAAGAAGGCGGACGGCTCCACCGCGCTGTCGGCGGTGGCCGGCTACCTGGTCATCGACGCCGTGTTCAAGAACATGTCCCCGGTCGTGCTTGCCGGCGTCACCGACGCCAAGGGCGATCAGGCGATGATCAACTACAGCGTCTTCGCCGGCATCATCGTCGGTCTGGTCACCGCCTGGCTGTTCGACAAGTACCACAACATCCAGCTGCCCGCGTATCTGGGCTTCTTCGGCGGCCGCCGCTTCGTGCCGATCGTCGTCTCGCTGGCCAGCCTGATCCTGGGCTTCGGGCTCAGCTACTTCTACCCGATCTTCGAGTCCGGCCTGACCGGCGTTGCCACCTTCATCGCCGGCTCCGGTGCGTTCGGCGCCTTCCTGTACGGCTTCGCCAACCGGATGCTGATCCCGATCGGCCTGCACCACATCCTGAACACCTACATCTGGTTCATCTACGGCTCGTACACCACCCCCGGCGGCGACGTCGTGACCGGCGAGCTGACCCGCTTCGCCAACGGCGACATGACCGCCGGCCTGCTCACCTCCGGCTTCTACCCGATCCTGATGTTCGGCCTGCCCGCCGCGGCGCTGGCGATGATCCACGTCGCCAAGCCGAAGCAGAAGAAGGTCGCCATCGGCATCCTGTCGGCCGCCGGCCTGACCGCGTTCCTCACCGGCGTCACCGAACCGCTCGAGTTCGCGTTCATGTTCGCCGCCTTCCCGCTGTACATCATCCACGCGCTGCTGACCGGTCTGTCGCTGGCCATCGCCTACCTGCTGAACATTCACCTCGGCTTCTCGTTCTCGGCCGGCCTGATCGACCTGGTGCTCTACGGCACCGCTCCCGCCGCCCAGAACATTCCGCTGCTGATCGGCATGGGCGTCGCCTTCTTCGCGCTCTACTACTTCATGTTCCGTTTCGCGATCGTCAAGTGGAACATGCGCACCCCGGGCCGCGAACCCGATGACGAGTTCGAGGCCGAGCAGGCCGCGAACCTGACCGACGACGGTGGCGCCGCTGCCGGGGCTGCCGGCGGAGCCGGTGGAGCCGCTTTGGCCAAGGCAGAGCAACTGATCGCCGCCTTCGGTGGCCGCTCCAACCTGGTCAACACCGACGCCTGCATCACCCGGCTGCGCATGGAGGTCGCCGACAAGGGCAAGGTCGACCAGGCCCGGCTGAAGCAGCTCGGTGCCGCCGGTGTGATCGAGGTGGGCAACAACGTCCAGGCCATCTTCGGCACCCAGGCCGAGGCGTTGAAGAACGACATCCTCAACGCGTTGGCGGCCAACCCGGCCGGTCCAGCCGTCGCGGTCGACACCGCCGCCCCGGCCGCAGCCGAGGCCGCCCCGGTCGCCGCTGCCGCCGCCGTCGAGCCGACCACGATCCTGGCCCCGGTGCCCGGCCGTCCGGTCGCTTTGAAGGACGTCCCGGACGCCACCTTCGCCCAAGGCATCGTCGGCTACGGCCTGGCCATCGACCCGCCGCGCGGCGTGGTGCAGGCGGTCGCCCCGATCGGCGGCACCGTGCTCACCCTGTGGCCGCACGCCTACGTG
>NZ_JAPUED010000080.1:0-9901 GCF_027492755.1 Micropruina sp. | reverse complement strand
GGCGGTCGCCCCGATCGGCGGCACCGTGCTCACCCTGTGGCCGCACGCCTACGTGATCGTCACGCCCGAAGGGGTCGGCGTCCTGGTCCACCTCGGCCTGGACACCGTCCAGCTGAACGGGCAGGGCTTCACCGCCCATGTCGCCCAGGGCGATGTGGTCGAGGCCGGCCAGCTGATGATCACCTTCGACGTCCCCGCCGTCGAGGCCACCGGCCGCAACCCGATCATCCCGGTCGTGGTGATGGACAAGAAGCAGGCAGACATCGCCTTCACCGACGCCGTCATCGGCGGCGAGCTGAACGCCCTCGACGCCATCATCACCACCCGCTGAATCACCCCACGACAAGGAGAGACAACCAATCATGGAGATCGTCATCTGCCCGGACGCCACCGCAGCCGGCAAGCTCGGCGCCGAGACCATCGTCGCCCTGGTGCAGCGCAAGCCGGAGGCCGTGCTCGGCCTGGCCACCGGGTCGTCCCCGCTGGCCATCTACGACGAACTGGCCGCCCGGCATGACGCCGGCGAGGTCTCGTTCGCGCAGGCCCGCGGGTTCACCCTGGACGAATACGTCGGCCTGCCGGCCGAGCATCCGGAGACGTACCACAACGTGATCCGGCGGGACTTCGTCAACCGGGTCGACTTCGGCGCGGACGCCGTGCACGGCCCGGACGGGCTCGCCACCGACATCCCGGCCTTCTGCTCCTCGTACGAGGCGGCGATCGAGGCGGCCGGCGGCGTCGACCTGCAGATCCTGGGGATCGGCACGGACGGGCACATCGGGTTCAACGAGCCCGGCTCGTCGCTGGCCTCCCGGACCCGGATCAAGACCCTCACCAAGCAGACCCGGATCGACAACGCCCGGTTCTTCGACGGCGATATCGACCAGGTGCCGACTCATTGCATCACCCAGGGCCTGGGCACCATCATGGCGGCCCGGCACGTGGTGCTGGTGGCCAGCGGCGCGGCGAAGGCCGAGGCCGTCCACCAGCTGGCGGAGGGTTCGGTCAGCGCATTGTGGCCGGCGACGATCCTGCAGCATCATCCCCATGTGACGGTGCTGCTGGACGAGGCGGCGGCGAGCCGGCTGCAGTTGACCGGCTACTACCGCGAGACCTACGCCTCGAAACCTGCCTGGCAGGGGCTGTGATCGTCGGTCGAGGCTGAGAGGATTCACGCATGTTGATCACCGCTGAGCGGATCGTCACCAGCACCGAGGTATTGCGCCCGGGCTGGCTGGAGGTCACCGGCACCGTGGTCACCGCGCTCGGCGCGGGGGTGCCTACGGGCACCCCCGCGCACGCGCTGGGCGCGGTCACCGTGGTTCCCGGTTTCGTTGACATGCACACCCATGGCGGCGGGTCCGGAGCCTTCCCCGAAGCGACCGCGGAGAGCTCGGTGGCCAGTCGCGACCTGCATCGCCGGCACGGCACCACCTCGATGATCGCCTCGCTGGTCGCGGCGCATCCGGCGGATCTGCTGCGGCAGGTGGGGGTGCTGACAGAACAGGTGCAGGACGGCCTGCTGGCCGGCATCCACCTGGAGGGTCCGTGGCTGTCGGCGCAGCGTTGCGGGGCGCATGAGCCCAGCGCGCTGCGGGATCCGGAGCCGTCCGAGATCGCCCGGGTGTTCGCCGCCGGGAAGGGCACCATCCGGATGGTCACCATCGCGCCCGAACTGCATGGGGCGCTGCCGGCCATCCGGCGCATCTCGGACGCCGGCGCGGTGGCCGCGATCGGCCACACCAACGCTTCCTACGAGGAGGCCAGGGCCGGTATCGAGGCGGGGGCACGGGCAGCGACTCACCTGTTCAACGCGATGCGGCCGTTGCACCACCGCGAGCCCGGCCCGATCACGGCCCTGATCGAGGATCCGCGGGTGACGATCGAGCTGATCAACGACGGCGTCCACCTGCACCCCGCCCTGTACCGGAACGCCACCAAGTGGGTCGGCCCGGACCGGGTGGCGCTGATCACCGACGCGATGGCCGCGGCCGGCATGTCCGACGGCGCCTACACCCTGGGCGCCCTGGACGTGGACGTGACCGACGGCGTCGCCCGAGTGGCCGGCACCAGCACCATCGCCGGCAGCACCGCCACCATGGACCTGGTCTTCCGCAACGCCGTCCTGGGCTCCGGCCTGGAGCGGGAGCCCGCGCTGCAACTGGCCGTCAAGCAGGCCAGTCTCAACCCCGCGCGGGCGATGGGCCTGAACGCCGGCGACCTGGTCGTCGGCGGCCCCGCCGACCTCGTGGTGCTGAACGACGACCTGCGAGTCACCGGCGTCCTGCATCAGGGCACCTGGGTGGAGTGACCTCGGGGACGGTTCATCCGAGCCGGCCATGAGCCTCATCCCGGCCTGGCCGGGATGACGAGGGCGTCGGTCAGGCCAGGGCCGGCACCTCGCGGAGCCGGAGCGTGCGGCGTCGGACGACGGCCAGGGCGCTGGCGCCGAGGGCTATCACCGCCCAGCCGAGCAGGGTGAACACCGCGGCGGAGGCTCCGTTGGCATCGGTGACGATGGCCCGGACGCCGTCCAGGGCCGGTGAGACCGGGGACACCGAGCGGGCACTGTCGAAGAAGGCAGGCGCGGCCGCGGTTACGGCGCCCACTGTGGTCAGCACCGCGAAAGCGATCGCCAGCAGCCGTCCGGCATTGCCGAGCCAGGCCGCCAACGCGTGGTTGACCAGCACGAACGCCACCCCGGCGAGCAGCAGGAAGCCGGCCAGCGCGGCCGCCTGCGGCACCGCCAGGCCGAGCACCCCGGCGCCGATCCCGGTCAGCACCAGCGCCTGCGCCACCGCGACGACCAGGCCCGGACGCACCGCCCGCCAGATCAGCGTGGGCGTGGACGCCGTCGACAGCGCGAGGCGTCCGTCAAGCGGCTTGACCAGCGCGAAGGTGGCCAACGCGCCCAGCCACAACGCCAGCACCAGCAGCAGGCTCGCCCACGCGGTGGTCGGCGCGACCACGCCGGCCGAGCCGTCCGGGCTGACCGGGGCGGCGACGACGGTGGACAGGTTCTCCCGGTCGCTCTTGCTGTAGCTGGGCACCTTGTCCGCGCCCTTGGCGAGACCGTCGGCGAGCTTGCGTGAGCCGTCCGCGAGGCTGCCGGCGCCGTTCGCGGCTTTGCTCAAACCCGTGGCGAGCTGTTTCGACCCGGACGCCGCCGCGTCCACGCCACCGGTGTACTGCTCGACGCCGGAGCGCAGCTTCGGCAGCCCGTTCGCGAGCTGGGTGGAGCCGTCCGCGGCCTGCCCGATGCCCTTGGCCAGCGCGCCCATCCCAGAGCCCAACTGCCCTGAGCCCTTGACCAGTTCCTGCCCACCCTTGCGGAAGGCGGCCAGCTGCTCGGCCTGCTTCTGCTGCTCCTTCGGACTCGGCAGCTGCTTGTTCAGCTCGCTGCTCAACGTCGACAGTCCGGACGCCAGCGGCGACACTCCCTGCGCGGCGGCACCGGTGCCGGTGCCGAGCCCGCGGAAGAAGGCGGCGCATTCCGCCTCGGACTGGTACGGGCACTCGATGCCCAGCGAGGTCGGGTCCTTGGACGCCGCGGCCATCGCCGCCTGGTACTGCGCCAGGCCGCCGGACAGCTGCGAGAGGCCACCGGCCAGGGTCCCGGTGCCCTTGCCCGCGGCCACCAGCTGATCGGCCAGCCCGTTGGCACCGGCCACATAGGCCTTCACGCCATTGGCCAGTTGCCTGCCCTGCGCCGGCAGGTCCGCCGTCTGCTGCTTCATCTGGCGCATGCCCTTGGCCAGCGCACCGGCGCCGGTCTCGACCTGCTTCACACCGCTGACCAGCTGCGGCGAGCCGGCCGACAGCTTGCCCAGCCCATCGCTCAGCTGGCCGGCGCCGTCGGAGGCCGACCGGATGCCGTCGCCGAGCTCGTCGGTGCCGTCGGCCAGCTTCCCGGCTGCGTCGGCGACGGTCTGGAACTGCTTGCCGGTGTCGTTGAAGCCGATGTAGATGCGGTCCAGGTAGGCCTTGGTGAGCGTCTCGTTGAGGGTCTGGGACGCCGCGCTGGCCAGCACATTGCCCAGCCAGGCGTCGGCGACCCCGGCGACCGGCGAGGTGTGCACGGCGATGGTCGCCTGCTCAGCGGTGGCCGGGTCGTCGTTGCCGTAGGACGTGGCCGCCTTGGAGAAGTTCTGCGGAATGACCACCACCGCGGCGTAGCGCCCCGAGGCCAGGCCCGGCCAGGCGTGCGCCTCGTCGGCCAGCACCCAGCTGAAGTTCTGCTGCTTGTCGGAGTCGACCAGGGCGGCGGACAGCTGCCGGCCGAGCGGAATGAACTGGTCGTCGAGGGTGACGCCCTGGTCGAGGTTCACCACGGCCGCTTCGACCTGGTGCAGCCGGTCACCGGAGTTCCAGGTACCCCAGAGGAATCCGCCGGCGACCAGCACCGGCACCAGCACCAGGGCGAGCAGGCTGCGCCAGGTCAGCGTGCGGGTTGCTTCAGGCATGGCTGAGTTCTCCTTGCAGGGTCAGCGTGCGGTAGGACGGCGGCAGCAGGTCGGCGATATCCGCGCCGGGCGCGTGGCCCAGGACGGCGCAGCCGCCGGCCTCGGTGAGCAGCCGCAGCCGCTCGGCGAGTTGGACGCGCTGCCGCGGGGTGAACAGGTCGGCCTCTTCGACCACCAGCATCGGGCCGTCGAAATCGCGGATCGGGGAACGATGGGACGGGGTGGCGACGGCAGCGATCCGGCGCACCTCGGACGCCTGCTCGGGCAGCGCCCGTCCGGCCACCACCACGTCGCCGGCGGTCAGCGGCAGCCGTCCGGCGAGAGCGAGCAGCAGGGCGCGGCGGGCGGTCACCTCTGCCTCGACCACCAGCACCTCACCGGGCTTCACCGCCACATCCACACCCTCGAACGCGCCGTGAACGGACAGCCCACGGCCGTAGACGATGTGCCCGCCGGCTTCCGGCCAGGACTGCAGTTTCAGCTGGTGGGCCAGCGCCTCACCTTCGATGTCGACCACCGGCATCCGGCGATCGAGCCAGCGCGGCAGCCACCAGGCGTGCCGTCCGAGCAGCTTCATCACCGCGGGCACCAGGGTCATCCGGACGATGAAGGCGTCGATCGCCACCCCGATGGCAAGGGCGAATGCGATCGGTTTGATGGTGCCCTCGCCGGAGGGGACGAAGAACGCGAACACCGCGAACATGATCAGCGCCGCGGCCACCACCACCCGGGAGGAGTGCACGAAGCCGTCCTCGACGAAGTGGTCGGTGTTGCCGTGGACGTACTCCTCGCGCATCCGCGAGACCAGGAACACCTCGTAGTCCATGGCCAGGCCGAACAGCACGCCCATCAGGATGATCGGCAGGAAGCTGATCACCGGCGCGGGTTCACCGAGGTTGACCACCTCTTTGAACCAGCCCTGGTTGAACACCAGCGCGGTGGCGCCGAACGCCGCGCCGACGCTGAGCAGGAAGCCGAGCGCTGCCTTGATCGGTACCCAGATCGACCGGAACACCAGGGTGAGCAGCACCAGTGACAGCCCGACCACGAAGATGCCGAACGGCAGCAGGGCGCCGGCGAGCCGTTGCGTCACATCGATCTGGACGGCGGTCGCGCCGGTCACCGAGGTGTCGATGCCGTAGTCGTGCAGCCATCGGTCGTGCTGGGCCCGTAGTGCCTGCACCAACTCGGCGGTCGCCGGGTCGTCCGGTCCGGTGGTGGGAATGACTTGGATGAGCGCGGTGTCGGCGTTCTCGTTCGGGGTGGCCAGCGGCACCAGCTGGACGCCGGGCATCTTCTCGATGTCGGTCTTGAGGTCGTCGACGATCTGCAGCGGGTCGTCCGACTCGACGATGGTGCCGGTGATCACCAGCGGACCGTTGTAGCCGATGCCGAACTCGCGGCTGATCACGTCGAAGGTGACCCGGTCACCGTAGCTGACCGGGTTGCGGCCCGAGTTGGGCAGCGCGAGCTGGAGATCCTTGGCCGGGACGGCGAGTGCGCCGAGCGCGGCCACCACCAGGGCGATGGTGAGCAGCGGGACGGCGGTCACCGTCCGGACCCAGAACCGGCGCAGGTCGAACCGGGGTCCGCGCGCCCGGGACGCCTTGGCCGCCTTCGGCGTCAGCCGGCTACCGGCGAAGCCCAGGAAGGCGGGCAGCAGGGTGAGCGCCAGCAGCACCTCGAAGAACACCCCGACGGCGGAGAAGATGCCCATCACACCCAGGAACGGCACGCCAGAGATGGTCAGGCCGGCCAGCGCGATGATCACCGTCAGTCCGGCGAACACCACAGCGGAACCCGCAGTTGCCACGGCCCGGGCGGCCGACTCTTCGGCGTCCAGGCCCTGACTGAGCTGGTCGCGATGCCGCGAGACGATGAACAGCGCATAGTCGATGCCGACCGCGAGCGAGATCATCACGGCGAGCATCAGGCTGGTCGAGTTCACCTCGATCACCTTGGAGGCCAGCATGGTGACCTCGACCGCGATGCCGACACCGATCAGAGCGGTGCCGACCGGCATCGCCGCGGCGGTGACCGAGCCGAGCACAACCAGCAGCACGATGATCGCGACCACCACGCCCAGGCCTTCGATGATGCTCAGGTGCGGAATGTGGGTGGAGAACACCTCGCCGCCCAGATGCACCTCCGAGCCCGGCAGCAGGCCGGCGACCTTGGCGGCCTGATCCTCCAGCTGCTGCTTCTGGTCGGCGGTGATCTCGGTCACCGACACGTTGAGCTGCACGTTGGCGAGCCCGGCGCGTCCGTTGTCGGAGATCAGGCCGTCGACATGCTCGTTGTAGGGGCTGACCACCTCGTCGACGATCGAGAGGTCCTTGAAGGTGTCGAGCGCGTCGATCACCTTGGTCTTGGTGGCCTTGTCGTTCAGCGATTCACCCTCGGGCAGCAGCAGCACCACCTGCGCGGTGGTGGCGGCACCGGAGGGGAAGGTCATCTTCAGCTGGTCGAGGGCGACCTGCGAGGATGCCCCGGGGATCCGGAAGCTGTCGTTGAACTGGGCACCGCCGAGCAGTCCCACCGTGCCGCCGAGCGCGGCCACCAGGGCCAGCCAGACGATCAACACCCGGACGCCGTGCCGGTAGCAGGCACGTCCGATCCGGTAGAGCATCGACGACATCGGCCGTCCCCTCCCGCAGTTCTCGATACAGATGTGTATCCGATGCAGTAGTGTATTCAATACGAGCGTGTATGCAAACAGCTAGGATGCGGCGATGAACACCACCCCCGAGACCGTGCGGCGCAGCCCCCGCCGCGAGGCGACCCGGCAACGACTGCTGGACGCCGCCGTCGAGTTGTTCGGCGAACGCGGCGTGCTCGGTTCCTCGGTGGAGGAGATCTGCGAGCGGGCCGGTTTCACCCGGGGGGCCTTCTATTCCAACTTCGACTCCAAGGACGAGTTGTGTCTCGACGTGCTGCGCCGCAAGGGTGAGCAGTACCTGTCGGCGATGCAGGCCGCTATCGCGGTGATTCCCGACGAACCCGGAACGACGGACGGCACCGAGCGGCTGATCCGCGACGCCGTCGGGGTGTTCCTGGAGGCACAGCCGAAGAAGTCCGCCGAACTGGTCAGCATGATGGAGCTGCGGCTGCACGCGCTGCGGACACCCGAGCTGCGCGAGGGCTGGCTGGCGGTGCACGAGGGCATCTCGGAGTCGACCTCGAGCCTGCTGGATCTGGCGCTCGAGCGGGTCGGTGCCCGGCTATCCGTCCCGAGCTCCCAGGTGATCGAGCTGCTCGGCGCCGTCTACGAGAACACGGTCAGCCTCAGCGTGCTGCGCGGCGAGAGCCGTCCGGCCGACCTGGCCGAGCAGCTCGCCGCCCTGCTGGACGCCTTCATCGTCGGCGACTGCTGAGGCATGGACGGCGTGCCCGCGGCGTCCGGTCAGCTGGTCGGCGCCATCCGGACGGCGCTGGCCGCGCGCGGCGATCCCGAGCGTGCGGTCGGTCAGCAGCGCTACATGAAGTCAGCGCTGCCGTTCCACGGCCTCACGGTTCCGCAGGTGCGGGCACTCGTGCGGAAGGTGGTCGCCGCGCATCCGGTTCCCGACCGTGCCTCCTGGCTGGCCGCCGTGACGACGCTCTGGGACGAGGCCACCCACCGCGAGCAGCGCTACGCGGCGATCGGGGTGCTGCGAGACCGGCGATACCGTGACTGGCTGATTCCGGACGAGGCGCTGCTGGGGCTGGTGCGTCACTTGGTCACGTCCGGCGCGTGGTGGGATCTGGTGGACGAGCTGTCCCATGTCGCCGGCGACCTGCTGGCGTCCGACCGGCCGACGATGACCGCGGTGTTGAGAGGCTGGTCGCGCGAGCAGGATCTGTGGCTGCGGCGGGTCTCGATCATCGCCCAGCTCGGTGCCCGCGAAGCCACCGATGTCGAGCTTCTGACCTACGCCGTCGAGGGCAGCATCGACGACCCGGACTTCTTCGCCCGCAAGGCCATCGGCTGGGCACTGCGCGACTACTCCAAGACCGACGCCGCGTGGGTCCGCAAGTATGTGGCCGCGCAGGCGTCCCGGCTCTCGCCGCTGTCTCGCCGGGAAGCCTTGAAGTGGCTTGAGGCTCAGGCCACCGCCGACTGAGCTCGTCGCAGCCGGCAGGGGTCTCGACAAGCTCGACCAACGGGGACTCAGACGCTGATCGTCCGCGGATCAGCGACCGATTCCGGACGCATCTCGCCTCGGTCGCCTCAAGTCGGGCCCGAATCGGTCGCTGATTGACGAGCCAGGAACGCTCGCACCTGGCTGATCATCACCAGCGGCTCGTCGTTGAGCTGCTTCCAGGTGTATCGCAGGACACGGTAGTCACCCATGGTGAGCACGTTCTGGCGACGCCGGTCGGACTCGAAGACCTCCGGCTTGCTGTGTACCTCGTAGCCATCGAACTCGACTACCAGACCGGCCTCCTCGAACAGCACGTCGGGGAAGCATCGGCAGCCGTCGATGACCAGCTCAGCGTTGGCAACCCAGCCGGTGATCCGATGCCGCCGTAACAGCGAGTGCAGCAACCGCTCGCCACCCGACCAGGGATTGTCGACGCTGGTACGAACCACTCGACGTCTGGTCTCCTGCCCCGCGCTCCCATCGAAGAGCGGCACCATGGCGGCCAGTTCGGACGGCTTGACTAAGCCAGTGCGCAAGAACTGTTCCAGCAGGGCACCGGAGTCCCGCGCCGCACTTTCGATGGCGAGGTAGCGGGCGGACGGGCACCGCAGTCCCTGCACCCTGACGCGATGTTCCTGCGGCACCCTCCGCCGAACCCAGCGGACGGCGTCCGTCGACACGTGGCCGCGCAGGTGCGCCAACTGAACTCGGTCTCCCGGACGAAAGGGACGTTCGTCCAGTCTTCCGGTGAGTGCCGCAACCGCGTCCGTGCCCCAGAGCACTGCCCCGGGGGACGTCGCCAGTGCGGCCGCGAACCGCGTCCGACGGCTCGTGATAAGCGTCGCGTCGACGTAGACCCCGGGCAGCACTCGCACCAATGCGCCGGAGCGCTCCAAGGCGTCAAACGTCGTCCGTGACCTCGGGTGATCCCGCCGACGCAGCACTCCGTTGTTCAGGTTCATCACGTTCGTGAGCAGCATCACGTCGTCGAGGTCGTCCATCAGCTCAGCGCATCAGATCGGACGGGCGCGTGGGGGCCGGAAGGCGGGTTATCCACACAACTCGCGCCGAGAATTCCCTGCTGCCCGCGGATCAGCGACCGATTCCGGGGGCCGTCCGCCTTCTGCCGTGGGGACGAGTGAGAAATCGGTCGCCAGTTGACGGATGGTCGGGCAGGGTCTCGACAAGCCCGACCGACGGTGGCTGGCACGCGGGTCCTCGACAAGCTCGACCGACGGCGGCCGCCGGCGGAACTCAACGGACGGTCAGCTCGCCCAGCGTCCGGTGTAGAACAACCAGGCCCAGAAGCAGAGC
>NZ_JAPUED010000079.1:16328-17826 GCF_027492755.1 Micropruina sp. | reverse complement strand
TCGACGCCCACACGGTGGTGTTCGGCATCGGCCCGGCCGGCACCGGCAAGACCTATCTGGCGATGGCGAAGGCGGTCCAGGCGCTGCAGGCCAAGGAGGTCAACCGGATCATCCTGACCCGGCCGGCGATCGAGGCCGGCGAGCGGCTCGGCTTCCTGCCCGGCACGCTGACCGACAAGATCGACCCCTACCTGCGGCCGCTCTACGACGCCCTGCACGACATGGTCGACCCCGAGTCGGTGCCGAGGCTGCTGACCGCAGGCACCATCGAGGTGGCGCCGCTGGCATACATGCGGGGGCGCACCCTTAACGACGCATTCATCATTCTCGACGAGGCGCAGAACACCTCGATGGAGCAGATGAAGATGTTCCTGACCCGGCTCGGCTTCGGGTCGAAGGTCGTGGTCACCGGCGACGTCACCCAGGTCGACCTACCCACCGGCACCCGATCGGGCCTGCGGATGGTGCAGGGCATCCTGGACGGCGTCGACGACATCGCCTTTTGCCAGCTGACCAACCACGATGTGGTGCGGCACAAGCTGGTCGGCCGCATCGTGGCCGCCTACGACCGTTTCGAATCCACCCAGCATCCGTCCGCCGAGCGCAGGGAGCGCCGATGACCGTCGAGATCAACAACGAGTCCGGCGTCGAGGTCGACGAGCAGCGGCTGGTGGCGCTGGCCATCTTCGCCCTGGACAGCCTGCGCATCCATCCGCAGACCGAGCTGTCCATCCTGCTGGTCGACACCGACACGATGGCCGCCTACCACGAGAAGTACATGGACGAACCGGGCCCGACCGACGTGCTGAGCTTCCCGATGGACGAACTCCGCCCGCCCAAGGACGGCGAGGAGTCGCCGCTGGGCATGCTCGGCGACATCGTGCTGTGCCCTGAGGTGACCGCCGCGCAGGCGTCCGATTCGAACCGGACGCCGGAGCAGGAGGCCGACTACCTGCTGATCCATGGCCTGCTGCACCTGCTCGGCTACGACCACGCCGAGCCCGAGGAGAAGAAGGTGATGTTCGGCCTCAACGACCGGATCATCGCCGCCTGGACGGCCAAGCGCGGCTGACCGACGCCCGGTCGACGGGGGAGTGCGGCCCATCGTCATCCCGGCGAAGGCCGGGATCTCCAAGCACTGCTGGCTCATCCGGACTCCCTCGCATCGCCCGGCTCAAGTGGCGGCAATCGCTACTGTGAGGGCATGCCGCCGGCCGTCGACGCGTCGGCCGTGCCGTTCGTCTTCGGCGCGGCCCAGGCGTCCGCGCTGCCCGGACCGGTGCTGGTCGCCGTGCTCACCGAACTGGGTGCGACCGTTCCGGCGGCCAAGGGACTGCTGAACCGGCTGGTTCGCTGGGGACAGCTGGAACTCGAACGCCGGGGCCGGGTCGGGGTGTACCGGCTGTCGGGACAGATGGCGTCCGGCTACCGCGAGGTGGTGGGCGACGGAGGCACAGCTGGTTGGGACGGCCGGTTCCACCTGCTCATCTACACCATC
>NZ_JAPUED010000079.1:3834-16228 GCF_027492755.1 Micropruina sp. | reverse complement strand
CGACGGAGGCACAGCTGGTTGGGACGGCCGGTTCCACCTGCTCATCTACACCATCAGCGAGCAACGCCGCCGCAGCCGTGACGCCTTGCGCACAGCCGCCGCGGCCCACGGCTACCGCAGTCTGCGGCCGGGAGTTTTGGCCGCCCCACGCGACAGCTCGTCGGCATTCCTACCCGAGCTGAGTGTTCCCGGCCTGGTCACCGGCTGGTTGGAGGTCGATCCGGACGACGCGCGCGCCATGGTCGAGCGGGCCTGGGAGGTCGAGCGGCTGCGGGCCGACCGCACCGCCATGGCGTCCGAGCTGGAGCGGCGCGCCGCCGGCCCGCTGCCCACTGACGGACGAGCCGCCCTCGTCCTGGAATACGAGTGGCTGGCCCCCGCGTACGTTCTGTTGCTCGCCGACCTCGGCCTCCCGCGAGAGCTGTTGGCCGACGACGTCGGCGCCGGTGCGCTCAGCCGTGCGATCGGGTCGGTCGGCGTCCGGCTCGGCCCCCCAGCCGCCCGCTGGATCACCGAACTCTCCGAGCAACTGGGATATGCCGACCTGTTAGAGCCCGCCAGCCGCTGACCCGGTACGAAGGGACGGTTCTTTTCGTTCCGCTGTTGGTACGGAGGGACGGTTCCTTTCGTTCCACTGGCGGCGCGGACGAGCCGTCCGGCGGTCTGTTGCTAACAGCGGAACGAAAAGAACCGTCCCCACGTACCGCTGGTGGCACGAAAGGAACCGTCCCTCCGTGCCAACGGCGGAACGAAAAGAACCGTCCCTTCGTACCGGGAGCCAAGGGGGAGGGGGTCAGCCGATCGAGATGCCGGACATCAGGACCGTCAGGTTCAGCACCTCGAGCAGCACGAAGATGATGATCGCGAGGACGGGGACGGAGGGCAGTCGCAGCGGGCGATGCTCCAGGCCGGTGGTCCGTCGGAAGAAGAGGAAGCCCATCGGGGCGAACACGGTCGCGGCTACGCCGGCGAGCATGATGGCGGTCGCCTCGCCGATTGAGACGTCCATGCCGGCACCGGCCAGTTGCGCCGAGGTGAGCACAGTTCCGACCGGGATCGAGATCAGCCAGGGGAAGAAGCTGAAGCAACGGGCGAGCAGCAGGTCCTCACCGACCGCGTGACGCATATGCGGCGCCCACATCCGCGCGGTCAGGAACATGCCAGCCACGCCGAGCACCGCCATCACCCAGCCGACGGCGTCCGGCCAGCCCAGTCCGCGCAGCGCGACAGCGGTGTCGCCCGCGCCGAACGGCGTGATCACGAGGTAGGTGACGGCCTCCTGGAGCTGGCAGAACCCGAACCACAGCCACAGCAGATGCCCGAAGCCGTTGCTGCGCCGGAACGGCTGCCAACTGGTGCACAGTGCGCCGATCAGCAGCGACCCGATGACGCCGGCGAGCGCGGTGAAGGCCGCCTGACCACCTTCGGTCGGCGGGGTGTATTCGACGCCGAACGCGTACAGCGTGCTGCGATGGCCGATCAACGCCCCGGCGATCCAGTGGCAACACTCGTGGACGATGACCATCAGCGCGCTGCCCAGCAACAGCGCGGCGGTGGCGTTGACCAGCATGGTGCGGTGCGGATGACCGGCGGGAGTGGGTGCGGACGAGCCCATGGCGTCCACACTGGCACAGATCGTTGCGTATGGACCAGACGTCCGTGTGCACTCATAGGAACGATGTCACGCTGGTCCGTTCGCACGGGTACCCGGAATGGACCATGATCGACGCCATGCAGACCCGTACCCGGCTGACGTTCGCGGAGTTGCCCGGCCACGTCCACGAGTGGGTCGAGGGGGTGCTCGGTGCGCCGGTCGTCCGCACCGAGCCGGCTTCCGGCGGCTATTCGCCGGGCGTGGCCGAGGGGCTCTTCACCGCGGACGGCTCGGCGGCGTTCCTCAAAGCGGGACACCCGAGCCGCAACCCCGATTCGCCCGCCTTGCTGCGCTCCGAACTGCGGACGCTGCGGGGCATGCCGTCCGGACTGCCGATCGCCGAACTGATCGACGCGCTCGATGAAGGCCCGGACGGCTGGGTCGCGCTCGTGCTGGAACACGTGCCCGGACGTCAGGCGCCGCTGCCTTGGACGAATGCCACGATGGAGGCTGTGCTGGCTAGCCTGGCCGACCTGCGTGGTCCCCTCACTCCCGCGCCGCCGGGGCAGTGGGACGACGCTGCCGACGCGCTACGCGACATGTTCGGCCACTGGCCGGAACTTGCCGATGCGGTCGACCTGGATCCCTGGCTGGCCGAGCGGCGGCACGCACTCGCAGCAGCGGCGGACGAAGCCCTGGCCGAGCTGGCCGGGGACACCCTGGTGCACCTCGACCTACGCGCCGACAACCTGATGCTGCGCACCGACGGCCGGCTGATCGTCGTCGATTGGGCCTGGGCGGTGCGCGGGGCGGCGTGGCTCGATCCGGCGCTGCTGGTGATCGAGTTCATCTCCAGTGCCGAGCCGGACGTGGACGCCGACGCCTGGGTCGCGCGCATCGCGGACGACTACGGCATCAGCACCGATCTGATCGTGCAGGTACTGGTCGGCATTCTCAGCTTCTTCGAGCACTCCGGACGGCAACCCGATCCGCCCGGTCTACCCACGCTGCGGGAGTTCCAACGGTTCCAGGCGGCGGCCCTGCGGGACTGGCTGAAGTGCTCCCGGCACGCGTCCGCTCTGCGAGCCGCCGTCCGTTGACCGCCCGGCGCCGGCTCGTTGTCCGACACGCCCAGCTCGTTGCCGCGGTCTCCTGCCATCCCGGCGCCGAGGTCGCGCGGGATAAAGCAGAATCGCGCTGTCCCGACGCGTCGCGTCGAGTCTCAGCCGAGTCCCGCGTCGCGGGCGAGACGTGCGGCCTCTGAACGGTCGCGAGCACGGAGCTTCGCAAGGATCGTCGCCACATAGTTGTACACGGTTTTCTCTGCGAGGCCGAGACGGCGGGCGATCGTGGCAGTATCAAGTTCGGCTGCGAGCAGGGCAAGCACCTCTCGTTCACGCTCGGTAAGGTCTGGGAAGGCATCGGAGCCCGGTGTCACAGGCCGGTCGAAATGCTCAGCGATCCGTCGTGCAATCTCCGGGCTGAAGATCGCCTCTCCATGGTGCACTGCGGTGACCGCGCGATGGAGTTCAGCGAAGCCGGCGTGCTTGAGTAAGTAACCGCGAGCGCCGGCACGGATCGCACTGAACACGGTCGTATCATCGTGCATGGTCAGGACGAGGACGCCGATCTGCGGGTCAGCCTGGGTGATCCGACGAGTGGCTTCGATGCCACCGATGCCGGGCATCGTCACATCCATGAGCACGACGTCAGGACTGTGCCTCGCAGCAAGTTCGACCGCCTCCTCGCCCGAGGAGGCCTCGGCCACCAGTGTCATACCGTGCTCCTCGGCCGCGAACATGGCGCGAACTCCTTCGCGGTAGAAGGGGTGGTCGTCGGCGAGCAGCACACGGATAGCAGTCATTTAGTGGCTCCCGTCGATCGGAAGATGTGCGGTGATTGTCGTTCCAGGGTCGCCCTCAGTGATGACGAGTGATCCACCGAGTTCTGTCGCGCGCTCCCGCATGGTGTGCAGTCCGCCCCCAGCCCGTGCGGTGGTGGTCCCGCCGCAGCCGTCGTCGAGGACTTCGAGGACCAGCGTTCCGTCCTCAACGTGCAGTCGAGCTTCGATGCGCGTTGCTCCGGCATGTCGTACCGCATTCCCGATCGCTTCCATCACGATCCGATACGCCGCGACTTCGACTGCGGCCGGCAGTGTCGGTGACGACGATGCCGTCACCGACACTCTTGGTTCGGCCGCCCACGCCTCGGTGACCGCAACGATCAGGCCGAGTGCTTCGAGGAGTGCGGGTCGCAGCGCATCGACGATGCCACGCACTTCTGTGAGGGTGCTGACGAGCCCTGAGCGGGCGCCGTCGAGCAGGGTGTGTGCCCGTGCGGGTTGCGCGTCGAGCACACGGTCGGCGAGGTCAATGCGCTGATGAAGGCTGGACAGCATGGGGCCGAGTCCGTCGTGCAACTCGCGGTGCAGTCGTCGTCGCTCCTGTTCCCTGGCTTCGACAATCTCATCGCGGGAGCGTCTCAGCTGTTCGGTGACGAGCGCCGCGTGGATCGCGATGCCAGCCTGTGGAGTAATCCGGTCGAGTAGATCACGGTCGCGGACGGTGAATCGTTCTCCTGTCCGGGGCGTGACGTACAAGCGACCGACTTCGCGCGCCTCAAAGGAGAGCGGGATCACCGCCTGGTCGTCGTCGGCAGATGGATCGCCTGCACATGCCGTCCAGATCACAACACCATCCACGAGCGCCGTGGCACGGACCTGAGGGAAGCGCAGCGTGCTGAATACGGTCCTCGCGATGCGCTCTAGTACGCCGTCGAGGTCCGCGACCACGGCAAGCTCATCACCGAGCCGGCTGAGCACCACGATTGGTTCATCGCGCTGTCCGTAGAGCCAGCGATTCACTCCGCGCTGTAGCTTCCGCCGCAGGGGCTCTGTCCCGAGTGCCGCGAGCGCGGTGGCGAGGATCGGCAAAGCCAGTGGTGTGCCGGCGGGCCAGAGCAGTCCCACGGCGCCGACGACGATGACGTAACAGGTCAGGATGAAAGCCGTCAGGGCTCCATACACGAGGGTTCGGGCGATGACGAGGTCGACTTCGAATAGTCGATAGCGCAGCATCGCAAAGCCGACCGCGACCACGATTCCGGTGGTCGTCAGCGAGCTGAAGGTTCCGAGCGTGATCGAGAGTGCCTGGCTCCCGAGGTTCGTCACGGTATTGGGCGGTAGCGCCATGACGGCGAGGAAGTATGCGCACTGGAGACCGAGTGCGAGCAACAGCCACTTGGTCTGCTGACGTTCGAGTGGACTGGAACGCGCACGGTAACGCCAGACCTGCGCTCCGATGGCGCTGAGCACGAGAACAACGCCGAGCGCGGAGAGGAACGCGAGTGGAATGGGAGGAAACGGATTCCAGGGAAAGGCGAGTGCGAGTGCTGCGGCCGCGACCCAACCCAACGGGAGCCAGCGAGTCCAGCGCGGCGTGAAACGGCCGCTCGGGAACAGATAGGCGACGGGCAGGAAACCGAATACCGAGAAGATCGTGCAGGCGTTCCACAGTGGCTGGGCGGCCGGCATGAGCGTGGTAGCCCGGGTGAATATCCCGATAGCGCCGACGACGTAGACGACGAGCGCGATCGCGAGATACGCCGTGAATCCAGTGAAAGCAGGCGCGGTGAGCAGGAAGCCCACGGTCACGAGTACCGCAACGAACGGCACAAGATCAGCGGCCAACAGGAGTGCGCCGGAGGGCCCCAGCGCACTCCTTGCTGAATGCCAGGCCATGACTGCGAGGGCACCGATGGCGAGAACTCCGACGACGCCGGAGGTGGCCGCCCTCGGGATCAATGCCGGCAATGCCGTTCGCATCGGGACGCTGATCGCCGTCATCTGCCCCAGCCTACCGGCGTGTCCGCCGCAGCCCCGTGAGCCAGGTGATCCCGATCGGCGTCCAGAGCAGGCCGAAGAGAAACGGCGGCGTGAGGTCATAGGCGAGGACTGAGAGGAGCAGGACGACCGCCGACGCGGAGCCGACAACGATTCCGGTGACGCGCCGCGTGCGGCTCACTGCCAGAGCGACGCAGAGCAGACCGACCCCGATGAGTGCCCCGAACCAGCCGACCCGGTTGACGATCTGCTCCGAGAGCGCGTAGCTGGGGTCGTCACCGAGCCGCGATCCGGTGAATCCCACTGCGGTGAGCCGCAGGACGAGGCTCACCAGATATGCCAACGCCGCAGCGACAGTCACCCCCACCGACAATGCCGCCCAGCGTCGTGCAGCGCCGCTCAGGAGCACCCGGGAGATGAGGACGACCCCGAGCGCGCCAGCCAGCCAGGTTAATGTGACAATGGCGTTGGCAAGCACCCAGTTCAGGATGATGGCGTCCATCTGCTCGCGCGTGATGTCCACGAACAAACCGATCCTGTTCGCGCTGAAAGCCCAGACATTCACCGCGATGAGGATCACGAAGTACAGGGGCGATAGGGCCAAGAGCCAGCCGCCGACCTTTCCACTCGGATGTGGTCCTATGACGTCGGTCATTCTTCTCAACCCTCCGTGGTCGCCAGGTCATGTGGCCCGAACACCAACCACGCTGCCGTTCCCGGTCTCCCGGGAACCAGAGGAAACGACCGGGAAATCCGTTCGTCGATTCCGTCAGGGCTTGAGCAGGCGCCGGGCCGCGAGGACGGCCTGTCCGCGGTCTTCGACATCGAGTTTCAGGTACAGCGTGGAAAGCAGGTTGCGGACCGTCTTCTGCGCGATGCCGAGACGCTCCGCGATCTGTCCGGTCGTGGCCGCCTCGGCGAGCAGCGCGAGCACCTGACGTTCTCGCGGCGCGTAGCCGTCGTCGACGGGCCCGGTGCGGTTGCCGGTGAGATGGCGGGCGACGGGGGCTCCCAGGAGCAGTTGACCGTTGTGGACGGCGTGGATGCCGCGGAGGATCTCGTCCAGTCCCGCCGTTTTGGCGAGATAACCGGCCGCGCCGCTGTCGATCGCGTCGCGGACGCTCATGGTGTCGTCCAGCATCGAAAGCACGAGCACCCGGGTGGTGGGCGCGGTGACGAGCAGCCGGCGTGTGGCCTCGATCCCGCTGAGGCCCGGCAGACCCAAGTCCATGAGCACGACGTCCGCGGGGTCGGTGACGAGCCCGGCAAGGGCGGCTTCAGCGGTGCCGTACGATCCGACGATGCGCACGCCGCCGCGCCCGGTGAGGACGGCTTCGATGCCCTCGCGGATGCGGTGTGATCGTCGACGACGGCTACCCGGATCGTGTCGGTCATTCGGCGGCTCCCAGGGAGAGGAGAGGGGTAGGCGGGCGCTCACCAGGGTGCCGCCGCCGTTCTGCTCGGTGACGCTGAGGCGGCCACCGAGTTCTGCGGAGCGTTCGCGCATGGAGGCGATCCCGACTCCGATCGGCGGGTCGCCGATTCCGATGCCGTCGTAGTCGACGGGTCGGGGCCTGTGGCCGGGACGGTCCCCTGTGAGCCTGGGGCGGCAGCGGTGGTACTCATGTCCCGACGCTACGAACCCGCCGACCCGAGCGGATAGGGTGCGGTGTCCGGACCGCGCCGGGAAATCGTCCCGGTCGGCCCATCGCGCCACCCATCGCGCCACGGGTCTGCGCGGGAATGCGGAATCTCTCAGGAAGCCGATCGCAACGATGGAACGGCGCAAGTGGCGGCAACCCCGTCGCGTGGGTCTCAGTTCGTGCGCCCGAGTCCTTGGGAACTTGCGAGCAGCGCGGCTTCGGTGCGTGTGGCGACTCGGAGCTTGGCGAAGATCGTCGAGAGGTTGTTGCTGACTGTCTTGCCGGAGAGCCCGAGGCGGTCGGCGATCCGCTCGGTCGTGGCCCCGCTGGCGAGGAGATCGAGGATCGTGAACTCGCGCTCGGTCAGTTCGGGAAAGGCGCGCGGCGGGCGGCTATCGCCCTCGGTCAACAGTCCGAGAGCCGTCTCGGCGATGTCGCTGCCGAAGGTCAACTGGCCGCTGTGTACCGCGCGGATGGCGGTCGCGATCTCACCGATGACGCTGGTCTTGAGCAGATACCCGCTGGCACCGGCTCCCATAGAGCCGGTGAGGCTTGCCGGGTCTTCGTGAGTGGTGAGGACGAGGACCCTCACCGTCGGTGCCGCGCGACGGATGCGGGAGGTCGCCTCAATGCCGCTGAGATCCGGCATGGACAGATCCATGAGGACGACATCGGGACGCAACTCAATCGCGGCACGGACGGCCTCCTCGCCCGATGCCGCGACGCCGACGACCTCGATCTCGGACAGTGAGGAGATAAGCACGGTGAGTCCGTCGCGCACGACCGGATGATCGTCGGCGATCAGTACCCGGATTGCTTGCTCAGGCATCGCTGCCCGCCGTTTCACGCACGGGGATCACGGCCTCGACGATTCCCCCGGTCGCGCTCGGTCCTGCGTGGAACCGGCCGCCGAGCTGTTCGGTTCGGTCGCGCATCGAGCGCAGGCCGACGCCGGTCGTCCACTCACCCGCTCTCGCCGCGTTGTCGTGCACGGTGATCGATATCACCGAGGACGCGAGTGTGAGGTCGATCGCCACCCCGGTTGCGGCGGAATGACGCAGGGCGTTGGTCGTCGCCTCGATGACGATCCGGTACACGGCCACCTCGACGGCGGCCGGAAGCACCATCCGCTCGGGGTCGGCGTTCACCGTCACGACACGATCGCTTGTCTCGCGCCGTGGCTGGAGCGAGGCGGTCGCTTCACGGATGGCACCAACCAGTCCCAGCGTGTCGAGTTCAGTCGGATGCAGATCGTGGATGACCTCGCGGAGCGTGGAGTTCGCGCGCACGACATCGTCGTGGACTCCGGCGAGCAGGTCGATAGCCTCGCGCGGATGCTGGTGAATCCGGTTCCGGATCCCCTCGATCTTGAACGCCACTCCGCCGAGCGCCGAGGCCACGCCGTCGTGCAGATCCCCTTGCAGCCGCCGGCGTTCCTCTTCCGTCGCGGCGACGATCCGGCCGCGCGATGCGGCGAGATCCTCCGATACGGCGGTCAGTTGCAGCAGCATCGCGAGGAAGGGCGTCAGCAGATCCATCACTTCACGGTCCGGCCGGCCGAGCCTGCCTTGACCGCGCCGCAATCCCACCTCGACGGAACCGACTTCGTCGGCACCGTGTCGCAGAGGGAAGATCTCCACGACCGCCGGCCGGGTTCCACTCGCGGTCAGGATCCGCTCGCCGGCTCGAATGGCGAGCCAGGGAAGCTTGAGAGAGTCGGCGAGCCTGCTGACGAGGCTCGGCAGGTCGCCCGCTCGGCTGATGCCGGAGCCGACCAGCTCGACCAGGTAGACGGGTTCTGAGCGGCGGCCGTAGATCAGCCGGTCCACCAGGCGCTGAAACACTCGCCGCAGCGGTTCGAAGACCAGGGCGACGGCGAGCGCTGCAATGACGGCGCTGGCCGTCTGGACGAGCAGGGTACCGAGGACGGCGACCAGGGCGAAGAACACAATGACCAAGACGGTGGTGAGGATGCTCCACGCGAGGGCACGGGAGAAGACGAGCTTCACATCGAAGAGATTGACTCGCATGATCGCGATCAGAATGCCGATGGGCGGAAGCAGTAGCGCCAGTAGGCCGAAGGCAGGACCGAACACGGCCGCGACGACTCCCGTGCCCAGGAGGATGACGCTGCTGAGGGCCGACAGCAGTATCCAGAACAGTTGCTGCCTCACCCGGTCGTCGCCGCGCGCGAACCGGGCGGTCAGCACGACGACCATTCCGACGAATGCGGCGGATTGCACGACGAAGAGCAGTGGAAGGAGTGGGAGCGCCGAGGCGACGACGGTATCGCCGAGCACAGCAATCGATCCGGCGGCGAACAGTGGGCCATCTGCGGGAATGTCGAAGCCCGCGACCCACGCATCGATTCCCGGATCGGCGAGGCTGAGCAGAAGGATGCCGGTTCCCCCGACGATGGTGATGATGGCAATGACGCGCACCGGCCAAGTGCCGAGTCGGCCGGCGGGAAAGCACAGCAGGGTCAGCGGGATCAGTATCAACCACAGCGACCAGGCCGAGAAGGAGACGTTCGCAAGCGTGAGTTGCAGCCACAGTGGCCAGTCCTGTTCCGCCGCGACGGCCGTACCGGGTATCGAGGCGACAGCGACAGCCGCCACGAGCCCGGTAGCCAGCATCAACCAGCCGATCGGATTGCGCGACCGCTGCCAGGCGAGGATCGCACCGGCCGGGGTGAAGCCGACGGCGAGCCAGGGGATACTCGCCAGACCGTGCTCGGCGAGTTCCGGCGGCCCCCAGCCGAGGGCTGCCGCGCCGACGAACGCAAGACAGAGCAGCAGACAGGCCATCGTGGCCGCCGAGAGGGCGGCCACCCTGGCGAGTACCTGCCGCATGCCGCTCATTATCGCAGCGAGCGTGAGCGCCCCACGAGCGCGATCCCCACGATCAACCAGATCGGGATCTGCGCGAGGGTCGCTGCCGGCGGGATGATGCCAACGGCCGCGAGACCCGCGGCGATCAACGCGATCACGACGGCAGAGATACCAGCTCCGCGGCCCACGATCCCCGCCGGGCGGCCCGCGACGAGGAAAGCAATGGTCCAGGCGGCGGCGGCGAACACGGCAAGTCCGAAGAAGGCCCACTCGATGACAGTGACGGAAGCGCCGATCATCGCGCGCACGCTCACCTCGGAAGTGAGACTGCTCCAGTTGGCGGCCTGGGCCTGCGTGTTCTGCACCATGAACGCGGCAGCGTGCAGAGTCAGGCCGGTGACCCACAGCACCCCGGCCAGCGCCCCGAGATCGCGCGCCCACCCTGCGGGCAGGGCACGGCGGACACCCGTCACCAGGAAGCCGATTCCGACCGCCTGGGCGAGTTCGAGCAGTCCGAACAAGCCGCTGGTCCAACTGGCATTCGTCACGGGATCGTAGGCATCTGCTCCTGCCCGGAACTCGACGCCGAGCAGCGGGCCGACGAAGACATAGGCCGGTGTGATGATCAGAGCGATCGCGGCGGCGATGCCACCCCAACCGGCACGACGCACGTCACCCGCCGTCGTCGGCAAGGGTGGGGAAACGGTGAATGGAGCATTCGAAGACATTGCTGGCTCCTGACTTCTGCTGGTCATGGCGAAGCCTTGCGGACGCGGCCTCGTCTTCAGGGTGACCTCGGATCGAGGACGCGACCAGAGCAGGACTTCCCGCTCTGCCCGGGAAAATCGGGAAGTCGGCACGCAGAATGTCGTACCCGTCGTGCAAACGGAAACGGCAGCAGTCGCCCCGGCACATCCACTTCCAGATCGGCGCCTGCGTCTGGGCGGAAAGGGCGACGTCAGTCGAAGGGGGCTAGGGACGGCAGCTACGGGCTCAGCAGGCGGGAGCCAGTTCGCGCCCGCGGCGGCGGACCAGGCCGAAGCCGACCGTGGTGAGTACGAGTCCGACGAGTGCCATCGCGACGCCGACCCAGGCGGGGGCGACGAAGCCCCAGCCGGCGGCGATCACGGTGCCGCCGAAGAAGGCGCCCAGGCTGTTGCCGACGTTCAGCGACGAGTGGTTCAGCGCGGCGGCGATCGACTGGTTGTCTTCGGCGACGTCCATCAGCCGGGTCTGGATGGACGGCGCCAGGATCGAGCCGCAGAAGTTGAGGGCGAACAGCAGCGCGGCCAGCACGATGATCCATTGCGCGGTCAGTCCGATCAGCGCCAGCACCGCGGCGGTGCCCAGGAAGGCGCCGAGCAGGGTGCGTCGCAGGTCGCGGTCGGCGAGCCGTCCGCCGACCAGATTGCCGATGGTCATGCCGATGCCGCTGGTCACCAGCACCACGGGCACCGCCCAGGCCGGCGCGTGGGCGACCTCGGTGACCATCGATGCCACGTAGCTGTTGACGGCGAAGAAGCCGCCGAAACCGATCGCGCCGATTGCCAGGGTCAGCCACACCTGGCCGATCCGGAACACCCGCAACTCGGCCCGCAGGGTGCGCTCCGGGCTGCCCTCGTGATGCGGCACGAATGCCGCGATGCAGACGGTGGCCAGCGCGAAGACGGCCGCGACGGCCATGAAGGTGACCCGCCAGCCGTAGTTCTGGCCGAGGAATGTGCCCAGCGGCACGCCGACCACGTTCGCGACCGTCAGCCCGGTCAGCACGAAGGCGACGCCCTGCGCGCGGCGTCCGGGACCCAGCACGTCGGAGGCGACAAGCGCGCCGATGCCGAAGTAGGCCCCGTGCGGCAGGCCGGCCAGCAGCCGCGACACGGCCATCCACTCGAAGCTCGGGGCGAGGAAGGTGAGCGCGTTGAACACGGTCAGGGCCAGGGCGAGCACGATCATCACCCGGTGCCTCGGAAAGCGCGCCACCGAGCCGGCGATGGTGGGTGCGCCGATCACCACGCCCAGGGCGTACAGCGAGATCAGCACGCCGGCCTGAGCGATCGTCGCCTCGCGATCCACCGCCCAGGCATTGGGCAGCAGGTCGCTAGCCAGATCGGGCAGCAGCCCCATCACCACGAACTCGGTCATGCCGATGCCGAAGCTGCCGATCGCGAGAGCGAGAAGGGCTGCGGTGGCTGATCCGCGTCGCGTCAAGGAGGTCACGCACCTTATTCTAGTCACTACAACTATAAATATGTCGAGTCGGTCGGCCGGTCGCCACCGAGCCGACGCCCGATGACCTGCTTGGGAAGTGCCGGTCACCGCTGGTCGAGCTTGTCGAGACCCAGTCCGAAGGCCGGGAGGGGGTCTCGACAACTCAACCAACGCTGATTCCGGATCGGCGATTCCCTATGGAAGCGCAGAGCCACTCACGTCATCCCGGATCAAGTCCGGGATGACGAGGGAGGGGCCCCTTGATCGGCGACTGATC
>NZ_JAPUED010000079.1:0-3734 GCF_027492755.1 Micropruina sp. | reverse complement strand
ATCCCGGATCAAGTCCGGGATGACGAGGGAGGGGCCCCTTGATCGGCGACTGATCAGCGATTCCCTGTCGATCCGCGATCAGGCGGACTGCTCGTCCGAGTCGGACGGCAGCACCTTCTTCCAGGCGCCCTCGTAGATGACGGGGACGAAGCCGATGGCCTCGTTGATGTCCAGCATCGGCCGGTTCTCCTCGGCGTTGTAGGTGATCACCCGAGGCGATTCCGGAGCGACCTGGCGCCAGGCGAGCAGCCCGGCGCATTTGACCAGCAGGCCCAGCCGATGACCGCGATGCTGGGTCAGCACCAAGGTGTCCTCCTGATGGGTGGCGCGAGTCAGGTCGGGCCCGATCACCAACTCGTTGAAGCCGCACAGTTCGCCGGTGGCGATGTGCTGGGCGGCGGTCACCTGCACGGTCTGGCCACCGTCGAGATAGCGGGCGTCATGGAGTGCGATCCGTGCCGCGTCCCACGCCTCCTCGTCGAACTCGAGGTCGCCGGCCGGCACATCGGTGGACATTCGTGACTTCATCCAGGCGTAGCCGTCGACGTACTCGCTCGGTGTCGGCAGCGTCCACTGCACCAACCGGTAGTCGGTGGATGCCCGGCGTGCCTCGGCGAGCAGTCGCTCGATCTCCTCGAAGGAGCCGTTCAGGTCGAGTCGGCTGCACCGCTCGATCTGCTCCAGGGTGTAGCCGTGCCGCAGGAAGAACCGGGCCGCATGGTCGCGCGGGACCGATCCGAATCCGGTGGGCGGCACCAGGCGCTCACCGGGGGCGTCCGGATGCTGCGCCCAGGACTGCAGCACCGTCCGGCCATGGGCATGAGCGGTCTGCTCGACCAGCTGATAGGCGGAGGTTCCGATGCCCCGGCCCCACACCTCGGGCAACAGTTCGATCAGCCAGTAGGCGGATCGAGAGCCGGCTTCGAGCGGAATGTCGACGCCGACTCGCCCCACGATCGTGCCGTTGAGGACGGCGAGCCACATGTGGCGCAACTCGTAGTCGTTGGGCAGATAGTGGGGCAGTAGTGCCTCGGGCGCGTGATGATCGTCGTCGTGGCCGCTGATCGCGCGGTACACCCGGTTGCGTACCTCGGTCATGGCGAGGAAGTCGGCGGCGTCCGGGGCCTCGACGGACGCCGGAACAGTCAATGGGCGGAACACGAGCTCCGCGATCGTGGTGTGGATGTCGGCAGTGATGGTCATGGTTGTTCTCTTTCAGGTTCACGCTCGCCGTCGTCGGTGGCGCGTTCTCCACGGTGGTGCGATGGGCTCAACTGAGCTTGGGCGTAGTTGCGAATGAGCTTGGGCGTCGCTGCGAAGCCGCGAGGGCGGTGTCGACGGTTAGTCAGTCAGAACGACGTGAGGTTTCGAACCGCAACTGGGCAGACTTCTCCCCTGACAGGGTCAGTTATCCGTGTGCCCAGGCCCGTTCTGCTGCATCGCGAGGGCGCCGGCCACCACGAACGTGACCGCCGCGTCGAAAGCGGTGGGCGTGAACCGGACGGTATGCCTATTCATCATCGGGTGACCTCCTCTCGCATGAGAACTACGAAGAACGGTACGTGCGAACGCCGGGGTCGGTCAATGGTTCGCGAGGGTTCTTCGCGCTGCGCGGTCAGGCGGAGTTCTTATGGGAAAACGGGACCAACGCTGATCGAGCTTGTCGGGATCTTGGTTTCGACAAGCTCAACCAGCGGTGAGAGTCTGTCGGCGCTTGCGGGTTGAGCCCGTGGAAGCCCCTTGGTAGGACGCCGCGGGTATGGGTCTCGACAAGCTCGACCAGCGGAACCGGCAATGCGGGCTTCTCGCTCAGGCCCGCACGATCTCGGGCTGAAGGTCGGGAGCCGGGGCCTTGCGCAGGCTGGCCCACAGCACGCCGCCGATCACCAGGGCGCCGCCGAGCAGTTCGAGCGGCTGGGGGGTCTCGCCCAGCACCAACCAGGCGGTGGTCAGCCCGGACACCGGCACCAGCATCGAGAACGGCGCCACCCGTCCGGCCGGATGGCGGCTCATCAACCAGACCCACACCCCGGAGCCCAGCACGGTGCCGATGAGCACGGTGTAGCCGAGACCGATCCAGGCCGGCACCGCCGCCGCGGTCAGCGAGGTGGCCAGCGACGAGGCGATCTGATCGGGGCCTTCGAAGGCCAGTGAGAGGGCGAGCATCGGCAACGGCGGCACCACCGACATCCACATGGTGAGGTGCAGCGGATTGGGTGCCGCGGCCTGCCGGGCGGCAAGGTTGCCCAGCGCCCAACCCAGGCCGCCGAGAACCACCAGCAGGAACGGCCACCAGGAGCCGCTGGTCGCCCGGGTCACTCCCACCAGCACCAGCCCCATCACGGCGATGGCGACCCCGAGCGCCGCGCGGCCACTGACCCGCTCTCGCAGCAGCAGCGCACCGAGCAGCACGGTGAAGGGTGCGGACGACTGCAGCACCAGCGAGGCCAGGCCGGCCGGGAAGCCGGCGGCCATGCCGAGGTAGAGGCCGATGAACTGCAAGGTGCCGAAGCCCAGCCCGTAGCCGATCAGCCAGCGCAGCGGCACCTTCGGGCGCGGCACGAACAGCAGGGTGGGAATCGCCATCACGCCGAACCGCAGCGCGACCAGGAACAACGGCGGAAATTGCTCCAACGAGGCGTGGATCGCCAGGAAGTTGATTCCCCAGACCACGGCGACGCCGACGGCGAGCAGGACATGACGAGGTGGCACGGGTCCAGCCTGGAGCAGGTGACAGTGAAGGACAAGCAAGACTTGCTGAAGCAACCGTGTAGGTTTCCTTCATGGAAGTGCGTCATCTGATGCTGCTCCGCGAGATCGCCGGACGCGGCACGCTGGCCGCGGTGGCGACCGCCACCCACCGGACGCCGAGCGCGGTCTCGCAGCAGCTGCGCACCGCCGAGCGCGAACTGGGCGTCAAGCTGGTCGAGCCGGTGTCGCGCGGCTTGCGGCTGACCGCCGAGGGGCAGCTGCTCGCCGAGAGTGCGGACGAGGTGGCGCGGGTGCTTGCCGAGGTGGAGGCTCGGTTGGGGAGCGGATGGGTCAGCCCGGCGGCACGGTCTCGATCGGCACCCTGCCCAGCGCCGGCGAGGCGCTGTTACCGGGCCTAGTGGAGCGGCTGCGCGGTTCGCCGATCACGATCGAGGTGCAGGACTTCGACCTGGCCGAAGAGGGCTTCGCCGCGCGCACCCTCGACCACGATCTGGTGATCGCGCACAGCGCTGCCGGCGACGTGCCGTCCGGTGCCGAAGGGCTGGTCGCTCGGGTGCTGGCCCATGAGCCGCTCGACGTCGCCCTGCCGATCGGACACCTGCTCGCGGCGAAGGCCGAGCTATCGCCGGAAGATCTGGTCGGCACCAGCTGGATCGCGGTGCCGCAGGGCTTTCCGTTCGACAGCGTGTTGCTGGCGATCGAGGCGGTCACCGGCTCGCCGTTGCATCGCCGGCTGCGGCTGATCGACAACCGGCTGGTCGAATCGTTCGTCGCCGTCGGGGAGGGGCTGGCGCTGCTGCCTCGATTCACCACCCGGCCGCATCCCGGGACGGTGCTGCGTCCGCTGCGCGGCGTGAACGCCCGGCGGGCGCTGGTGGCGTTGGCGCGCCCGGATCATTATGCGCGCCGCGCCGTCCGTGCCGTGGTGGGGCACCTGGAGCAGATCGGACGCGAACTGGCGTGAGAGGGGTTTCGACAAGCTCAACCCGCAAGCGTCGACAAGCTCAACCCGCAAGCGTCGA
>NZ_JAPUED010000078.1 GCF_027492755.1 Micropruina sp. | reverse complement strand
CGAGACCTCTGCCCACCACCGGTCGTCCCCACCGCTGGTCGAGCTTGTCGAGACCCTTCGACACCCTCGTCCGAGATTTCGCTGAAACGGCCGCGTCGGTACCCACTCCGGCGCGGCCCGCTCGCTAAATTTCGCCCTAGATCGGTACCCCTGGGAGTGACATGAGCTACCAACTGGCGTTTTGGGCCTACCCCGACGGCCGGCGCAGCAACCGCGTGGCCGACCGGCGCACCTATCTGAAGCTGATCAAGGGCCGCCGGGTCAAAGACGTGGCACCGCTGGACACCGACCGCGTACTCGACGAGCTGTCGATCGTCTACGGCACCTGGCGGCGGACCGACACCTACCACTTCTCCCATCCGTCCCACGGCTCCTTCGACGTCTGGATCACCGGCGGCACCTTCGTCGTGCTCACCTTCCACAACGTCAAGGATCTGACCGTGATGGACCCGGCGATCCAGACCCTGGACGCGCTCGGCGTCCCGCTCTACGACCCCCAGGTCGACCGCCGCTTCCCCTGGGTCGCCCGCGCGATCTGACGCAGCGGTTCCGCCTCCCGCCCGCCCAAACCCTCATCCCTCGCCCAAGCCGTCATCCCGGCGAACGCCGGGATCTCCGCACTGCGCTCCCCCGTCGCCTGCTCACTGATCGCGCGATCCACCACTACTGTCGGGAAACGTCCACCACTTTCGGGAAATAGCCCGAAACAGTCATCGATCCCGTCACCAGTGGCCGATCGCGCGATCGGTCGGCCGCGGGAGAGCATCTCCCGTTCCCTGTAAAGGCGGCGGCTAGCGTACGAGCATGTGTTCCACGCCGCGGCGATGCTCCGAAGCAGCCGACTGCAGCCCGCACTCAAGGAGCTATGCACGGCATTCGGCCTACTCGGATCCCGGCCACCATGCTGCGCTCCTCGACCAGGTCGATCCGACTATCGCCAGCGCATCCGCTGTGGCGCAGAACCTGATCGCGCACTACCGGTACGCAACCACGCAGCTACCCGAGCACAGCAATGACGACATCAACGCCCGCTGGCTCAGCGCAATCCTGGACATCGACCAGCAGCGGCACGGCACTCCGCTCTCGTCCCCGCGCGCGGAACCCGAGCGTGTCCAGGGTTGTTGTCGTGACCAGACCCTGCTCGCCGTCGGCGTTCTGCGTCAGCACAACATTCCAGCGCGGAGCCGAGTGGGCTTTGCCGACTATCTGCGTCCGAACTCCCGCGTTGATCACGTAGTGGCCGAGGCCTGGGTCGACGACAGATGGGTCCGCTTCGATCCAGGGCTCGCCGAGCCGCGCGGCCGGGTCACCAACCCCCGCGACATCTCCATCTCTGATGACTCCCCGTTCCTCACCGCGGCGGCAGCCTGGACCGGCCATCGACAGCATGGGCGCTCGATCGACGACCTCGGCGTCAGGATCGGCCCGGTGGAGTTCACCGGAGCCACATTCGTGCTTTCCTACCTGATCATGGATGTCGCCCACCGCTTCGGCGACGAACTGCTGCTTTGGGACAGTTGGGGTGCGATGCCGCTACCCGGGACCCCGATCGATTTCGGGATGGGCGACGCACTTGCCGAGCTGGTTCGGCTGGCAGATCGGGGCGATCCGACCGCCGAGCACACACTGCGGGACATGTACGAGATCGACAGCCGGGTTCACGTCGGCGACGAGGTGCTCCGATTCTCGCCGAGAGGTGAGCCACCCGTTCGCGTGGCGCTGGGTCGGGACTGAAGGGCACGTCGATCGCGCGATCAGTCGTCGCACCGGCGGCGGCCGCAACTGACCCACGCTGTCTAGGGTCGTTTCTGGCTCGCTGGCTCTGGCCGGAGCAGGAAGCAGGACGTGGCGTAGCCGGTACCGTCCCAGCCATTGCAGGCGAGCACCGCGTCGCCGCCGCTGGCTATCACCGGATCCTGGGCAGGAACCGGGAGCGCAGGGACAGCCGACCATAGGCCGGTGCTTGGGTCGTAGAACTGGCCCCGGAGGACGATCATGCCTGCCGCCACAAGGGGCAGGTTCCGTTGCGTTCTACCGACGCTGACCCACAAGGCCCCAGGTTCGGTCGGCAGCACGACACGCGGAGTCGTGAATGTCAGCGGGTCGAGCAGCCACGCCCGGCGTGAGTCCCGCGGCCACGCCGCCCAGTTCCCGACCGCCACCGGCATGGGCCGCTGCCCGGTCGGGAATCGCGACCGGACGGCTGTGGTGCCGCGGCGGAGGTCGACGCTCGCCGCCCCGATCCCGTTCCGCTCCAGCCACGACACGACCAGCTGACCGCCCACGACCGTGGCTCCGTACACGCTGCTCGGCACAGCCAAGCGGGTCACATGCTTCGTCCAGCTGGCGGCGTCCGGGTCGTAACGCAGATAGGGCATCCGCTCGGTGGCACGGCAGGTCCTGATCGTGTCGTCACCACAGACGGAGACCGGGAAGGCGATGACCGAATCGCCCGCCGCGCCGGCCAGGTAGACAGTGGTGGGCGGCGCGTCCAGACTCGTCCAGCGGTCGATGTCCGCGTCGTAGGACAGGAAGACGCCCCCCTGAAGCACGTAGAGCCTGTGCCCGATGACCGTCGTCGCCTGGTAGGGATTGGCCGCCTCACCAGCCCGGCCGAGCGGTACTGGTGCCGTGGCAATCGCCTCCCATGTATCGGTCGCCGGTGTGTAGCGGGCGCCGTCGGAGAGCGTGGCGGGATCGTCGCCGCAGCCCTGACGCGCCGTGCAAGGCCGCGTGGTCGTTCCGCCCACCACCAGGAAGGAGCCGGCAACCCACGCCGTGAGGGCGTCGCGGCGTCCCGAGAGCGGCGCGGAGGCCGCTTCTATCCAGCGACCGGTTACCGGCGGGACCGCGGATGCGCGTACGGACGCGACCGGAGGCGTTGGCACACCCTGAACCGATCGCTGCAACACCGGGACCGCTACCAGGAGAAGGACAGCGAGGAGCGCGGCGCCCAGCACCGGCAGCCGCCGACCGCGGCGCCGCACAACGGGCCGTGACGGGACAGGCGCCTCCGTTTCGGGGCCGACCAGGGCTCGCAGTTCTGCCCGGGCCCGGGTCGACAGCCCGCGCTCGGGGTGTGGCCACGGATCGGCCCGGCGCAGCAACGTGGTCAGTCGCATGTCATTCACCCTTCAGCTTGTCGATCTCGACCCGGAGTGCCGCGCGCGCCCGATGCAACCGCACCCAGACCGCGCCCACCGAGCAACCGGCCAACGCCGCACACTCGGAGCCGCTCAGGCCGTCCCAGTAGTGGCTCGTTAGAAGTTCACGCTGATCGAGCGGCAGGGCGTCCAGCGCCGCCAAGAGTTGCTCACCCCGTCTATCGACAGGATCATCGCCTCGCTCGAAACCGGCGTCGATCAGCCGCTGGCGGACGATCGCCGACCGCCGGGTGGCGCGATGATGCGCCATGGTCAGGTTCCTCGCGGTGACGAATAGCCAGGCAGAATCCGGAATCGTCTCGCCCACCCGCTCCCAGGCGATCCGGAAGACCTCGGCAGTGACGTCCTCGGCAACGCCGCGGTCCCCGGTACGGCGCAGTACGAACGCGACCAGCCGCGGATGCTCGTGGGTGTACACCGCGACGAACTTCGTCCGCGTCCGGTCATCGACCGGGGGCCGCCAATTCACCGGTCGGCGTTCGGCCATGTCCGGACCGGCCGGCTCGACGATTGCTCCCACACCCTCTACATGTCGCTCGGAGCCGAAACCTTACTTCCAGGCAACCGTCCTCATGTCTTCTCGCTCGCACGATCGGCTCGTCGACAGCTGAACTCAAGTCGCTTCCTGGTGGATATCGGCGGCCTGGAGAGAATGAGTTCGCCTTCAAACAAGGTCGGGCACGCACCACAAGCCGCAGGTGCGGCAGACCGGACAGGCGACGGCCCCAACACGGCGATCGGCCGGCCGGGTCCACCCGCGGGCCGGCCGATCGCCGAGACTTCAGATCCGCGGCGGCAACGCCGCGGCGGCAGCCAGGCCCGCCGGATCCTCGGCACCGGCGATGATCGCCGTCACCGCCTGGAGCAGCGGCAGCCGGTCGAGCAGACCCTCGCGCTGCTGCACCAGGGTGAGCGCCAGGCCGGCGGCCGGGACCCCTTCGACGGTCTGCTCAGCGGCCTCCATCGCGGCCAGGGCCTCGATGGCGTTCTCACCACGTCCGATCCGGACGCCGTACACCTTGTTGCGGCCGGACAGCCCGGTCACCTCGAGATCACCGACGCCGGCCAGCCCGAAGGCCGTCTCGGGGCGGGCGCCCAGCTCGGTCGACACGATCGACATCTCGCGCACCGCCTGGGCGAAGATCGCCGACTTCAGGTTGTGGTGCGGCAGGCCGGTGCCTTCCTCCAGGCCGTCCGCGATACCGAGCGCGATCGCGTAGACGTTCTTCATCGGCGCGCACACCTCGACGCCCACCTCGTCGGTGGTCGGCTCGATCCGGTACACGTCGGTCGAGATCTCGCGGGCCATCCGGATCGCCGAGGCCTCGTGGAGCGAGCCGTAAATGGTCGCGGTCGGCTTGCCCTCGGCGACCTCGTTGGCCTTGCAGGGGCCGCCCACGCCCACGATCGGCGGCAGCAGGGCGCCCTTGTCCGCGGCGATGGCACGGATGGCGTCCGGCAGCAGCTGGATGCGGCCGTCCGGGTCGGTCCAGAAGCCCTTGGTGGTGCACAGCAGCACCGACGCCTTGGAGATTGCGCTGAGCGCCATCTCGGTGATCTTCGGGATACCGACCGACGCCACCGCGATGAACACCGCGTCGGCACCCTCGAGGGCCTCATCGAGCTGGTCGGAGCGGTACAGCTTGGTGCCCGGCGCCAACGGCACGTTGGTCCGCGGATGCGGCTTGCCGGCCTCGCAGGCGTCGAGCAGATGGTCGTCCAGCCAGGTCCCCCACAACCGGGTTTCCCAACCGGCCTGGGTGAGCGGGGTGGCCAGCGCGGAGCCCATCGCCCCCGCGCCGAGAATCGTGATTATCGCCATGGTTCAGCCTTCCTTTCGTGGTTGCTGCCCGTAGGTGGACATGCCGACGACCGCCTGGGCCATCTCGTCATCGGTGATCTGCTTGACCGGCTGACCGGTGGCCATTGCCCGCAGCTGGATCTCGCAGATGTACTCCAGGTACGGCAGCAGCGAGAGGGCCTTGTCCAAGGTGGCGCCCGTGGTGATGGCACCGTGGTTGGCCATCAGCGCACCGGTGCGCTCGTGCAGCGCGTCGGCCACGTTGATCGCCAGCTGGTCGGTGCCGAACAAGGCGAACGGCGCCACCCGCACCGTTCCGCCGAACATTGCCGAGTAGTAGTGCGAATGCGGAATCTCGTCGACCACCAGACCCAACGCGGTGGACGCCGGGGCGTGGTTGTGGGTGATCGCCCCGGCCGGCGTGGACGCGTACACCGCCAGGTGCAGCGGCAGTTCACTGGACGGCTTCAGCGCACCCTCCAGGATGGTGCCGTCGAGGTCGGTGACCACGACATCCTCTGCCCGCATCGACTCGTAGGCCACGCCGCTGGGCGAGATGGCCACCTGGTCGCCGACCCGCACCGACACGTTGCCGGCGGTGCCGACCACCAGTCCTTCGCGTTGCATGAACCGGCAGGCCTCCACGATCTGCTCGCGTTCGTTTGCTAAAAGCATCAATCTCTCCTCACGGCCTCAGGATGTATTTGCTGCCGACGCCTCGGGACATGTCCTCCAGCGACTCCACCAGCGCGTCGAGCGGACGCACCTCGGTGCACAGCGTCAAGCCGTCGAACTTCCCGGTCGACAGCAGGTGGACGGCGATCTGCACGTAGCGCGGTGCGTGATGGTAGACGCCGACCATCTTGTATTCCTTGTAGTGCATAGCGACGGCGTCCACGGTGAACGTGGATCCCGCCTTCGGCCCGCCGAACAATACGGCGGTGCCGCCCGGACGCAGGCATTGCACGGTCTGCTCCCACACCTCCGGCAGACCGACCGCCTCGACGGCGACGTCGGCGCCACGTCCGTGCGGCGTGATCGCCCGGATCGCGGCGGCTCGCTCGGCGGTGGTCTCGTACTCGCTCAGGTTCACCGTGGCGATGGCACCGGCCGCCTCGGCCTGGGCCAGCCGTCCGGCCGACATGTCCGCCGAGATCACCGACGCCCCGCGCAACTGGGCGAGGCGGATGTACATCTGGCCGATCGGGCCGGCACCGTTGACCACCACCGTGTCCCCCAGCGCGATGCCGCTCTCGGCCATGCCGTGGACGACCGTCGACAGCGGTTCCAGGGGTGCCGCCGCCTCGAACGGCAGCGTCTCGGGGATCTCGTAGGTGTTGCGTTCGACGATCGCCTTGGGAATCACGATCTGCTCGGCGAACGCTCCGTTGAGGTATTGCAGGTTCTCGCACAACGATTCGCGGCCGATGGTGCAGGCCCAGCACGAGCCGCAGGGGCAGGTGTTGGCGGCGACGACCCGCTGGCCGGGAGCGAACTTGGTGACTCCTTCGCCGACCTCGGTGACGATTCCGGCGAATTCATGGCCGAACCGGGCCGGCAGCGTCGGGAACAGGGTGGGATGGCCGCGACGGTAACTCTTCAGGTCGGTACCGCAGGTGGCTGCCGCCTTGATCTCGACGGCGACCTCCCCCGGACCGGGCTTACCGGGCTCGACGCCCTCCATCCGGAGATCGCCGGGTCCATGGAACATGTAGGCACGCACGTGCACTCCTCGTCATTCGTCCTGCAGGGGAAGGGCGATAACACGGGAGGCGTCGATGCCGACGCCTCCCGTGTCGAGGACTCAGCCCGGATGCCGCTCCATGAAGGAGTGGATGTCTTCGTTCACCTCCTGCAGCGCCGGGTAGAGCTTCTTCTGAATCGCGGCCACCTCACCGTAGAGCTCGTAGTTGTCCCGGTCGGGCTCGGTGGTGTCGCCGAACTGGGCCATCTTCTCGGCGTAGACGGCGATGTCGGGCTCACCGTGCACGCCGGTCACCGACATGGCGGCCACGGCCGCACCCATCGCGGAGATCTCGTCCTCGAGGCAGGCGGTGATCGGGACGCCCATCGCGTCGGTCATGATCTGCCGCCACAGCGGGCTGCGGGTGCCGCCACCCATCGCCCGGATCTGGGTGACCTTGGTGCCGGTGTCGGCCTCCAGACCCTCCAGGCCGTTGCGCATCTCGATGCCGATGGCCTCCAGGATGGAGCGGTACATCGCCGGACGCTTGTGAATGCCGCGCCAGCCGACGACGGCACCACGGGCGACCGGATCCCAGTGCGGGGTCTGGACGGCGTTCCAGTAGGGCATGGTGATCAAGCCCAGCGAGCCCACCGGCAGTGCCACCGCACCGGCCTCGAGCTCGGGATCGGGCCGAGCGCCGAGTGCCGGGTTGCCCAGCGCCTCACGGAACCAGGTGGCCAGGTAGGCGCCCGAGCTGACCAGCAGCTCGAAGTCGTACCAGTCCGGGATGCCTGCGGCCAGCGTCCGATAGGCCTTGCCGTAGGCGTAGTCGGGACCGTGCACGCCGGCCACCACGGCGGTGCCGAGGTTGAGGTACATGGTGTCGGCGGAGACCGCGGCCGCACCGACACCGGCCGCCTGGCCGTCGCCCATGCCGGCGACCAGCGGAATGGTGTGGTCCAGGCCCCAGTTGTGGGTGATCGACGGGTCGATGTCGGCGATGATCTCGCCCGGCTTCTTCAAGTCGCTCATCTGGTCGCGGCGGACGCCGGCGATCTCGAGCAGGCCGGGGTCGTAGTCCTGCTTGGCGATGTCGAACAGGCCCAGTGAATCGGCGCAGGCGACCGAACTGACCCACTGGCCGGTGAGCTTGAACACCAAGTAGCCGTGGACGTCGACGACCTTGTACGCCTCCGGCAGGATCTCGGGCTGGTTCTCCTTGACCCAGGCCAGCTTGTACAGCGCCGGGGTGATGTCGGCCGGCTTCCCGGAGAGCGCATGGATCTCGGGGGTGCCGTAACGGCGGATCTGGTCGGCGGCCCGGCCGTCCATCCAGATGATGCCCGAACGCAGCGGCACACCGTCTTCGTCGAACGGCGCGAAGGTCTCCCGCTGATGCGTCATCGCCATCGCCGCGATGCGCTTGCGCTGCTTCTTCTTCAGCCCGGAGATGGCCTTGCCGACGGTCGCGTTCGTGGTGTTCCACCAGTCCAGCGGATCGTGCTCGTAGAAGCTGGTCCGCGGATTGCTCAGCGGGAACTCCTGCTTGGCCTGTGCCAGCACATTGCCGTTCGGATCGACGATGATCGCCTTGGTCGACGTGGTCGACGTGTCGATCGCAATGACCAACGGATCGCTGTTGCCCATCTGGTACTCCCTGTCCCGACTCCACATTGAGCCGATCTGTCCCAGGCGTCCGACGATCGGTGTCGGCGCCATGCTGCCCCCAATCTAGGCGTGGCGGGACCGTGAGGTAAGGGTGTTCTCAGCAAACCGAACAGAAAGGTTTTTCACGCATCCGATGTGAAACGTGGGTCAGGCCGCCTTAGCGTCGCTCCATGCGTTCCTCCCCAGCACCCGGACGGCCCCGGCGCACGCTCCGCGGCGTCGGCGTCGGAGTGGCCGTGCTGCTGGCCGGATGGCTGTGTCGACCCACCCAACTCGGCTGCCGTCCGCTGCTGGGGTTCTGCGTCGAACCGTTCGACACCCCTGTCGTCATCAGCTGAACGCTCCGCGCGACCCGGTCAGGCGGGGGTGAGCCGCAGCAGCCGTCCCTCGGAACCGTCGGTGAGCACCCAGATCGACCCGTCGGGCGCCTGTTCGACCTCGCGGACGCGGTCGCCGAAGTCCCACTGGTCGGCCTTGCGGGCCTTCGTGCCGTCCAGGTCGACCCGGATCAGCGCCTGGCCGGACAGTGCGCCGATGAACGCGTCGCCCTGCCATTGCGGGTACATCGCCCCGGAGTAGATCATCAGGCTGCCCGGCGAGACGCTCGGGTTCCACCACACCAACGGAGCCTCGAAGCCGTCACCCGGCTTGTGGTCGGGAATGTCGGCCCCGCCGTAGTGGGAGCCGTTGGAGGCCAGCGGCCAGCCGTAGTTGCGGCCCTGCCTGATCAGGTTCAGCTCATCACCGCCCTGCGGCCCCATCTCCGAACTCCACAGGTTGCCGGTGGCGTCGAAGGCGATGCCCAGCGGGTTGCGGTGACCGTAGCTCCAGATCTCGGCGTTGCCGCCGTCGGGGTCCATCCGGACGATGGTGCCCAAGGTGTTGCTGCGGTCCTGGGCCGGCGTCATCTTCTGCCGCTCGCCGGAGCTGACGAACAGGTGGGCGCCGTCGGGCGAGAATGCCAGCCGGTGGCCGTAGTGACCGTTGCCGCTGGTCTTGGGCTGCTGCCGCCAGATCACGCTCAGGCCGTCCAGCCGAGCGCCGTTGGCGTCGTTGATCAGGGTGGCCCGGCCGACCTCGGCACCGGAACCACCGGTGCCACGCGCGGCCCAGCTGAGGTAGACGGTGTGGTCGGTGGCGAAGTCGGGCGACACGATGACGTCGCCGAGGCCGCCCTGACCCTGGTGCACCACCTCGGGGACGCCGGTCACCTCGGTGCTGCGTCCGTCGGCGTGCCGCAGCACGAGGCGTCCGGCCCGTTCGGTGATCAGGGCGTCGCCGTCGGTCAGGAAGGTCATCGCCCACGGCTCGTCGAACCGGCCGAGCTCCTGGACTGCGAACGGGGTGCCACTCAGTGGTTCGGCCGCCGGAAGGCTCGCTGTGGCCGGGACCGACGGCGGCACGCTCGGCGTGTCCGCCGCCGACCCCGGCGGAGTTTCCATGGGAGTGGGCTGCGGGGCACCGCAGCCAGCCAGGGTCAGAGCCACCGCCAAGGCGACGATGCCGCGAAGGTCTGCCATCCTCCGAAGGTACCCGGCCGGCCGTGGAGGTCTGCTCAGGCCGGCAACAGCCAACCCCGGGACGGCGGGAAGTCCACCTCCACCAGGTCGCCCTCGTGCAGGATCGCGGACGGGTCGGGATCGGCGACCACGGCCACGATGGTGCCCGCGTTGGTGTCGATCTCGTACTCGACGACGGCCCCGTAGAACACCGCCCGCAACACGCGTCCGCGTCCACCGACGACGGCATCGCCCTCGGTGGGCACCTCGCGGGCACGCTGCACGTGCACCGATTCGGGACGCACCAGCACCGAATGGGTCTCGGCCTGCTCGGCGCCCGGCGCGTACGGCAGGGGGCGTTCCGACCCGAGCACCCTGACGTTGGCCACTCCGCCGGCGAAGCTGACCGCGGACGGTTCCAGGAAGTTGGCGCTGCCGATGAAGTCGGCCACGAACACGGTGGCCGGTCGCCGGTAGATCTCGTCCGGCGTGCCCATCTGTTCGATCCGGCCCTTGTTCATCACCACGATCCGGTCCGACAGCGACATCGCCTCGTCCTGGTCGTGGGTGACGTACAGCGCGGTGATGCCGAGCCGCTGCTGCAGCCCGCGGATCTCAGTGCGCATCTGCACCCGCAGCTTGGCGTCCAGGTTCGACAGAGGTTCGTCGAACAACAGCACCTTCGGCCGCATCACCATGGCCCGGGCCAGCGCCACCCGCTGCTGCTGACCGCCGGAGAGCTGGTTCGGCGCCCGGTCGGCCAGCTTCACCAGATCCATCGACACCAGCGCACCCTCGATGGCGTCGTTCATGTCCTTGGCGTTCAACCGCTGCAGCTTGAGCCCGAAGGCGATGTTGTCCCGCACGCTCAGATGAGGGAACAGGGCGTAGCTCTGGAACACCATCGACATCGGACGCTTGTCCGGGGTCAGCCGGGTCATGTCGTCACCGTCCAGACGGATGTCGCCCGAGGTCGGGTGCTCGAACCCGGCCACCATCCGCAGGGTCGTTGTCTTCCCGCAGCCGGACGGCCCCAGGAGGGTGATGAACTCACCCGGCTCGGTGTGCAGGTCGACATGGTCGACCGCGGTGGTCGGGCCGTCGCGGCCGATGAACTCCTTGACCAGTTGACTGATCTCGATCCGTCCGGTGTCGGCGGTCCGCGTCTGCGCGATGGTCATGCTCCTCCTCCAAGATTCGTCGCCGTCCGAACGTCGGAGCGACCGTGCACCAACAGGCTCATCAGGCCCATGACGGCCACCACGATGATCAGCAGCAGGGTGCAGAACGCGAACGCGTTGCCGAACCGGCCCGCGTCGACCTCGGCCAGGATCTGCTTCGTCATGATCCTGGTCTGCGGTGTGGTGATGAAGATGATCGGTGACAGGGTCGTCATCGATCGGGCGAACGCATAGATCAGACCGGACAGGAAGGCCGGTCGGATCAGCGGCAGGGTGACCTTGCGGAACGTGGTCACACTGTCCGCGCCCAGCGAAGCGGCGGCCTCGTCGATGCTGGGGTCGATCTGTTTCAGGGACGCGATGCCGGACCGTTGGCCCGAGGGCACCGACCGGATCACGTAGACCATCACGATGGCGATCGCCCCGCCGAACAGTGCCGACCCGCCGCCCAGTGCGGGCAGGAACATCCGGTTGCCGATGATCAGAGGGTTGTTGAAGGCGATCGCGTAGCCGATGCCGATCACTGTTCCCGGGACGGCGAGGCCGAGCATGCCGAGGAAGTCCAGCAGGCCGTTGCCCCGTTTGAGTTTGCGCACCACCAGCCATGCGATCAACATGCCAAGCAGGCCGGCGACCGGCGTCGCGATCAGCGCCAGCACGGTGGTGTCGGCGATCGCCTCGTTGCCGATCCCACTGAGCACGTAGCGGAAGTTGTCCAATGTGAACGTGTTGTTGATGCCCAGGATGGAGGTGAACGCACCGGCCAGCACCGTGGCGTAGATGCCTACTACGACGAGGCCGACGACGACCGCGAAGGCGAGCAGCGGCACCCGCCCGGAGGCATGGGTCAACTGGCGCCGAGCACCGGCCGGCTTGCCGGTGACGGTCACCGTGCTCTTGCGCGCCACCCAGTACTGCTGGACCAGGAACACCAGTACCGCCGGCATCAGCAACACCAGCGAGTAGGCCGAACCGGCCGCGACGTCGTACTCACCGGTGATCGCGATGAACGCTCGCGAAGCCAATACGGTGAAGTCGCCGCCGATCACCAGCGGATTGGCCAGATCAGCGATCGCCTCGACGAACAGCAACAGGAAGGAAGCCGCAAATCCGGGGACGAGCATCGGCAGGGTGACCCGCCAGAAGGCACGCCAGCGCGACGCCCCCAGGTTGGCCGCGGCATCGTCCAGGGCCGGATCGAGGTTCTCCAGCATGCCCTTGAAGTTCATGTAGGCCACCGGGAAGAAGGACAGCACCAGCACCAGCACCAATCCGGGTAGCCCGTAGATGTTGGTCTCCCAGCCGAACAGGCCGTAGGTCACAATGCCACGCCGCCCGAGCAGCGTGATCACGGCGGTGGCCACGGCGAACGGAGGCGACACCACCGGCAGCAGGCAGAGCAGATGCATGATCTTCTTGCCCTTGAACCGCACCATCACCTGCACGTAGGCGAGCAGGAACCCGAGTGCGGTGCCGATCACGCCGACCAGCAGACCGAGCAGGAATGTGTTTCCGACGATCGTCCGGTTCACCGGGTTGGTGATCATCGAGGTGACGATCTCCCAGCCGACCGGACCGAGCGCCTGAACGAACACGGTGGACAGCGGATAGATGATCAGCAGGGCCAGAATGCCGACGACCAGGATGACGACCCCGACGGTGGTGGGGTCGACCGCCTTCCGCCGGGTCCGCGGCCGGGAGTTCCCGGCCGCGGTCGCAGGAGCGGTCACCGGCTCATTCCTTGGGCTGCGCCGCGACTTCGGCGTCGAAGCGTGCGGTGAGCTCCTTCTTGTGGGCCGCAGCCTTCGCGAAGTCATAGTCGACGAGCTTGATCGTGTTCAAGTCGACCATGCGCGAGTCGAGCTTGGCGTCCGGGTTGGTCGGCAACTGGTAGGAGCCTGCACCCGGGCCGAGTTCCTGCGCCTCTGCGGACAGTGCCCAGTTCACGTACTGCTTGGCGCCGTCGGCGTTCTTGCCGCCCTTGATGACCGCCACCCCACCGATCTCGTAACCGGTGCCTTCCTTCGGGAACGACACCTCCAGGTCGGTCATGCCGCGTTCCTTGTAGAGCACACAGTCATGGCTGAATACCAGGCCGACGGCCACCTCGCCACGACCGGCGATCTGGCCCGGGGCCGTCCCCGACTTGGTGTACTGCAACACGTTGGAGTGCAGCTTCTTCATCCAGTCGATGGCCTTATCCTCGGAACCCAGCCGGGCGACCTGCGTCCACAGCGTGGTGAACGCGGTGCCTGAAGTCGACGGGTGCGCGGTGGAGACCTGCGACTTCAGTTTCGGGTCCAGCAGATCGTCCCAGGACTGCGGTAGCCCAAGGCCCTTGTCCTTCAGCCTGGCCTGGTTCGAGCAGAAGCCCAAGGCACCCACGTAGACGCCGGTCCAGTTGCCGTTCGGGTCCTTGTACTTGGCAGGGATCTTCGCCGCGTTCTCGGCGGTATAGGGCTCGATCAGTCCGGCCGCCATCGCGGCTCCGAAGCCATCGGCCGGGCCGCCGTGCCAGACGTCGAACTCCGGCGCGTTCTTGGTTGCCGTGAGTCGGGCCACGGTCTCACCCGAACTGAGTCGGACGAACGACGTCTGGATGCCGGACTTGGCCGAGAAGGCGTCGGTCATTGCCTTGCACCACTCCTCGGTGGCACCACAGGCGACGGTGAGCGTGTTGCTCGAACCTCCCCCCTGGGTGCCCGGCTCGACGGCACAACCGGCCAGTGCCAGGGCGGCGATTGTGCCGCCCGCGAGCACGGCCTTTTTGATCCTCTTCATCCCGAAATCTCCCTTGATTCTGGGACCGTCAGCGGTCCTTGGCTGGATCATAGGAAGCACCTGAGGTGGCCGAACCCCTCGGAATCGGGACCGGGCGTCACCATTCGGTGACGTTTCTCACCGACCTTCGATCAGGCGGTATCCGCGACCGTGATCGGTGACGATCTGCATGCCTCCGGTAGGGGTAGTGAGCTTGCCGCGGAGCCGATAGATGGCGGTTCGCAGCGACCCACGGCCGCCCCATTCGGGCGCCGAGCCCAGCGAGTCCGTGAGCAACTCGACCCCGACAGTCTCGCCGGGCCGCTCCATCAGCAGCCAGAGCAGCCGGAACTCGGTGGCGGTCAGGTGCAGATCCCGGTCCTGGTAACTGCCGGCGACCTGGGTGGCGTCCAGCCGCAACTCGCCGACGCTGCGCCGAGTGCTGGCCATTGCCTGCGGATCCCGATGGCTCACCCGGCGCAGGATCGCGGCCACCCGCAGCACCAGTTCGCGGGGGCTGAACGGCTTCGTGACGTAGTCGTCGGCGCCGGCCTCGAGGCCCTGAACCCGGTCGGAGTCACCGCCCAGCGCGGTCAACAGGACGATCGGCACGTCGGAGTGCTCCCGCACCCGCCGGCACAGTTCGGTGCCGCTGGTGCCGGGCAGCATGATGTCGAGCACCATCAGCGCCACCGGTTCGGTGGTCAACGACCGCCAGGCCGCCCCTGCGTCCGCAGCAGTCACCGTCCGGTAGCCGGCGGCCTGCAGCGCCACCTCGAGCACCTCGAGCATCCGCGGCTCGTCGTCGACGATCAGAATCGTCGAACGGTTCGTCATCGGCCCTCCTCGGTCAGCTGGGGCCGCGCCTCGGCGGTGCGCGGCAGTGCGCACACTACGGCCGTCCCCCGATCGGCCATCGTGTCGATCAGGCAACGGCCACCGTGCAGCTCGACGATCCGGCGGGTGATCAACATGCCCAGCCCCGTGCCCGTGTCAGTGGTGCCGGCCAACTCCTTGGTGAACAGCTCCCGCCGCTCGGCCGCCGACATGCCCGTGCCGTCGTCGCTCACCGTGACCAGAACGCCGTCGTCGGACGGACGCACTGTGACCGCGATCCGCACCCCTTCACCGGCGTGCCGGGCGGCGTTGGTGATCAGGTTGATCAGTGCCTGGCGCAACAGGTCCCGGTCACCCGGCAGTCGCGGTATCGCACCCCGGGCCGACAGCGTGATCCGGTTCGGGTAAAGCCGGCGGAGATCCCGGACCACCTCGGTGGCCAGCCGGCGCGGGTCGACCATTGACAGGTTGAGCCGGAAGATCTGCGCGTCGATCTTGGCGTCGGTGAGCAGCGTCCTGGCCAGCTCGCCCACCTCATCGGACTTGACCCGGATGGTGTCCAGCAACGATTCCTGACGTCGGGTCAGCGGGCCTGCGGCGCCGTCCAGCAGCAACTCGCAGGCGCCGCCGATGAGCGAGACCGGGGTGCGCACCTCGTGGCTGACCACGGCGACCCGGGCGGCACGTTCACGGGCGAGGACGCGCCAGCGCTCATTCTCGGCTCGCAGCAGTTCACGCTGACGGCGGAGCCGCCAGGCCAGGCTGGCGGTCGCCAACAGGACGGCCAGGGTGGCGGCCAGGATCCAGGCCACGCTCCACCTCCCGGCACGTCGACGACCGCGTCCGCAGGGTCGCACGCTGCGCTGCGGCGTCACCAGCCTCGGACCGATCGGGCGATTATCCCATGGTGCGCCCTCCCGCTCCAGGCTCTCGGAATCACGTCACATTGACGGCCCGCGCCCGGAGAACGGGGGGCGAAGCTCAGGAACACCCGAGGAAGGCCGAGTGGCGGCCGGTCGAAGCTCAGGCGGCGTTGGCCTCCTCGTCGAGTTGGACGGCCAACGCCCGACCGGCAGCGACGGCGGCCTGCTCGGCCTGCTGCTGCACACTGTCGGCCAGTTCGACCAGGCCGGCCATCGCCGGGCTGACCCGGGCCAGCGTGAGCTCCCGCTCGATCACGGTCAGGTCGGCGCCCCACACCTCGCCGACGATCCGGCGCAGGTAGTCGATGCTGTGGTCCCAGCCCTCCTTCGGGGTGCCGGGTCCGTAGCCGCCGCCCCGGGTGGTGATCAGCACGGTCGGCGTGCCGTCCAGCAGCCGGGTGCCGGCCGGGGCACCGGCGATCACCACGTCGATCCAGGTCTTCACGTGCTGCGAGACGCCCCAGTTGTAGAGCGGCAGCGCGAGCACCACGGCGTCGGCCGAAGCGAGTTCGTCGGCGAGTTCCTTGGCCCGCGCGACGGCGGCTGTCTGCTCGGGCGAGCGATCGGCCTCGGGGGTGAACGAAGCACCCACGGCGGTGGCCCACAGGTCGGAGGGCAGCGGGTCGGCGCCAAGGTGGCGGGTCTGCAGCGTCGCCTCGGGCTGGCCGGCGACGAACTCGGCGGTGACCAGGTCGGCGAGCGCGCTGCTGGCCGAGCGCGGGCCTTGGATGCTGGCATCGATGCGGAGAAGTTTCACGGAAGGCTCCTGGAGGGATTGCATTGTTGAATGTTCAAATCACTGTAGTCGACCCGATTTGAATGTTCAACCGGCGCCTCCGGGGTACCCTGACGCCATGGCCGAGCAGACGTCCGAGCCCCGCTGGCTCACCGACGAGCAACTCCGCCAGTGGAAGTCGCTGATGGCCCTGATGATGGCGCTGCCGCCGGCGCTTGATGCGCAACTCAAGCGTGACTGCGGCCTGAACAGCTTCGAGTACCACGTGCTGGCGAGGCTGAGCGACCAGCCCGCCGGCAAGCTGCGAATGAGTGAGCTCTCCGCTTACACCCAGGGCTCACCGTCCCGGTTGTCGCACGCGGTCGCCCGACTCGAACGGGCCGGCTGGATCGAACGGCGCAACGCCGAAGCCCGCTGCGTCAACGCCCACCTCACCGAGGCCGGCCGACGCAAGCTCGTCGAGGCAGCACCCGCACACGTCCGCGAGGTTCGACGACTGGTGATCGATCTACTCACCCCCGAGCAGTTCGACGCGCTGGGCGAGGCTGCTCGCCTTGTGGTGGGCCAGATCGAGCCCGGTTGGATGGACGCCATGGAGCGCAACTCGGCCGGCGATTGCTGAAGCACACCGATCCACCCTGTGTCACAGACGTCTGCGATGCTGGTCCGATGTGCTGGCGGTAACATCGGTTGGCTACGGTATCCCTCATGTCTGAGTCACGCGCGCCCGAGTCAGCCCCTTCGCCGCTCACCCCGGCAGATGAGACGCCCGCTGTCGGGCCGCACCGCCGGGGAGTTCAGTTCCCGCAGACGCATCCGCTCGCACTGGCTCCGGTGACCCCGCCGCCGCACACCGTCGACGGCTTCGTCAAGGAATTCCTGCATGAGTTGAACACCGACCTCGGTGTGGCGCTCTCACGGTCGTCGATCAACGATCAGTACACGGCACTGGCCCACACCGTGCGCAACTACCTGACCGCCCGTTGGCTGGAGACCAGCCGCAAGCAGCGCGAGAACTCGCCCAAGTCGGTCGCCTACCTGTCCGCCGAATACCTGCTCGGTCGCCAGCTGGGCAACAACCTGCTGGCCGCCAATCTCAACGACGTGGCCGACAAGGCGCTGCAGAGCTGCGGCCTGAGCCTGGCCACGCTGCGCGCCCAGGAGGTCGAGCCCGGTCTCGGCAACGGCGGCCTGGGACGCTTGGCCGCCTGTTTCATCGACTCGCTGGCCACCATGAACGTGCCCTGCATCGGCTACGGCATCCGCTACGAGTACGGCATCTTCCGGCAGACCTTCGTCGACGGCGAGCAGGTCGAGCAGCCCGACTCGTGGCTGACCCTGGGCAACCCGTGGGAGATCGCCCACCCCGAGTCGGCGGTGCAGGTCAATTTCGGTGGGCACACCGAGACCTACGTCGAGGCCGGCGTCGAGAAGACCCGCTGGATTTCGGACTGGAACGTGCTCGGCGTCCCCTACAACTACATGGTTCCCGGCTACCTCAACGGCCGGGTGAACACGCTGCGGCTGTGGAGCGCGCAGGCCACTCAGGCGTTCGACCTGAGCATCTTCAACGCCGGCGACTACGCCCAGGCCGTCCGGGCCCAGACCTTCGCCGAGAACATCTCCAAGGTGCTCTACCCCGAGGACTCCACCCCGCAGGGCAAGGAGCTGCGGCTGCAGC
>NZ_JAPUED010000077.1 GCF_027492755.1 Micropruina sp. | reverse complement strand
CAGCGTTCGCCTGAAAAGTGAAAGGTCACCGGTTCGATCCCGGTCCTGGCCACCAGCAGTGCCTTTGCGGGGACACACGACGTCGAAAGATGCCGAGTGTCCCCGTTTCGGTCTTCATGTTGCCGTCCACCGCCCCTTCCCTCCTCGGCCCCGATGAGCTGGAATCGACTCTCGCCGTCCGATTTGATTTGCTTTTCAAGAGGTTCAGGACTCTCGCGAATCGTGCCGGAAAGAGCTTTCGGCGGGCCCGACCAGCAGTGGCGCAATGATCATCCTCGACGCTGCAACTCACCGTCCGATCAGTGATCGAGGCATATGGACATGAGCATTCCACCGGTTAGAGTGCTGGCGACCACCCAGGCGAGGCGAGAGGCGACCTGTGACGGCCACGACTGATACCCGCGAAACCCCCAAGAAAACACCGACTTCATCGGCTTCACACCGACGCCGACGAGGTGGTCTCAGCATTCAGTCGAAGCTGTTGCTGATGTTGCTGGGCGTCAGCCTGGTGGCGTCGGTGATCGTCGGCGCCATCGGCTATATCAGCGGGCGCGAGTCGCTACGCGAGGCCGCAATCGATCAACTGACGACCATTCGCGAACTCCGGGTGGGCGAGGTCGAAGGCGCGATGGCGAGTCTGAAACGCGGCGTGATACTCGACTCACGCAACCTCAGCGCACAGACGCTCTCGCGCGAGGTCAACGCGGGCTGGGACGACCTGCAGTCGCGGAAGCTCACTCCCAAGCAGCAGGCCGAGCTGGAGGCGTACTACTCCACGACGTTCATCCCCCAACTCCAGGCCCAATCAGAAGGAGAGACCTTCAGCAATCAGGCCTTCATGCCACAGAGCAACGCCGGCAAGTGGGCTCAGTATCACTTCACGATCCAGAACGACGATTTCGATAAGGCGCTCGACGACAATGACGGAAACGACGGCACGTCGTTCTCGAAGGCCACCGAGCGGTACGGCGACTATCTCTCCCGCCTTGTCCACCAGGCCGGCTATGAAGATCTGCTGCTGATGAACCTCGAAGGCGACGTCGTCTTTTCGGCTTACAAGGGCGTCGATCTCGGCACGAACCTGGTGACCGGCCCGTACCGCAACTCGCTGCTCGCTGGCGCATATCGAGACGTGGTGGCGAGCAACAGCGTGAACGCCGTACAGACCACCGATTTCGAGCCATGGATTCCGTCGCTCAACACCCCCGGGCTCTGGATAGTGTCACCGGTCGGCAACGACACGGCGATTACCGGAGTGCTCGCGGTGCAGATCTCCGTGGACACGGTCAACGATCTGATGACCGGAGCCAAACGCTGGAAGGAGCAGGGGCTGGGCGACACCGGTGAGGTCTACCTCGCGGGGTCGGATCGACTCATGCGCAGCATCTCGCGGAAGCTGGTCGAGGATCCGGACGGTTTCGCGGCGGCGGTCGTCGACAACGGCACGCCCCCGGCCATCGCCGACCGCATGGTCCAAAGTGGCAGCACGGTCCTGCTGCAACCGGTCGACACCTTCTCGGTCAACGAAGCGTTGCGGGGCCAGAGCGGCACGACGATCGCGAGATCGTACCTCGGCGACGAACGGATCACGGCCTACTCACCCGTCAAGATCGACGGGATGCATTGGGTCGCCGTCGCCCACATCACCACCGCCGAGGCGTTCGCTCCGGTGACCGAGTTCACTCGCAACCTGGTGTTGTCGACGCTCGGCATCCTGCTGGGCGTCAGCGTGCTCTCACTCGTTCTCGCGCAGGTGTTCTCACGCCCGGTGCTCCGACTCGTGGACGCCGTGCGCCGGGTCGCCGGTGGCGACCTCTCGGTGCAGGTACCCGAAGGGTCGCGCGATGAGTTCGGCGACCTGGGCAGCGCGTTCAACGACATGGCCTCGAGCCTGCGGATCAAACAGGAACTCATCGATGAGCAGCGGGTAGAGAACGAACAACTGCTGCACACCCTCATGCCCGAGAGCGTCGCCGAGCGCTACAAACAAGGTGAAGAGGCGATCTCGGAACACCATGAGAACGTGTCGGTCGTCTACGCCGAACTGGTCGGTCTCGACGACTACGCGCGCGGGCTCGACGCCGACGCCGAGATCGCCCAGCTGAACACCTTGATGCGCGGGTTCGACGAAGCGGCCGAGAAGGCCGGGATCGAGAAGGTGCGCACCCTGCGCGGTGGCTACCTCGCCTCCTCCGGCCTCGTCGTGCCGCGCATCGACAATGTCCGCCGCGCCGTCGAGTTCGCGCTCCAGATGCGCACTGTCGTCGGACGGTTCAACGCCCAGCACGGCACGTCGATCGACCTGCGCGCCGGCGTCGACACCGGCAGTGTCACAAGCGGTCTGGTCGCCCGCACCAACCTCGCCTACGACCTCTGGGGCGACGCGGTGAGCCTTGCGTACCGGGCCCGCAGCGTCTCGGGCGAGCCGGGAATCTACGTCAGCCAGACCGTGCGCGACCGGATGAAGGATTCCATGACATTCGCCGAGGCGGGCACCGTCCAACTGCGCGACTCGACCCGGGCGGTCTGGAAGGTCGTGCAGCCATGAACATCGTCGGCGAGACCTGGATGTGGTGGGCGGGCGCGTTCGCCGTCGGCGTACCCGTACTGCTCGTCGCGCTCACCGAGATCCTCGGTCATCTGACCCGCCGGAAGAACCCAGCCGCCGGGCCCGTCCGACTGGTGCGCAACTGGGTCGTCCCGGTCGGCGCCCTGCTCGCCCTGCTGGCGTTCGCGATCCAATCGCCCACCGATCAGGTGTGGATCCGCGTCGTCGCGACGATCTTCGGCTTCCTGGTGATCCTCCTCATCCTGTCGGCCTTCAACGTCGCACTCTTCGCGAACGCGAAGTCAGGGTCGTGGCGCGAACGCGTCCCGACGATCTTCGTCGAGATCGTGCGGCTGCTGCTGGTCGTCATCGGTCTCGCCCTGCTGTTCTCCTGGGTGTGGGGCGCCGACGTGGGCGGTCTGATCGCAGCACTCGGTGTGACGTCGATCATCATCGGCCTCGCGTTGCAGAACGCCGTGGGCGGAGTGGTCTCCGGTCTGCTGCTGCTCTTCGAGCAGCCGTTCAAGATCGGCGACGTCCTCGACGTCGGTAGCGGCGTGCGCGGTCGCGTGGTCGAAGTCAACTGGCGCGCCGTGCACCTCGATACCGGCGGCGGCATCGAGGTCATTCCCAACTCGAAACTGTCGGGCGCGTCGTTCACCAACCTGAGTCAGCCGCCCGGCCCGTACTACGTGTCGACCACGGTCAAGTTCACCACCGACGACCCCCCGGACGAGGTGACTGCGCTTCTCGTCGACGTTGCCGACTCGCTGCTCATGAGGGTGCCCGGAGAGCGCGCGACGGCCAGCTATTCGGGTGCGGCGACCTACACCGCGTCCATTCCGATCGGATCCCCCGGCGAAGCCGGCCGCACGCTCACTCTCTACCTCTCCTGGCTCTGGTACGCGGCGCGCCGTCGCGGACTGGCACTCGACGGCGACGCGACCGATCCCATCACCGAGCCGGCACGGATGGAGGAGGCGCTGGATGCGCTCGCCCCCGTGCTGCATCTCACCGACACCGACCGCGAGCGCGTGCGCGCCGCCTCGCGACTGATGCGCTTCGGCAAGGGCGAGATCGTCCTGCCTGCGGGCGTCACCCCGGACGAGGTGTTCATCGTCGTGTCGGGCCGCGCCGTCTTGTCGGTGCCCACGGGCGACGGCCAGTTCGAGTTCGCGACGACCGAAGCGGGTGAGATCATCGGGCACACGGCGCTCACCCGCGAGCAATCCCAGGCCCTCACGACGGCGGTCGACGTGCTGACCGTGCTCGCCGTCCCGCTCGAGACGATCGACGAGCTCGTGCGCGCTCGCCCCACGCTCGCCGCCGAGATCGGTGCGTCACTCGACGCGAAGCGCCAGCAGGCCCAGCAGGCGTTGGCCGCCGCCGGCATCGCCCGAGGCGTCCTCCAACTCAACCGCTGAGCCCCCACCGCTGCTGAGTGCCGCGGCTCCAACGACCGCAGCGGGCCTGGCTGCGGCAAAAGGACACGCGAGCGCGGTTCGATGAGAGGTCTCTCATCGACGGCACCCCCCATGGCAGCGGAGGCATTGACACAATGAAGCAATGGCACACGCGACGCGACCTTCGCCGGCGCTGGCGGGCCGCGTCCGTCTCCCCTGGCTGATCACGGTCCGCTCCCGGGTCATCGCCGCCGTCCTGGCTCTTGCCGCGTTGGCGCTGACCATCGCCGGCCTGACCGCCTACAGCCTGGAGCGGGCGATGGCCGAGCGTCGCGTCGAGGGCTACCTGGAGCGGGCGGTCGACGAGTTCCGGGTGCTCGCCTGCGGGCAGAGCGCCGACTGCGCCCCGGGCATCGACCCGACCACCGGGCGTCCGTTCGCCAGCCCCACCGACCTGATCCGGGTCGCCATGCAGAGCCAGGTGCTGGCGGCGAACGAGAGCGAACTCGGCATCGTCAACGGCAAGGTGGTGTGGACGGCGCCCGAGGGCGTCACTTTCCGGCCCGAGCAGGATCCCGAGTTCGTGAACACCGTCGTGCCGCTGAGCGAACTCGACCACGTCACCCGCGGGCGGCTGGCCACCCCGATGGCCGACTACTTCTACGCCGTCACCCCGGTCCGCTTCCCCAACCAGAGCGGCGCCCTGGTGCAGACCTTCGACATGCGCGCCGAGTTCGCAATGCTGCGCGCCACCTACCTCACCTATGCCCTGGTCGCGGTGGGGTCGCTGGCCATGGTCGGCTTCCTGATCTGGCTGCTGGTCGGACGCCTGCTGCAGCCGATCCGGCTGCTGCGCACCACCGCCGAGGACATCACCGAACACGACTTGACCCGCCGCATCCCGGTGCACGGCAACGACGACCTGTCGGCGCTCACCCGCACCGTGAACGCCATGCTCGACCGGCTGAACGCCGCCATGGGCAGCCAGCGACAGTTGCTGGACGACGTCGGTCACGAACTGCGGACGCCGGTGACCATCGTCCGCGGCCACCTGGAGCTGATGGACGCCGACGACGCCGACGATGTCCGCACCACCCGGGCGCTGGCCCTGGACGAGCTGGACCGGATGGGCCGCCTGGTCGACGACCTGCTCACCCTGGCCAAGGCGGAACGCAGCGACTTCATCCAGCCCCAGCCGACCGACATCGGACGTCTCACCGACGAGACCCTGGAGAAGGCGCGCGGCCTGGCCCCCCGACGCTGGCTGCTCGATGAACTGGCCGACGTCGAGGCGGTCCTCGACCCGCAGCGGGTCACCCAGGCCTGGCTGCAGCTGGCGTCCAACGCGGTCAAGTACTCCCCCGGCGACACCCCGATCGCGCTCGGCAGCGCGGTGCGCGACAGCGAACTGTGGCTGTGGGTCCGCGATCAGGGCGTCGGCATCTCGCCCGAGGAACGCGAACTGGTGCTGGCCCGCTTCGGACGTGGCGCCAACGCCCCGCTGCGCGCCGACGGCGCCGGGCTCGGGCTCGCCATCGTCGACAAGATCGTCACCGGTCACAGCGGCCGGGTCGACATCGAGTCAACCCTCGGCCAGGGCAGCACCATCGCCCTGGTCGTCCCCCTGCAATCCGCCACACCCGCCCTGGAGGCAGCCCCGTGAGCCAGATCCTGATCATCGAGGACGAACCCCGCATCGCCGCCTTCGTGGCCAAGGGGCTACGCGCCGCCGGCTACAGCACCCACATCGAGAGCAGCGGCATCATCGGCGCCCAGCTCGCGGTGTCGGACGACTTCGACCTGGTCATCCTCGATGTCGGCCTGCCCGACATCGACGGCTTCGAGGTGCTGAACCGGCTGCGTGGCCAGGGTGTCGGGGTGCCGGTGATCATGCTCACCGCCCGCTCGTCGGTGACCGACACCGTTGCCGGCCTGGAGGGTGGCGCCGACGACTACATGGCGAAGCCGTTCAGTTTCGAGGAGTTGCTGGCCCGGGTGCGGCTGCGGTTGCGGCCCGACCCGGCCACGGCGGCGTCCGCGACGACCCTGACCCATCGTGACCTGAGCCTCGACCTACGCACCCGGCGGGCCACCGTCGCGGGCCGCGAGGTCGACCTGTCGGCCCGCGAGTTCACCCTCGCCGAGGCCTTCCTCACCAACCCCGGGCAGGTGCTCAGCCGCGAGCAACTGCTCTCGCGCGTCTGGGGTTATGACTTCGACCCCGGTTCGAATGTGGTGGACGTCTACGTGCGGTACCTGCGCCGCAAGCTGGGTGCTGAGCGGTTCGAGACGGTGCGCGGCATGGGTTACCGGCTGGTGTGAGATCAGCCCGGGCTGAGGTCGCCCGGCAGGTTAGGGAGTGTTCGCCGACCGCGGCGAGCGGGCCGACAGCGGCGACTTGGGACTGGCCGGCGAATCGTTGAGCGGACGTGGCTTGGCGGCCGGAACCTTCTTGGCCTGACCGTCGGGCTCGGCCTTCGTGGTGGTTGTGCCGGTGTCCGTTCCCTTGCCCTGGATGGCCCCGGCACCCTTGGCACCTGGCGCGACCGCCACGGGCGGCCGCACCGGTCCGACGTCGACACCGGCGTTCACCACGACCGCGGGCCCGGCCTGCTTGGCGGCGGGCTGGGTCTCGGTGGCGCAACCACCGGCGCCCAGCACGGCGAGGCCGAGAGCACCACTGACGAGCCATCGTCCGGCACGAGTCGGAGCATCCATGCCCGCCAGTTCATCAGCGGTCGATGAACCGGGTGGGAGCGGCCGATGAGAGAGTTCTCATCAAGGCCGCGGCGAGTGGCTGAGCCTCAGCTCAGCGCCTGGCGGGCCCGCACCAGCCAGGCACGGGCCAGGTCGAGCCTGGCCAGGGCCGTGGGTACGTCGGCACCGGAGACCAGGCTGAGAATGACGGCGCCGGTCCGGGCGCGCAGCGAGGCCGGATGCACCGCACGTTCGAACTCGGCACGCCAGGTCTCGACGACCTCGGCCACCCGCGGATAGTGCTCGGGTGAGAGGTTGGGCAACACCGAGACGTGGCCGAGCAGGCAGGCCAGGTCGTCGTCGCGGCGTCCGGGACCCAACGAATCGAGGTCGATCACCGAACTGGCCCGCCCGTCACGGGTGAAGATGTTCGCCTCGTAGTAGTCGCCGTGGGTGGGCACCAGCGGTCCGGACGGCGCCAGCGCCAGCAGTCTGCTGATCTCGCCGGCCAGGGCGTGGATCTCGTCGGCCTGGTCGGGCAGGACGGCTGCGGCACCGGCGGCGTGGAAGTCGATCCGATCGCTCCAAGAGTCACGGCGGGGGAACCGCACGGTCTGCGCCGGCAGCGCGTCCAGCAGCGCCGTCAGGGACGCCGCCGACGGCAACTGCTCGGGGTGGTCGGGCCAGGCGACCAGCGCCTGCGCCAGCGAGATGCCCTCCGCCGCGGCGCTGACCACCACGCCGGGTACCGGCTCGGCGAGGACGGCAGGGGCGATGCCGGCGTCGTGCAGCAACTGCTGACGCTGCGCCAGGCCGGTCGACTTGCCGGGCCGCAGCACCTTCACGAAGGCGGGCCGTTCACCGCGGGCGGCGAGCACGGCCCGGCGCAGCGGACGGTAGGCCAGCATCTCCAACTCGACCGGAGCACCCAGCCACGCGCCCACCGTGTCGGTGTCGCAGGCGGCGGGAAGCCCGGGCAGCCGCGGGTCCGCGGGATGCCGCCAGGCGCGCAGCACCAGGTCGTTGTGGACCAGGGTGGCGACCCCTTCGGTCACCTCAACCGTGGTCAGGCCGAGCCACTCCTCGGTCGGGCTGTGCGCCGACGGCAGGTCGTACCAGATCTGGTAGATGGCGCTCACGTCGGCACCAGGCCGATGGTGGACGCGGTCGAGTTCGAACCGGAAGCCGGGGAGTTCCACGGCGGGGTCGCCGGTCAGGGCCAACTGCAGCACCGAACCCGCCTCCGGCGAGGTCATCAGCGCCATTGCCCGGTCGATCGTCACCCGTGCCCTCCTCGAACTCTCCCCAAGCATGCCGGATGCCGGCGGCCGGGCATATCGCCGGGAGGTGCGTTGCCCCAAGCACGACTCCCCGAACACGCCGATGCCCCGGCACGAGCCTCCTCCTGACTCGCGCCGGGGCACCTGGCCAGCCGCTGCGGGGCGGCACCGCTCGACGCGTCAGTCGTTGCTGCGCGCCGAAGGGGCGCTCTTGGGTGAGTTCGGGGTCCGCGGAGACACCGGGGACTTGGCCGACACCGGGGACTTCGGCGAGACCGGCGACTTGGCCGACACCGGAGACTTCGGGGAGACCGGGGACTTCGCCGACACGGCGGTGCGCGGCGACGCCGGGGTCTTCGCGGTGTTCGCGGTGCGCGGCGAGGCGGGGGTGTTCGCGGTCGCGGTGGACGGCGCCGTGAACGCCTTCGGAGCGGCCTCGTGCGCCCCGGTGGTGGTGACCTGCTCACCGGCGACGGCGGACGCCGCGATGCTCTGCTCGGTGGGCAGCGCTGAGCTCTCCTGGCCGGCGAACGCGTAGGCCGCACTGGCCATCACGCTCAGCCCGAGCGCCCCGGTGGCCACCCAAGCGGTGGTGGTCTTCTGAATCCTCATCATGATGTCGTTCCTCTCCTCTGGCTTGCCCACTACTGAACCAAGCGGTTGTGAGCAGTCGCGGAGACGATGATGAGAACCACCTCATCTGAGCTCATCCGTCATCCCGGCGAACGCCGGGATCTCGATCAGCCGCGCCGATTGAGCTTGTCGAAAGCGGGTTACGAGGGGTCTCGACAAGCCCGGCCAACGGTGGCCCGAGACAACGAAATGGCCGGCTCGCAGCAGCGAGCCGGCCAGATCAGTGACCAGCAGGAGGTCAGTCGGCGAGCTTCGCCATCACGTTGACCTGGGCGCCGTCCACACCCCGGACGCGCAGCGGGCCCAGGGTGACGAACTCGATCTTCTTGTCGCCCAGCGGCGCCAGCGTCATGTCCTCGATGCCGACGATGTAGCGGTCGACGTGGTTGCCCAGCAGCCACTGGTGGGCGTCCTTGCCGTAGCCGTTGGACGGGCTGGCGATGGAGAGCCAGTCCATGCCGATGCACTGCACCTTGTCGGTGTTCTCGATCAGCCAGCGGCAGGTGTCCGGGTGGAAGGAGAGGCCCTCGTGCTCGTAGGTGTGCGGGTCGCTGAACTTGTTCGCCTCGAAACCGGTGCGGAACAGCACCAGCCGCTTGCCCTGCAGCTGCTCGGCGTAGGGCTCGACGTCGGAGACCTCGATGACCGACTTCGGCTTGTTCTTCGCAGGCAGGTCGATCACCAGCACCTCGTCGCCCTCGTAGCCCCAGATGTCGTCCGGCAGGTCGATCATGTCGATGCCGTCGGGGTTGAAGTGGTGCGGGGCGTCCATGTGGGTGCCGAAGTGGTTGGGCAGGTGGATCATCGCCGAGTTGAACGGCTTGCCGTCCTTACCGATGACCGAGTCGGGCTCGAAGGTGACCACCGGCTCGCCCGGGTAGGCGTTGTCCTTCGGATCGAGGATGTGTGAGAGATGGACGAACACTGCTGCTCCTTCGCATATGGGTTGTTCGTTGTCGGATCAAGGATGCGCGGGGCCTGACCTTCGCTCATCGATGAACATATCGGGTATCAGACATCTGATCTTCCGTCATGGATGGCGCAGCCGTCAAGAGGTCATCGACGATCACCGTTGGTCGAGCTTGTCGAGACCCCTGCCGGAGCGGGCGCGGGCTTCGTCAGAGCACGTAGCGGATCAGGTCGCGCTCGGTCTGGTCCATGTGCGCCGCCATCGCGGCGGCCGCCAGGTCGGCGTCCTGGGTGCGCAACGCGTCGAGGACGGCGTTGTGCATCTCGATCGCGTGCTCCTGCACCGCCGGAACCCGGGACGTGTCAGTGCGGCGCTGCTTCAGCAGCGCCTGCAGCGGGTCGAACAGGGTGCGGACGAAGCGGTTGCCGCAGGAGTCCAGGATGACGTCGTGGAAGGCGATGTCGTGCACCACGAACGCCTCCACGTCGTTGGCCACCGAGGCGGCCCGCATGCCGTCCAGTTCCCGCTCCATCTGGTCCAGGTCGTCGGATCCCATCCGGGTCGCGGCGAGGGCGCAGGCGCCGGTTTCGATCATCCGGCGCAGCTGCAGCAGCTGGATCGACGAGTCGGCCCGTCCGATCTGCTCCTCGGCCACCTGCAGCGCGGCGCCGATGTCGGTCCAGCGCCCCACCGGGTTGAGTTCGCTGCGCCGTCCCGGCACGGTGCGGACGATGCCCTGCGCCTGCAGCTTGCGGATCGCTTCCCTGATGGTCAGCCGGTTCACGTCGAACCGGGTGGCCAGTTCGGCCTCCGCCGGCAGCGGCTCGCCCGGGACGAGGCGTCCGGCTACGACGTCGTCGAGGAGTTCCGAGATCAGCTGGTCGACCAGCGATTCGCGCCCCATGGCCACCCCGCTTCTCGGATCGTCTCGGATTGAGTGGAGTAGGCAATCCACTCGCTTCTCGGGAGCCTAGTCGACAACGCTTATCCGATAAGGACCTCGACAAGCTGGACCAACGCAACCCACCGCTGGTTGAGCTTGTCGAAACCACTCAGCGAGCGCCTACCGACAGGGGTCTCGACAAGCTCGACCGGCGGAGGGATCCCCACCTCCGTAGGCTCATGGCATGCCGCATGCCTACGTCAAGACGCGTCCGGACGCCCCCGCGGGCTTCTTCGCCGCCGAGGCCGCCGGCCTGCGCTGGCTGAGCGTGCCGGACGGTGTCCCGGTCGCCGGCGTCCATGCCGTGACGCGGACGTCGCTCACCATCGATCGGGTGCCCATCGGCAGCCCCACCCGCGCCGCCGCCGAGGAGTTCGGACGCCGCCTCGCCGCCACCCACGACGCCGGGGCCACCTTCTTCGGCATCGGCCCGGACGGCGGTCCCGGGCTCGGCTGGATCGGGGACGCTCCCCTGCCATTGCGCACCGTGTCGCCGGCGTCCTGGGGCGCCTGGTACGCCGAGGATCGGCTGCTGTTCCACGCCCGCCGCGCGGGCATCGCCGACCCGGCGCTGGACCGGGTGGTCGAGCGACTGGCGTCCGGAGACTTCGACGACGACGCCCCGCCGGCCCGAATCCACGGCGATCTGTGGTCGGGGAACGTGCTGTGGTCGCCGGATGGTGTGGTGCTGATCGATCCCGCGGCGCACGGCGGTCACCGACTCACCGATCTGGCGATGCTGGCGCTGTTCGGCACCCCGCAGCTGGCTCGCATCCATGCCGCCTACGCGGAGGCGTCCGACCGGCTTCCCGACGGCTGGGGCGAGCTGATCGGATTGCACCAATTGCATCCGCTATTGGTGCATGCGGAGCTGTTCGGCGGCGGGTACCGCGCCCAGGCCCTGGACGTCGCTCGCCACTATTCCTAACTGCACTAAATATCGGTACGGCGCCGCACCTCGACAACCATTCGAAATGGTGCGGCGAAACTCTGGGGATACTGATTGACTTCAGCCCATGAATTCACGTCGAGGACGAATGGCGACCGCCGGGGCGGCCCTGGGCCTGGCACTCGCCGCCGCCGGCTGCGGCACCCCACCCTGGCAGGCCAGCACCTCCCCCACCCCCACCGTCACCGCGTCCGCCACCCCGGCACCGTCGGCCAGCAACGATCTGGCCCGCGGCTCCCTGAAGCGCAGCCTGACCGCCGGCGCGGCCAAGCTGGAGGTCAACTACTGGTCGACGCTCGACCTCGCCCAATGGACGCCTGAGCTGCCGAAACCGCTGAACATCGTGGTGTCGGGCACCTTGCAGGGCGGAGCGAAGGGCCAGCAGGTCTTCCTCAGCGCCGTCCGGGTGGCAACCGTCGCGACCGGCGCCGACGGAACGCCCCACGTGCTCGACGCCGCCGACGATGTGGCGTCCGTCGCCCCCGGCTATCTGATCAGCAAGCCCAACTCTTATCAGCAGGTGCTCACCCTGCCGGCCGCGCCCGCCGGCAGCACCGCGCTGAAGATCACCCTCACCTACGAGTTGCTGATCCAGTCCGAACCGAAGTCGGACGCCTTCCTGCGGCAGGCCACCTCGGACACTCTCGAAGTCCCTCTGGTCACCGGTTCCAGCCCGCAGGCGACCCCCTGAATCAACGGGGGAACCACCTGTAGGCAACCTCAAGAAATGGTGGATCCGACTCTTGAGAATCTCTTGATTGGAGGCCCACCGGCACCAGGGGAAGCCTCATGGTTGACGGATCAGTCTTTTCTCAACCCCACCAAGGAGTGAGAAAAGATGAGCACCATTCAGTTCGAGACAGACCCCCGTCAGATCGCTCTGCACCGCACCGCGACCGTCAGCCACGACGACGCGACGGCAGAGCAGGACGGCCTCGGCCTGTCGCGCTACGTCCGCCAGCACTTCGCCGACATCGACGCCCTGCCGACCTACCGCCCGGTCATCGGCTGCATCATTCCGGCCTACAACGAAGCCGAGACCATCGAGGCGGTGCTGCGGTCGCTGCTCAAGCAGACCCGGCTGCCCGACCAGATCCACGTGATCGTCAACAACACCTCGGACGAGACTTTCGAGCTGGCGGCCAAGTTCGCCGGCCCGCGGACGGCGAAGAAGCGGCAGAAGGGCGAGACGGCCCGCCAGACCACCGAGATCTTCGTGCACGACATCGGCGAGAACCCGGACAAGAAGGTCGGCGCGCTGAACTACGGCTACTCGCTGATCCCGGACGCCGACTACCTGCTCGGCGTGGACGGCGACACCACCCTGGCCAAGGACTGCGTCGCCCGGCTCGAGGAGGAGATTCTCTCCGACTCGCGGATCGGCGGCATCTCGGCCATCTACACCATCGACGACAACGGCTTCCGCGGCCTGGTGGCCCCGCTGCTGATCGCCGGCCAGCGCGCCCAGTTCGCCGCCTTCAACATGCAGAACATGCTGCGCGGCCGGAACATGGCGGTGCTCGGCGGCCAGTGCTCGATCTTCTCGATGAAGGCGCTGCGCGAGGTGATGGCCGACAACCACCAGGCCACCCCGTGGGTCAACGACTCCGAGGTCGAGGACAGCCTGCTCAGCCTGCAGATCAAGTCGGCCGGCTACCTGACCAAGATCTCGGCCCGGGCCCGGGCGTCCGTGGGCGGCATGACCACCCTGCGCGCGCTGGACGGCCAGCAGGTGAAGTGGAACTACGGCGCCATCGACCTGATGTGGCCGGGCCAGCGCGGCGACACCAAGGGCCAGCCGTTCCACCCGAACCTGCGGCTGCGCTGGGCGGAGAACTTCGGGATGGCGACCAACATCTTCACCCGGGTGGCGTTCATGCTGCTGCTCGCCGCGGCGCTGTCGATCAACGCCTTCGTCTTCTCGCCCTGGTGGCTGATCCCGCCGGTCGTGGCGATCCTGCTCAACGTCCGGATCGCGATGAGCATGAAGGAGCGCAACTGGAAGGACGTGCTGTTCGCCGCCAGCGGTATCGGCGCCGAGGTCTACATGTGGCTGCGCGCCGGGCACTTCGTCCGGGCCTGGGTGAAGTTCCTGTCCAAGGTGCAGACCGACAACTGGGCCGAGCAGGCCAAGGCCGAGCGCGGCTCGGGCAACAGCCACCTGGTTCCGCTGATCGTCCTGGGTGTGTCGTTCGTCGTCCTGGGCTGGACCTGGTTCCAGCTGCCCACCCTGATCCAGAGCTCGATCCTGTGGCTCGGCTGGCCGGTCCTCTACGTGGTGACCATCGCCCAGACGATCGTGATGTTCGCCAAGCTGATCCGTCGCCAGCACGGCTACAAGGTCTGATCCCACACCACCAGCCACACACACCCGGTCCGCACACGCGGGCCGGGTGTTCGGCGTGGAAGCGAGTTGAGGAGATCGTCGCAGCACCGAGGCGTCCGACCCCGCTCACCGAGCGACCCACCCGACAAGCCCCTCCCTAACTACCTGGGCCCTCCCACAGGCGGGAGGGCAGAGATAGTTAGGGAGGGGTTTAGCGGTCCGAGGGGCCGGCGGCGGGTGCCGGGCCGGGATCAGCCGAAGCGGCGACCGTCGCCGTCGTCGGAGTCGGCGTAGCGAGTCGCCAGCTCTGCGTAGGGATCGTCCTCGTCGTCGTCATCTTCCGCTACATCGTCCTCGACCGGGTCGCTGTAGTGGTCACCGCGCAACTCGCGCTCAAGAGACGCGAAGTCGGTGTCGTACGAACGGTATTTGAGATCGCGAGCAACTCGTGTTTGCTTCGCTTTGGCACGGCCGCGCCCCATATGGGTCAGCCCCCTCGCAGGTCACAGCGGCAATGCCGCTTCATTCGTCAAAATGTGTCGTGAGCACAGGGTACCCAAAGACCCCAAGCCAGGAAAGCTGGCCTCACTGCGCGGGATGGTTCCCGATCAACTCGACCGAGGCGGGCGCTCCGGCCTCCGCCCGGGTCTCGCCGAGCAGCCAGGACGGCACCCCACGGGCCTCCAGCAGGGCCTGGGCGGCGTCCACCGACGCCTGGGGCAGCACCACCGCCATGCCGACGCCCATATTGAGCGTCGCCTCGATGTCGGGCTGTGCGATTCCGCCCACCTGCTGCACCGTGGCGAAGACCGGGGCCGGCGTCCAGCTGGCCCTGTCGAGCCGGGCCGCGACGCCGTCCGGCAGCACCCGGACCAGATTGTTGGCCAGTCCGCCGCCGGTGATGTGGCTGATCGCATGCACCTCGCAGCCCTCGACCAGCGCCAGGATGTCTTTGGCGTAGACCCGGGTGGGAGTGAGCAGTTCCTCGCCGAGGGTGCGGCCGAAGTCGTCGACGTGACGGTCCAGTGACCAGCCGGCGTCGGTCAGCAGCACCTTGCGGACCAGCGAGTACCCGTTGGAGTGCAGCCCGGACGCCGCCAGCGCGAGCACCACGTCACCCGGCCGGACGCGGTCCGGGCCGAGGATCTTGTCCCGCTCCACGACGCCGGTGGTGGCGCCGGCGATGTCGTACTCGTCGGGGTGCAGAAGCCCCGGGTGTTCGGCGGTCTCGCCGCCCAGCAGCGCCGCGCCGGCGGCCGCGCAGGCCTGCGCGATGCCCTTGACGATGCCGGCGATCCGCTCGGGCACCACCTTGCCGCAGGCGATGTAGTCGGTGACGAACAGCGGCTCGGCACCGGTGACGACCAGGTCGTCGACCAGCATGCCGATCAGGTCCCAGCCGATGGTGTCGTGGATGTCCAGGGCCTGCGCGATGGCGACCTTGGTGCCGACACCGTCGGTGGACGTGGCCAGCACCGGGTGGCGGTAGCCCTTCAGCGCGGACGCGTCGAAGAAGCCGGCGAAGCCGCCCAGGCCGCCGAGCACCTCCGGACGCCGGGTGGCGGCCACATGGGCCTTCATCAGCTCGACGGCACGGTCACCGGCCTCGATGTCGACGCCCGCCGCGGCGTACGCCGAAGTCGTCCGGTCCGGTCCGCTCACGTGGTCCTCCCCCGCTCTGCCGGAGTCTGCTCCAGCCGCATCTTCTCGGCCCGTCCGGCCGGCACCTCAACCGGGTACTCGCCGTCGAAACAGGCCCGGCACAAGGTCTTCTTCTGCAAACCGGTGGACGCCACGAGGCCCTCGAGGCTGATGTAGCCGAGCGAGTCGGCGCCGATCGAGCGGCAGATCTCCTCGGTGCTCAGCCCGGGGGCGATCAGTTCGGCGCGGGTGGCGAAGTCGATGCCGTAGAAGCACGGCCATTGCACCGGCGGCGACGAGATCCGGACGTGGACCTCGGCGGCACCGGCCTCGCGCAGCATCTTCACCAGCGCCCGCTGGGTGTTGCCGCGGACGATCGAGTCGTCGACGACCACCAGCCGCTTGCCTTCGATGACGTCGCGGATCGGGTTCAGCTTGAGCCGGATGCCGAGCTGGCGGATGGTCTGCGACGGCTGGATGAAGGTGCGGCCCACGTAGGCGTTGCGGGTCAGGCCGAGTCCGTAGGGAATGCCGGACGCGTCCGCGTAGCCGATCGCGGCCGGAATGCCCGACTCGGGCGTCGGGATCACCAGGTCGGCGTCGGCGGGAGCCTCCAGCGCCAGGGTGCGGCCGATCTCGACCCGCACCGAATGCACCCGGCGGTTGCTGATCAGGGTGTCGGGGCGGGCCAGGTAGACGTACTCGAACAGGCAGCCCTTGGGGTCGGCGGCGGCGAAACGGGTGGAGCGCAGCCCGCCCTCGTCGATGGTGATCAACTCACCCGGCTCGACCTCGCGGATGAAGGTGGCGCCGACGATGTCCAGACCGGCGGTCTCACTGGAGACCACCCAGCCGTTCGCCAGGCGTCCGAGCACCAGGGGACGGATGCCCTGCGGGTCGCGGGCGGCGTACAGCGAATGCTCGTCCATGAACACGAAGCAGAAGGCGCCGCGCAGTCGGGGCAGCACCTCGAGCGCGGCGCCGTGCACGCCCAGATGCGAGTAGGTCGCCATGATCGCGGTCACCAGCGCGGTGTCGCTGGTGGAGTCCATCCGGTCCTTGTGCGGCACCTCCTGGGAGGCGTCGCGCTCCTTGAGCCAGCTCTCCAGCTCGTCGGTGTTGGTCAGGTTGCCGTTGTGCGCCAGCGCCAGCCCGCCGGACTCGGTGGCCCGGAAGGTCGGCTGGGCGTTGCTCCACACGCTCGCGCCGGTGGTCGAATAGCGGCACTGCCCGATCGCCAGGTGGCCGTGCAGCGAGTTCAGGGTGGGTTCGTCGAAGACCTGGGACACCAGGCCCATGTCCTTGAACACCATGATCCGCTCGCCGTTGCTCACCGAGATACCGGCCGACTCCTGGCCGCGGTGTTGCAGCGCGAACAACCCGAAGTAGCTGAGCTTGGCGACTTCCTCACCCGGAGCCCACACACCGAAGACCCCACAGGCGTCCTGGGGTCCCTTGTCCTGGGGATCTAGATCGTGAGTGAGGCGACCGTCCGGACGAAGCACGGCGTTCACTCTAGCGTGGACGCCACGGCCTCCCGACCGCGCCCGGGAATCGTGGGCTGTCGGGACGGTCGTGGCTGGGCAGGAGATCCCGGCGTGCGCCGGGATGGCGGGCCAGGGTTGGTCGCTGTGGCAGGGCGGCTCGTCATCCCGGGCTCGACCCGGGATCTCCGTGCGGACGCCACAGGGCCCGCCGTGGCGGCGGGCCCTGTGATCGGCGGTGCTACTTGATGACCTTGATCGAGAACGGGTACTTGTACGGCCGTCCCTGGTTCTCCGACACCGCACCCATGATCGAGAAGATCAGGCTGGCCAGGCCCACCAGCGGCCACAGGAAGGCGCCGATCGCGATCCCGGTCAGGATGTAGCTGATGATGAAGCCGATCGCGATGGTGATCTGGAAGTTCAGCGCCTCGACGGCAGCCGCCCGGATGCGCGGGCTGGTCTTGCCCTTGGTGTTCATGATCAGCAGCGGCGCGATCCAACCCAGGACACCCGCAGTGATCAGGGCCGCGGCCGGTCCGGACCAGTGCGCCGCGGGTGCCCAGAACTTCTCGTCACTCTGGCTCGCCCCATAGGGCTGCATGCCGTAGCCGGGTTGTTGCCCGTAGCCGTACGGGGGCTGCTGGCCATAGGACTGCTGCTGACCGTAGGACCCGGGCTGGCCGAACGGGCTCTGCTGCCCGTAGGGGGACGACTGCGGATCCGCGTAGGGCGGCTGGGTCTGCCCGTACCCGGACGGCGGCTGCTGCCCGTAAGCGGCCTGCGGCTGGCCCGTTGAGCCGTAGCCACCGGGCTGGCCGTAGGAGGACGCCGACGGCGCCGACGGCGCACTGCCCGGCTGGCCGTAGCCGGACTGGCCGTAACCCGGCTGACCGTAGCCGCCCTGTTCCGGCTGACCCTGAGCACCCGACGACGCCGACGGCGCGGCACCGGGCTGCCCATAGGACGGCTGACCGTAACCACCGGACTGGGCCGACGGCGCCGCGCCGGGCTGACCGTAGCCGCCGGGCTGTCCATAACCACCGGCGGGTTGTCCGTAGCCCGAATAGGGCGTGGTGGCCGCGGGCTGTCCGCCCGGCTGGCCGTAGCCGCCGTAGGGTGCCGAGGGTGCCGACGGAGCGCTGCCGGACTGGCCGTACTGCGCCGCGGGCTGGCCGTACTGCG
>NZ_JAPUED010000076.1 GCF_027492755.1 Micropruina sp. | reverse complement strand
CAGCGCGATTTTGAACACTTTTCGCGCTACGTGCCCACACTGAGGATGACGAATCCCACAGTCTTCAGGAGGGCACCATGGACGCCACCATCACCGTCACCGGCAACGTCGGCAGCGATGTCGACGTGCGTACCGACGACAGCAACGAATGGGCCTACGCAGCCTTCCGACTGGCCTGCACGCCCCGTTTCGTCCGCAACGGCATGTGGCGCGACGGTGAGACCACCTGGCTGAACGTGAACTGCCGCAACCGGCAGCTGTCGCTCAACGTGCAGGCCAGCGTCGGCAAAGGTGACCCGTTGATCGTCACCGGACGCCTCACCACCTGGAGCTGGACGAACGGCGAGACCGGTGAAATGCGCGAGAAGCTGGTGCTCGAGGCGATCGCCGTCGGGCACGACCTCACCCGTGGCACCACCCGGTTCAGCCGGGTCGAGCGGGCCACGCAGCAGCCTCCGGCCGACGACCCCTCGGTCTTCAACGACCTGGAGGGCACCGACGGCCCGGGCGAACCGGCGAGTCAGACCGACGACAAGAGCGCGGCGGCGTGAGCTGATGCCGCCCGGAGTGCGGGCGGGTGGGCCCGACTCCGGGGCGGGATCCGGTGGCCGGCGCGGGCGCGTCCCCCGAGCCTGCCGGCCACCGGCATCCTGGTGTCAGTCGCGGGTGAGCCGGCGATGCTTGCTGGCGTGCGGACGGGCCGCTTCGGCGCCCAGCCGGGCGACCTTGTTGTCCTCGTAGTCGGCGAAGTTGCCCTCGAACCAGAACCAGTTGGCCTCGTCGGCGTCGCTGCCCTCCCAGGCCAGGATGTGGGTGGCCACCCGGTCCAGGAACCAGCGGTCGTGGGAGATCACCACGGCACAGCCGGGGAACTCCAGCAGGGCGTCTTCCAGCGACTGCAGGGTCTCCACGTCCAGGTCGTTGGTCGGCTCGTCGAGCAGCAGCAGGTTGCCGCCCATCTTCAGCGTGAGCGCCAGATTCAACCGGTTCCGCTCACCACCCGACAGCACGCCGGCCAGCTTCTGCTGGTCCGGTCCCTTGAACCCGAAGGAGGCGACATAAGCACGCGACGGCATCTCGAAACTGCCGACCTTGATGTGATCGAGCCCGTCCGAGACGACCTCCCAGACGTTCTTCGACGAGTCGATCCCGCCGCGGGACTGGTCCACGTACGAGATCTGGACGGTCTTGCCGACCTCCAGGCTGCCCGCGTCGGGCTGCTCCTCGCCGACGACCATCTTGAACAGCGTGGTCTTGCCGACGCCGTTCGGGCCGATGATGCCGACGATGCCGGCCCGAGGCAGGGTGAACGACAGGTTGTCGATCAGCAGCCGGTCGCCGAAGCCCTTGCTGAGCTTCTTGGCGTCCAGCACGTCGGAACCGAGCCGCGGGCCCGGCGGAATGTTGATCTCGGCCAGATCGATCTGACGGTTGCGCTCGGCCTCGGCCGCCAGTTCCTCGTAGCGGGCCAGGCGGGCCTTGTTCTTCGCCTGCCTGGCCTTCGGGTTGGCCCGCACCCACTCGAGTTCCTTCTCCAGGATCTTGGCGCGCTTGGCGTCCTTCTTGCCCTCGATCTGCAGCCGCTGCCGCTTGGTCTCCAGGTAGGTGGAGTAGTTGCCCTCATAGGGGTGCAGCCGGCCGCGGTCGATCTCGCAGATCCACTGCGCCACGTTGTCCAGGAAGTACCGGTCGTGGGTGACGGCCAGCACGGCGCCCGGGTAGCTCTTCAGGTGGCCTTCGAGCCAGTTCACGCTCTCGGCGTCCAAGTGGTTGGTGGGCTCATCGAGCAGCAGCAGATCGGGCTGCTGCAGCAGCAGCTTGCACAGCGCGACCCGGCGGCGCTCGCCACCCGACAGCACATCGACGATGGTGTCCCCGGGCGGGCACTGCAGCGCGTCCATCGCCTGCTCGAGCTGCGACTCCAGGTCCCAGGCCTGGCGGTGGTCGAGCTCGGTCTGCAGGTTGCCCATCTCTTCCATCAGGGCGTCGAAGTCGGCGTCGGGATCGGCCATCTCCATGCCGATCTCGTTGAACCGGTCGACCATCCCCTTGGTCTCGGCGACGGCCTCTTCGATGTTCTCCATCACCGTCTTGCCCTCGGTCAGCGGCGGCTCCTGCAACAGGATGCCCACCGTCGCCTCCTTCTTCAGGAAAACGTCGCCGTTGTCGGGCTGGATCAGCCCGGCCATCAGCTTGAGCATGGTCGACTTGCCGGCACCGTTCGGGCCGACGACGCCGATCTTGGCGCCCTCGAAGAACGACATGGTGACGTTGTCGAGCACCAGCTTCTCGCCCAGCTTCTTGCGGACGTTGTGCATGGTGAACACGAACTCGGGCATACGGAACCTCGTCAAGGAAAGGGGAAGTCGAACAGAGCGCACACGAGTATATCGAGCCTGACGCCAGCGCCGGTGCAGGCGTCAGCCGTCCAGCAGTTCGGCCAGCGTCACGGCGCGGCGTCCGGCCAGGTCGGCGAGCTGGGTGCGGCACGAGAAGCCGTCGGCCAGCACGATCGCGTCGGCCGGGGCCGCCTCGACGGCGGGCAGCAGATGCAGGCCCGCGACAGCCACCGAGACGTCGTAGTGGCCGCGCTCGACGCCGAAGTTGCCGGCCAGGCCACAGCAGCCGGTCACGGTCACGATCTCGGCACCGGTGCCGCGCAACAACGCGGCATCGGCGGACCAGCCGAGCACGGCGGCGTGATGACAGTGGGGTTGCGCGACGATGGTGCGGCCGGCCAGGTCCGGCGGCTGCCAGCCCGGCGTACGACCGAGCAGTTCGGCCAGGGTGTGCAGACCGTTCGCCACCCGCAGCACGCGGGGATCGTCGACCAGTTCGGAGGCCTCATCGCGCCACACCGCCAGGCAGGACGGCTCGAGACCGACGATCGGAATGCCGGAATCCACCAATGGACTCAGCACGTCGAGGGCCTGCCGGATCCGGTGGGCGGCGGCGTCCAGTTGGCCGGTGGTGATCCAGGTGAGCCCGCAGCAGGCGTACCCGCCGACCAGTTCGGGCCGGTAGCCGGCGGTGCTCAGCACTCGGAACGTCGCCGCCAGCTGGTAACCGCTGAAGTCGCGGGTGAACGAATCGGCCCACACCGCCACCCGGCCCAGGTCGTTGCCGGCGGTCGCTGCGCCTCCCGCGGGCGACACGGCCGTGACCTGGGAGAGGGCCCCGCGCCGCAACGAGGGGACTCGACGGCGGGAGTCCACGCCGGCCAGACGGAGCAGGGCTCGCCGCAGCGCGGGTGTGCGCAGCGCGGTGTTCGCCAGTGCGGCGAAGCCGGGCACCGAGGTGATCATCCGTGTCCAGCGCGGCAGCCAGCCCAGCGTGTAGTGGGTCAGCGGCCGGAGCCGGCCGGCGTACGCCCGATCGAGCACCCGGGCCTTGTCGCGGGCGAGATCCACACCGGTGGGGCATTCGGTGGCGCAAGCCTTGCAGGCCAGGCACAGGTCGAGCGCCGCGGCGACCTCAGGGGAGCGGGGCGAGGTGATCAGCGAGCCGTTCGCCAACTCCTGCAGCACCCGTGCCCGACCCCGGGTCGAGTCCTGCTCACGCCGGGTCACCTGATACGAGGGGCACATGGCGTCGGCCGCACCGGACGCCACACAGCGGCCGACCCCACTGCATCGGTGGACGTCGGCCACCGCCCGCGACATCGGCTGCCGAACGGACGCCAACCGCAGCGAGCCATCCAGCGGTGCGGGATCCACCAGCACACCCGGGTTGAGCAGGTTGTCCGGGTCGAACAGCTGCTTGACCGCGGCGAACAGCGCCCGGGCCGGCGGCGAGTACATCCGCGGCAGCAGTTCCGAGCGGGCCCGGCCGTCACCGTGCTCACCCGACATCGAGCCGCCATGGGCCGCGACCAGATCGGCCGCTTCCTCGACGAACCGGCGGTAGGCCGCGGTGCCACCCCGGTGACCGATCGGAAAGTCGATCCGACAGTGCACGCAGCCTTCGCCGAAGTGCCCGTAGGGGAGTCCGTGCAGGCCGTGCCGGGTCAGCAGCTGCTCGAACCCGCGCAGGTAGCCGCCGAGCTGCGCCGGCGGAACAGCGGCGTCCTCCCAGCCGGGATGGGCCGGCTCGGCCAGGGCCACCCCGGCATACCCGGCGGCATCAGCGCGCAACCGCCACCATCGAGCCGCCTCCCGGGCATCTCGCGCCACCACAGCGCCCAGTGCCGAGTTCAGGCCGGCCAGTTCCCGGGCGTCCGCGGCCACCGCGTCCGGATCGTCCGCCGCCAACTCGACGAACAGCCAGCCACGTCCCGGCGGGAGTTCGAGGGCGGGCCCAGCCCCGCCGCGCAGCGCGGGTTCGACGATCCTGGCGTCCAGCCCCTCGCAGGCCCGCGGTCGATACCGCAATACCTCGGGCATGGCGTCGGCGGCCTCGGCCAGCGAGGCGAAGCCGAGCACCACCAGCGCGGTGTGGCCCGGCTCCGGGGAAAGCCGGACGGTGGCTCGGCGCACCACGGCGAGGGTGCCTTCGGAGCCGACCAGGAACCGCGCCACGTCGAAGCCGCGCTCGGGCAGCAGGTGTTCCAGCGAGTAGCCGGACACCTGCCGGCTGAAGCGACCGAACTCGGTGCGGATCACGCCCAGGTTGGCCAGCACCAACTCGTGCAGGGCGCGCAGCGTCGGCGACGGGTGGGCGCGCAGGTCGGCGCCGGGCTCGAGCAGCAACCGCTCACCATCGCCGGTGATCACCTCCAGCCCTGCCACCACGTCGCTGGTGCGTCCGTAGCCCAGAGCGCGCGGGCCACAGGCGTTGTTGCCGATCATGCCGCCCACCGTGCACCGGGACGCCGTCGACGGGTCGGGCCCGAACCGGAGTCCCTGCCGCTGGCCGGCGGCGGTCAGCTCGGCCTGGACGACGCCCGGTTGCACCACCGCCATGCCGGAGATCGGATCGAGCGACTCGATCAGGTTCAGACGGCGGGTGTCGATCACCAGGCCGGGGCCGACCGCGTTGCCGGCGCACGACGTCCCGGCGCCGCGCATCGTGACGGGCAGCTGTCGTTGCAGGGAGTCGTCGACAGCCGCGTCCAGCTCGGCGAGGTCGCCGGGCACGAAGACCGCTTCGGGTACCACCCGGTAGAGGGAGGCGTCGGAGGAGTAGAGGGCGCGGCTCAGCGTGGAACGGTCAAAGGCTGGGCGGCCCACCCGGTCAGTCTGCCACCTCGAGCACGGCGTTCATGGCGCGGCCGAGGGCCTCGTAGTCGGCGGGTTCGACGGCGTCGACCAAGGCGGCGCGCACCGACGCGACGTGATTCGGCGCGGCGGACTTCAGCAGGTTCAAACCGGTGGCGGTGAGCACCGCGATCACTCCGCGGCGATCGTGCGGGCAGCTCTTGCGCAGGATCAGCCCCTTGGCCTCCATGCGCGCCACCGTGTGGGTGAGCCGCGAACGCGACTGCCGAACCCGATCGGCCAACTCGGACATTCGCATCTCCAGTTGGTCGGCTTCGGAGAGGTTGACCAGGATCTCGTACTCACCCAGATCGAGCCCAAAGGGCCGCAATTCCGCATCGAGCCGCTCGTTGATCCGACTCACCCCGGCCAGGTACGCGCGCCAGATCGCCTGCTGTTCGGCGGTCAGCCACAAGACGGTGTCGGATGCAACAGTCACAGGGTAAGTTTAACATCACTTGTTGAAGCGTAAACCGAACCCCTCGCGCAGCGCCTGCCAGGGTGCGATGGCTAGGGAAAAGCGGATCCTTGCCGGGCACTCAGATCGCCCCGGCGGGCCCTGGTTGCCGGGCGGCCCTCGTCCGAGGTTCCCGCATTCGGAACCCGGATCGTCCTCCGCGGCGCCACCTCGGTCCTGATCGCAGTATCGCGCCCTAGAATGGCGGAAATTCGGCACCGACGCCGTGGCCAGACAGGAGTGACATGAACACCCATGCCGACGCCATCCTGCACGACAAGCCCACCTCGGTCGGCGCCCTGCTGAACTGGCGGGCCGAGAAGACCCCGAACTCGGAGGCGTTCCGATACCCCGACGGAAACGATGTCTGGCAATCGCTGACCTGGGCCCAGGCCCGGCAGCGTGTCCACGAGGTCGCCGCCGGACTGCTCACCCTCGATGTGGGTCAGGAAGAGCGGGTTGCGATCGCTGCCCCGACCCGGATCGAGTGGGTACTCGTCGATCTGGCGATCAGCGCCATCGGCGCGGCGACCACGACGATCTACCCCAACACTGCGCCCGACGACTTCCAGTACATCGTGGCGCACTCCGCCTCCCAAGTGCTGGTGGCCGAGGACGCCGCACAGGCAGCCAAGCTCGAGGGGGGCGAGGCGCAAGTGAGGGCGGTGATCCTGCTGGAGGGTGAAGGGGACGGCGAACGCACCCTGTCCTGGCGCCAGCTGATCAGCCGCGGCAAGCAGCGACTCGCCGAGCAGCCGGGTTGCGTCGACGCGGCCCGCGACGGCATCGGCCTGGACAGCCTGGCCACCCTGATCTACACCTCCGGCACCACGGGCCGTCCGAAGGGCGTCGAACTCACCCAGCGCAACTGGATCTACGAGGGATTCGCGGTCGAGCAGTTGAATCTGATCGACTTCAAGGATCTGCAGTATCTGTGGCTGCCGCTGTCCCATGTCTTCGGCAAGTGCCTGCTGGCGATCCAGCTGGCCATCGGCTTCGCCTCGGCGGTCGACGGCCGGATCGACCGGATCGTGCCGAACCTCGGTGTCACCCAACCCACCTTCATGTGTGGCGCGCCGCGGATCTTCGAGAAGGTGCGGGCCACCGTCCTGTCTTCGAACTCGACCGGATTGAAGGGCAACATCGCCCGCTGGGCATTCGCGGTCGGGAAGCAGAGCCATCCCTATCGGCTGGCGGGACGCCCGCTGCCGCTGCCGCTTCGGCTGCAGTACAAGGTGGCCGACAAGCTGGTCTTCCAGAAGCTGCGCGAGCGACTGGGCGGACGGATGCGGTTCATGGTCTCGGGGTCGGCGAAGCTCAACCAGAAGGTGCAGGGCTGGTTCTACTCGGCGGGGCTGCTGGTCGTCGAAGGCTATGGGCTGACCGAGACCACCGCGTTCTCGTTCGTCAACCTGCCCGTCGAGCCTCGCTTCGGCACCGTCGGCAAGGTCGCTCCAGGATCAGAGGTCCAGATCGCCGACGACGGCGAGGTGCTGATCAAGGGCCCGGGCGTGATGCGCGGCTACCACAATGCCGACGACATGACGGCCGAGGCGATCATCGACGGTTGGTTCCACACCGGCGACCTGGGCGAGCTGGACGCCGAGGGCAACCTGACCCTGACCGACCGGAAGAAGGATCTGATGAAGACCTCCGGCGGCAAGTATGTGGCGCCGCAGAAGGTCGAGGGTGCGCTGGTCGCCGCGATCCCGTTCGTCAGCCAGGCGGTCGTGGTAGGCGACGGACGCAAGTACATCTCCGCGCTGCTGACGCTGGACGCCGACAACGTCAAACGCTGGGCGGCGGTGAACGGGATGGCCGACGCCGACTACGCCGAGATCGTCGCCAGCGACAAGGTGCACCAGGCGGTCCAGGAGTTCGTCGATCGGGCCAACGAGAGCCTGGAACGGTGGGAGACGGTCAAGAAGTTCGTCATCCTTCCGCAGGAGTTCAGCGTCGACGAGGGCGAGGTGACGCCGAGCATGAAGGTCCGCCGGTCGGCGATCGCGAAACGCTTCTCCGACGAGATCGACTCGATGTACGAGCGCGAGCCGGACGACGAGTGAATCCCGCCGCGATCATCCGGGTGCCGCTGCGCTGGGTCGATCTCGACGCGCAGGGCCATGTCAACAACGCGTTGATCGCCGACTACCTGCAGGAGGCGCGCGTTCGCTTCCTGTTGGAGGGCGAGAACGCCGCACTGCTGGGACACGGAACGCTCGTGGTCGGCCATCAGGTGGAGTACCTGGCGCCGGTCGAGTTCCGTACCGAGCCGGTCGAGGTGCGGCTCTGGGTCGGCAATGTCGGCGCGTCGCGGTTCACCATCGGCTACGAGGTCGTCCAGGACGGCATGCTCGCCGCCCGGGCCCGGACGGTGCTGTGCATCTTCGACTTCGACGCCGGCCGTCCGCGCCGGATGACGCCCACCGAACGGGCCTGGTTCGTCGACCGCAGCAGCCCGCTGGAGCCGCTGCGTCCGCTGGGCAAGTGGCGACCCGGAGAGCGGGCGCACACCACGCCGCTGACCGTCCGGTGGACCGACCTGGACGCCTACGGCCACGTCAACAACGTGCGCTTCTTCGACTTCGTGGCTGAGGCCCGGGTGCAGATGTCGAGTGAGGCCGATCAGGCCGGCAACCGGATGTCAGCCGCGGCCGAGGCCGGCTACCTGTGGATGGTCGCCCGCCAAGACGTCGACTACCTGGCCCAACTCGACCACCGGTTGGAGCCCTATCAAACCAGGGTCGCGGTCGCGGAGATCGGCCGCACCTCGATGACCCTGGTCGCCGAGGTGACCGACCCGCTGGCCGGCGTCACCCATGCCCGGGCCCGCACCGTGCTGGTCTGCGGCGACCGCAGCGGCCGTCCGATTCCGGTGCCAGATGAGTTGCGGCGCGGGATGGAACTCTGGCCGGCCGAGCAGTTCTGACCGGCCGACGGCCGAGCTTGTCGAGACCTCGTGATTGGATCTCGACAAGCTCGATCAGCGGTGGTTCAGCCGGCGAGTGAGGCCTTGTCGTCGGTCTTGCCGGCGAACCGCTCCAGCAGGTTCGACAGGTCCACGCCGGTGGTGTTCTTCAGCATCTCCATGGTCTGCACGACGTTGTCGTTGACCTGCTTGGGCAGGGCACCGGCGCCGTCGGTGGACACCACGGTCAGCTTGTCGATGTTGCTCATCGGCGCGGCCACCTCGCGGGCGACCTGCGGCAGCACCTTCACCAGCATCTCGAGCACCGCCGCCTCGTTGTACCGGGCGTAGGCATCGGCGCGCTTGTTCATCGCCTCGGCTTCTGCCTCACCGGTGGCCAGAATCGCCGCCGCCTGAGCGTCGCCCTCGGCGCGCAGCGCCTCGGCCTCGGCGATCCGGCGAGCCTTCTCGGCCTCGCCCCGCTTGGCACCCTCGATCGCCTCGGCCTCGGCGAGCGCAGCCCGGCGGGACTTGTCGCCCTCACCGGTCAGCCGCGCCTTCTCGGCTTCGGCCTCCGCGGCGGCGATCGCGGCCGCCTTGTTCGCCTCGGAGGTCAGGATCGCCGACTGCCGCTTCGCGGCGGCCTCGGTCTCGACCCGATAGCGCTCGGCGTCCGCAGGCTTGCGCACCTCGGTGTCGAGCTGGCGCTCCTTGAGCGCAGCCTGCCGGACGGCGACCTTCTCCTGCTCGGTCAGGATCGCCTGGTCGCGGTCGGCCTGGGCGAGCGGACCGGAGGCGGCGGCCTGGGCGGAGGCAGCGTCGGTCTCGGCCTTGATCTCGGCCCGCTTCAGCATCAGCTCCCGCTCCGAGATGGCGATCTGCTGCTCAGCGGCCAGCCGGGACTGCTCGGCCGCCTGCCGGGACTGCGCCTCGGCGACCGCGGCCAGCTGCTGGACGCGGGCGGCTTCGGGGCGTCCGAGATCGGACAGGTAGGTGCCGTCGTCGGTGATGTCCTGGATCTGGAAGGTGTCCAGCACCAGGCCCTGGCCGGTCAGTGACGACTCCGCCTCGTCGGCGACCCGCTGCGCGAACGCGGCCCGGTCGCGGATGATCTGCTCCACGCTCAGTCCGCCGATGATCGCCCGCAGGGAGCCGGCCAGGGTCTCCTGGGTGAACGTCTCCACCTCGTCCTGCTGCTGCAGGAAGCGCTGTGCGGCGGCGCGGACCGAGTCCTGGTTGCCGCCCACCTTGACGATCGCGACGCCGTCCAGGTTCAGCTTGACGCCCTGCCCGGACACCGCGCCGCGGATCTGCACCGGAATGCGGCGGCTCTGCAGGTCGAGCACGTGCAGTCGTTGCACGAAGGGCACCACGAACACGCCGCCGCCCATCACCACCTTCTGGCCGGACAGATCGGTGGAGACTCGTCCGGTCTCGGCGTTGCGGATCTCCTTGCCGCGGCGTCCGGTGACGATGTAGGCCTCGTTGGGGCCGGCCACCTTGTAGCGGCTGGCGATCAAGAGGCCGAGCAGCACCACAACGGCGACGAGGCCGACGATCGGGAGGATCAGGGGATTCATCTAACTCCTTCGGAGAGCGGTCGGGACTTCGGAGGACTGTGGGTTTCAGCGGTAGGTCGGGACGACCTTGACCGAGGTGGGGGAGAGCACGTCGGTGACGGTGACCGGGGTGCCGGCGGCGAGCGGCTCGATGCAGCGGGCGTTCAGCCGGGTCAGGTGTCCGCCGTTGACCACCTGGACGAGGCCGTAGCCGTCGCCGGGAATCTCGCTGACCACCGTGCCCTGCAGCCCGACCAGGGCCTCGCTGGACGGCGTGCCGCCCTCACCGGAGGAACGCAGTCGCAGCGTGATCCAGCCCACGGCGAGGCCGAGCAGCAGGCCGGCGACAATGCCGCTCGCAGCGGCCAGCCAGGTGTTGTCGATCAGCGCGAGGACGGCGGCACCGACGAAGCCGACGCCACCGAGAAAGCCGGCCAGCGCGGCTCCGGTGAACCATTCGCCGCCGCCGAGCGCGTCGAAGGCGCCGTCCTTCAGATCCCCGGCCACCAGAGCGACCAGCAACAGCACGATCCCCACCACGCCGATCGCGAGAAAGACTGTCACCGGGCTCCCTTCGTGAGAACCCAGGATACCGGGTCGGGGTATCACCCCTCGGCCGGGTCGCGTGTGCGGAGAGATCCCGGCGTTCGCCGGCAGGACGAGTGATCCCGGGCTTGACCCGTCTGTTCGAGCGCAGACGCGGATCGAGCTTGCCGAGATCAGGAGGGATCTCGACAAGCTCGATCAGCGGTGGATCGCCTTGGTCAGTGGGTGTCTTCGGCCTCGACCTCGGAGCGGTCACCGGACCACAGGGTGTGGAAGGTGCCTTCCTTGTCGATCCGCTTGTAGGTGTGCGAACCGAAGAAGTCACGCAGGCCCTGAGTCAGGGCGGCGTTCGTGCGGTCGGCACGGACCAGGTCGTAGTAGGACAGTGCCGAGCTGAAGCCCGGAATCGGGACGCCTGCCTCGGCGGCACGGGCCACCACCCGGCGCCAGGCGCCGTTGCTGGCCCCCAGTTCGGCGCTGATCGACGGCGCCTCGAGCAGGGTCTCCAGGTTGCCGGCCGCGTACTCGTTCGAGATGCGGTCGAGCAGCTTCGCCCGGATGATGCAGCCGGCGCGCCAGATCCGCGCGCAGGCGGCCACGTCGATGTCCCAGCCGTACTCCTCGGCGCCGACCTTGATCAGGTGCAGGCCCTGGGCGTAGGCGATGACCTTCGCGCACCACAGCGCCTGCCGGACGTCGGCGATGAACGCCTCGCGATCGTCGACGGAAATGACGCCGTCGGGGCCCTGCAGCGCGGCACGGGCGGCGGCACGCAGGGACGTGCTGCCGGAGGCCGCCCGGGCGAACACGGCCTCGGCGATCGCGGCGGCCGGGACGCCCAGGTCGAGCGACGACTGCACCGTCCAGGTGCCGGTGCCCTTCATGCCGGCGGCGTCCACCACGACGTCGACCAGCGGCTTGCCGGTTGCGGCGTCGACCTGGCGCAACACCTCGGCGGTGATCTCGATCAGGTACGAGTCGAGGTCGCCGGTGTTCCACTGGGCGAAGACGTCGGCCGCCTCGGTGGCGGACAGGCCGGCCCCCTTGAGCAGGTCGTAGGCCTCGCCGATGAACTGCATGTCGGCGTACTCAATGCCGTTGTGGATCATCTTCACGAAGTGGCCGGCGCCGTCCTGACCGATCCAGGTGCAGCAGGGCTCGCCGTCGTACTGGGCCGAGATCTTCTCCAGGATCGGGCCGATGTGGGCGTAGGAGTCCTTCGGGCCGCCGGGCATCATCGCCGGGCCGAGCAGGGCGCCGGTCTCGCCACCGGAGATCCCGCAGCCGATGAAGTTGAAGCCCAGTTCGGCGATCCGCTTCTCGCGGCGCCGGGTGTCGGGGAAGTGGGTGTTGCCGCCGTCGACGATGATGTCGCCCTGGTCGAGGTGCGGCAGCAGCGAGTCGATGGTGGCGTCGGTGGCCGGGCCGGCCTTGACCATGATCAGGATCCGGCGCGGCTTCTCCAGCGAGTCGACGAACTCCTCGACCGTCTCGGACGCGATGAAGCCCGCCTCCGGGTGGGCGGCCACCACGGCCTCGGTCTTGGCGTAGGTGCGGTTGAAGACGGCGGTCTTGAAGCCCTTGCTGGCGAAGTTGCGCGCCAGGTTCGAACCCATCACCGCCATGCCCACCACGCCGATCTGCGCGGTGCCGGTCTTGTCGCTCATCTGCTTCCTCACTGTTCGGGGAGTTCTCAGCGATCATTCCACCAGATCGCCCGCTCGGCGAGGTGACGTCCGGGAATGTGTCTCGCGGACGTCAGCGGCGCCGGCCGGGGTCTCGGAGGCCCGGACCGCGCGTTGCCGGAACCCCGACCGCAGCCTGTTGCTACCATCACGAGCGACGGCGCCCGCCCGGAGGGCTCGGTAGCACCGGCCCACAACGGCGGATACCGTTGCTCGTGATCGTTGTCGGGGCTCGTGTCCGGGCCCGTCGATCGACTCGGAAAGGCAGGCACAGTGGCCCGTCGACTCACCCGCGCCGGCGACGGCCGTCCCACCCCGCCGGTGCGGATGGTGCACATCGGGTTGGGCAACTTCTTCCGGGCGCATCAGGCCTGGTACACCGACCAGGCCTCGGATGCCGACCGCTGGGGCATCGCGGCGTTCTCGGGGCGCTCGGTCGGCACCGTCTCGGAGTTGGAACGCCAGGAGAACCTCTACACGCTGGTGGCCGTCGGTCCCGAGCACAATGACTACCAAGTGATCAGTTCGATCGCGAGCACGCACAGCGGCACGGACGTCGACGCGCTGCTGACCTACCTGGCCGACCCTCAGGTGACGGTGGTCACCCTCACGATCACCGAGGCCGGGTACCACCGCAACGAACTGGGCCGGCTCGACCTGGAGAACCCCGACGTGGCGTCCGATGTCGCCGCGATCGCGGCCGGCAACCTGCACGTCGTCCGGACCGGTCCCGGCAAGCTGGTGGCCGGCCTGATCGAACGCCGCCGGGCCGGTGCCGGGCCGATCACCCTGATCAGCTGCGACAACCTGCCCGACAACGGCACGGTGCTGTCGGTCGTGCTCGACGATATGGCCGTCAGCGCCGCACCCGACCTGCTCAGCTATCTCGACACCGAGGTCGGCTTCATCACCACGATGGTCGACCGGATCACCCCGCGCGCCTCGGACGCCGTCCGGCAGGCCGTGCTGGACGAGCGGGGTGTCGACGATCTTGCCGCCGTCGCCACCGAACCGTTCAGCGAATGGGTGATGGCCGGTGAGTTCCGTGGCCCGCATCCCAACTGGGAGAGCGCCGGTGCGGTGATCACCGACGACGTCGTCCCGCACGAACTGCGGAAGCTGTGGCTGCTCAACGGGGCGCATTCGCTGATGGCCTACGCCGCGACGATCAGGGGCCACCAGACGGTGGCGGACGCGATCGCCGACCCGATCGTGCGGGGCTGGGTGGATGAGTGGTGGGATGTCGCGCAACGGCAACTCTCGCTGGATGACGACGTCGTCAGCGACTACCGGGCGGCACTGCTGGAGCGGTTCGGCAACCCGCGGATGCGGGACCAGCTGAGCCGGATCGCGGCCGACGGCTCCCAGAAGCTGCCGGTCCGGATCGTGCCGGCGCTGGTCGCGGACCGCAAGGCGGGCAACAGCCCGCTCGGTGCCGAGCGTGCTGTCGCCGCCTGGATACTGCATCTGCGCGGCCTCGGTGCGCCGTTCAACGACGCTCGCGCCGCCACCGTGCACCCGCTCGGCGAGGGCAGCTTGGAGGACGCGGTGCGCAAGGTGTGCGAGTTCCTGGAGATCACCGATCGCGATTCCCGAGCCAGCATTCTGGCTCTCGCCACGAGAATGGAGGGCTGAGATGACGCAGGCACCCAACGACGCTCGGGTGGTGATCGGCCTCGACGTCGGCACCACGGCGGCGAAGGTCTCCGCGTTCGCGCTGGGTGGCGGCTGGCGGGCCAGCGCCGACAACGAGTACCCGCTGCGGCAGCCCCGTCCGGGCTGGGAGGAGCAGGAACCCGAGGTGATGTGGCGGGCCCTGCGCGAGGGCCTGGCCGAGATCGCCGAGGCGTGCGGCGCGGCGCCGGTGATCGGCATCGGGGTGTCCACGGCGCTGCACGGCCTGATCGGACTGGACGCCGAGCGCCGTCCGATCACCCCGCTACTGACCTGGGCCGACTCGCGCGCGGCGGAGCAGGCGATGCGATTGCGGGGCACCGAGCTCGGCCGCCGTCTGCATCGGACCTCCGGCACCCCGATCCACTCGATGTCGCACCTGACCAAGCTGATGTGGTTCGCCGAGGAGGATCCGGCGACGGCGGCGTCCGTGCACTGGTGGGTGGGGCTGAAGGACTACATCCTGCTGCAGCTGACCGGGGAGCTGGTCACCGAGGTGTCGCACGCGTCCGGGACCGGCCTGCTCGACGTGCACACCAAGGACTGGAACCCCGAGGCGCTGGAGGTCGCCGGGGTCCGGCGTGAGCAGCTGCCGCCGGTGCGTCCCACCACCGACGCGTTGCCGGTGCGGGCCGAGCTACTCGCCGAGCTCGGGCTGCCGGACGGCGTCCGGGTGGTGCTGGGCGCCGGCGATGGGCCGCTGGGCAACCTGGGAGTGGGGGCGCTGGAACCGGGCGTGGTCGGGTTGTCGCTCGGCACCTCCGGGGCGGTGCGGATGGTCACCGACCGGCCCTACGTCGACGATGCCGGCAAGCTGTTCTGCTACAACCTGGCCGACGACGCCTGGGTGATCGGCGGCGCGATCAGCAACGGCGGCATCGTGGTCCGCTGGGGCGGTGACGTGTTCGGCGTCGACTTCGCGGCCGAGCCCGGCGGCAACCCGGACGGCATGCTGCTCGACCTGGCCCGCAACATTCCGATCGGCGCTGAGGGCCTGATCGCGCTGCCGTTCCTGATGGCCGAGCGGGCGCCACTGTGGAACCCGACCATCCCCGGCGCCTTCCTCGGCGTTCGGCGTAGCCACGGACGGGAACACTTCGTCCGCGCCGCCGTCGAAGGGGTCGCGCTGATGCTCTCGACGGTGGTCGACGAGCTCGACCGGGTGAGCCCGATCCGGCAGATCCGGGCCACCGGCGGCGTGTTCCGCTCGCCGGTCTGGCGCGAGATCCTGGCTGCCGCGCTGGGCCGCCCTTTGGTGGTCACCGACGGCGCGGACGGCACCGCGCTGGGCGCGGCCGCCCTCGCCCTGTACGGATTGGGCGAGGCGGCCTCCCTGCGCGAGGCGCTCATCATGCTGGGTGCCGACCCCGATGCCGGTTCGGACGAACTGATCCCCGACCCGGACGATGTCGCCGCCTACCGTGCGATCCGCGCCCAGATCCCGGCGCTGCTTGCCCGCTACGACGAGGTGCGAAACCTGTTCTCCTAGGGGAGGAGTTCCCAGTACTGCCTGCGGGCGGGCATGGCATGGATGACCAGTTCGTCTCCACTCTCGAAGATGAGCACCACTGTCTCCAGCAGGCGTGCGTGGGTGTCGAAGCCGAGACGCAACTCGCGCCGCGGCTCTTCGTCGTCCAACGGCTCGACCCACAACGGCCACTCGGCGGCCTGAACGGCATCGTCGGCCGGCACGCCGTGCTTGAGCGCACCGGAATGGACTTTCACGCTGCGTAGTGGCTTAGCGCGGCTCTGATCGCCTCCGAACGGCTCAGCTGGTGCCGGGCGGCGGCATCGTCCAGGGCCTTCAACTCTTCAGTTGTGAGCCGCACTGCGACCACCTGCATCGGCTCGGCCCCACGACCGGGGCGCCCGCGCCCGCGACGCTTCAGGTCGGCAACGTCGTAGCCAGCCTCGGCCTCATCGGCCCACTTCTGGATTTGTTCCTCGCTCACCACAGGGAAAGTGTATAACGAAAATCTTGCGCGGTCTTTCGGCTGGAACACCCCGTTGCAGCTGAAGGACGAATCAACGTCTTCCCAGTCCAGGCAGCCCGCCCGAGACGATCGACCCGACGCCGAATAGGCGCTGGCGGTCAGCAACCAGGATGGCCCTGATTACTGCCTGACGGTGACGGACGGCCTTGTTGACGAGCGGCTTTGGGATCTTGGCGAGCTCGCGGGCGGTCTTCCTGAGCGTGCGAGGGTTCTGACTCCCATACCGTCGCCAGAGGCTCTGCTTTGCGGCTGACTTGCGGACGTCCACGACAAAAGCCACCGTGAGACCGGAGTGGGACGCGCGGAGAACAGATTCGATGTCCGGTCCTCCCGTCGTCCCTTCAGCCACTGACCGGGTTCCTTATGGGCGGTAGGTGAGGCGTCCGGCCCAGACGGTGGCGACCACCGGGTCGGGCAGGTCGCGGCCGTGGTAGGGGTTGTTGCGCGATTTGGACGCCGAAGCGTCCCGGTCGACGACGGCGCGAGCCGACGGGTCGATCAGCACCAGGTTGGCGGGCTCACCGACGGCGATCGGACGGCCCTGGGCCGCCGTCCGCGACAGCCGGGCCGGCGCGTAGGACATCCGTTCGACCAGGGTGGGCCAGTCGAGGCGTCCGGTGTTGATCATCACCTCGAGCACCACCGCCAGCGACTGCTCCAGGCCGAGCATGCCGGGCAGGGCGATGTCGAAGGGGTGGTCCTTGTCCTGCCGGGCGTGCGGGGCGTGGTCGGTGCCGACCATGTCGATGGTGCCGTCGGCCAGCGCCTCGCGGACCGCCTCGATGTGCTCGTCGGTGCGCAGCGGCGGGTTCACCTTGAAGGTGGTGTCGTAGCTCTCCACCTCGCGGGTGGCCAGGTACAGGTGGTGCGGGGTCACCTCGGCGGTGACATTCACCCCGCGCGCCTTCGCCCAGCGGATCACCTCGACGCCCTCGGCGGTGGAGACGTGGCAGACGTGCAGCCGTCCGCCGGCGAGTTGCGCCAGCTCGACGTCGCGGGCGATGATCGCCGACTCGGCCTGCGCGGGCCAGCCGGGCAGGCCCAGCCGTCCGGAGATCTCGGACTCGTGGCAGCAGGCTCCGGTGCCGGCCAGCCGGGTGTCCTGGGCGTGCTGGGCGATCACCCCGTCGAAGGTCTTCGCATAGGTGAGCGCCCGGCGCATCACCAGCGAGTCCATCACGCATTTGCCGTCGTCGGAGAACATCCGGACGCCGGCCGCCGAGCGGTTCATCAGCCCCATCTCGGACAGTTCCTCGCCAGCCAGGTTCTTGGTCACCGAGCCGACCACGATCACCTCGGCGCTCGCGGTGCGTCCGGCCAGCGCCTTCAGGTACTCGGCGGCCTCGGCCGAATCGGTCACCGGATCCAGGTTCGCCATGGCATGGACGGCGGTATAGCCGCCGCGAGCAGCGGCCAAGGTGCCGGTGGCGATCGTCTCGGCGTCCTCGCGTCCGGGCTCACGCAGATGGGTGTGCGAATCGACCAGGCCGGGCAGCGCGAGCAGTCCGTCGGCGTCGATCCGCTCGGCGTCGGTCACGTCGGCGGCCGGCACGAACACCCCGTCACGCACACCCAGGTCACCGGTCGTGCCGTCGGCCAGGGCGGCGCCGGTGATCAGCAGGTCTCTCATTCGGGGCTTCCTCCCAGCAGGTGGTACAGCACGCTCATTCTCACCGACACGCCCGCGGTGACCTGGTCGAGGATCAGCGAGTTGGCGGCGTCGGCCGCCTCGGACGAGATCTCCAGACCGCGGTTCATCGGGCCCGGGTGACAGATCGCCGCGCCCGGTCGCAGCCGGGCCAACCGCTCGGGGGTGAGCCCGTACAACTCGGTGTACTCCCTCGCCGTGGGGAAGAAGCCGCCGTGCATCCGTTCCCGCTGCACCCGCAGCATCATCACCACATCGGACGCCTCGAGCGCCGCGTCGAAGTCGTCGGTCACCTCGCAACCCCACTGGTCGACCCCGGTCGGCAGCAGTGTCGGGGGCGCGACCAGGATCACCTTCGAGCCCAGGGTGCGCTGCAGCAGCACGTTGGAACGGACCACCCGGCTGTGCAGCAGGTCGCCGACGATAGTGATCGTCTTGCCCTCGAAGTCGCTGTCACCAGACTCCAGGGC
>NZ_JAPUED010000075.1:5957-18197 GCF_027492755.1 Micropruina sp. | reverse complement strand
GAGTTCGAGCAGATGGAGATGGAGTTCTTCGTCGAGCCGGGCACCGACGAGGAGTGGCACCAGCACTGGATCGACACCCGCACCGACTGGTACGTCGACCTCGGCATCAGCCGGGACAACCTGCGGCTCTTCGAGCACCCGCAGGAGAAGCTGTCGCACTACTCCAAGCGGACCGTCGACATCGAGTACAACTTCGGCTTCGCCGGCGGCGACGGCTGGGGCGAGCTCGAGGGCATCGCCAACCGAACCGACTTCGACCTCGGCACCCACTCGAAGCACTCAGGCACCGACCTGTCCTACTTCGACCAGGCCAAGGGCGAGCGGTACACGCCGTACGTGATCGAGCCGGCCGCCGGTCTGACCCGGTCGCTGATGGCGTTCCTGGCCGAGTCGTACACCGAGGATCAGGCGCCCAACACCAAGGGCGGCGTGGACACCCGAGTGGTGCTCAAGCTCGATCCGCGGCTGGCGCCGGTCAAGGTGGCGGTGCTGCCGCTGTCCCGCAACGAGCGGCTCTCACCGGCCGCCCGCGACCTCGCCGCTTCGCTGCGCCGCTACTGGAACATCGAGTTCGACGACGCTCAGGCGATCGGGCGCCGCTACCGCCGTCAGGACGAGATCGGCACCCCGTTCTGCATCACCGTCGACTTCGACACCCTGGATGACCAGGCGGTCACCATCCGCGAGCGGGACACCATGACCCAGGAGCGAGTCGCGATCGACCAGGTGCACGGCTACCTGGCGCAGCGGCTGATCGGCTGCTGACACAAGCGGGACGGTCCTTTCGGTCACCGGGGACCGTTCCTTTGGTCACCGGCGGTCACCGGGGACGGTTCTCTTGGTCACCGGTGACGGTTCCTCGAACCAGATCGGGAACCGTTCGGATTGAGAAGGTCGTCACCGGATCTTGCGCATTTCTTGAGGTTCCGCCGATGTTGCGTTGAGGCCTCTCCGGCAGAGTTCTACCTGTGTCGGGGGGCACAGCCGCCAGGAGACAGGGTCGGAATCGCGATTCGGGGGGACGCGAGAACGACGGGGGAACCTGTCGAACGGTGAAGACAAGGATCGAGCCGGGTCTGAGGCGCACATAGAGCGTTCAGGACCCGGCTCTCCTCATGTCTGGACGAGTCGAGCCGGCGAATCGCGGCAGGGGCTCGACAAGCTCCACCGGCGGGGCGGGGGCTCGACCAGCGAGACCAGCTCGTTCAGTGTCGCTTGTGGAACAGGTTGCGCAGCCAGCCGAGCACCGTCTGGCTGTCCATCGCCTCCTCGAAGCCGTCCGCGATGGCCTCGAAGGAGGCCTTCACGTCCTCACGATGATCGAGGAACCGGGCATGGCTGATCTCGTCGACGCCGACCAATCCGGTGGCGGATTCGATCGCCTCGGTGACCCGGACCAGCACGCCGAAGGTCTCGGGGGAGGCGTTCACCGACCAGAACGGCAGGGATGCCTCATAGTCGCCATGCGTCCAGCTCACCAGCAGCCCTGACCGGTCATGCACGAGTTGGCGTGAGAAGTGGTTCTGGGTGATGTCGTGCGAGCCCGCGGGCAGCAACTCCACCAACTGGGCATGCAGCCGATCCCAGGTCGCGATTTCCTCCGAGGTCAGCTCGGCGGGCGGGTGCGGTGCGTCCTGGTCCGCCTCGAGCGGATCAGGCAAGGCGGCGGTAGCGGCAGCCACGAAGTGCACGACGAAGCTCATGTCGCGCAGCCTAGTGGGCGGACGCCGCGGGTGAACCGTGCCCCGCGAGCAGAAACCACGGACGACAACCTGACGACAAGCGTCGACGTCAGTCTGACGTCAACATGACGCACCATTGTGGCAGTCGCTCTTGAAATGACGCCATTGAGACGTCATGATGGCGTCATGGACCTCAATCCTTATCTGGCGGCAGTCGCCGTCGACCTGGAGAAGGCGACGGCGCTCGCCGACGACGCCACCAAGGAGATCACCACCAGGGTGGCGGTGGCGGTCGAGCCGGCGCTGCGCCTGGCGATGACCCAGCTACTCGCCGACGCCGCCGCGCAGCTGACCGGCGAGCTGGGAACGGCGGTCGTCACCGTGCGGATGGACGGCCGCGAGCCCGTCCTGCATGTGCAGGAGCAGGCGGCCGCGGCGGCCGAGCCGACGGCGTCCGAGCCCCTCGTGGGTGCGGACGACGAGGGCACCGCCCGGGTCACCGTCCGGTTGCCGGAACAGCTCAAACGACGCGCCGAGGGCCTCGCCCAGGCGGCGGAACAGTCACTCAACACCTGGATCGTGCAGGCCGTCCGGCGTGCCGCCCAGGCCCCACGAACCGACCATCGCAACTCGTCCCGCCGGATCACCGGCTGGGCCTGAGGAGGAACCGTGAACACCAGCACCACCACTCGGCACACCTGGGAGTTCGGCACCGACGAACTGCCCAGGCTGCGGCTGCAGGCGCACCACGCCGACATCTTCGTTCAGCACACCGGCGCGCCCGGGCAGACCACGGTCACCCTGACCGCGAACGCTCCGGTCGACCTCAGCGAGGTCAAGGTCGACACTGAGGGGCGCGACATCTCGCTCGTCATCCCGGTCCTGAAGGCGACCGACGGATCGAGCTTCGGGTTCTCGTTCCAGATCGGCGGCTTCAGCCTCGGGGCGGGTGGTTCCGTCCCGATCCGGCTGGACGTCGTGGTGCCCGAGGGTGCCGATCTGGAGCTGAAGGTCGGTGGCGGGGACATCGTGATCGACGGCCGCTGCGGTGAGCTGCGGGCTCGTACCGGCGGCGGCGACGTCCGCTTCGACGACGCCGGTGACGTAGTCGTGCACACCGGTGGCGGCGACATCCGCGCCAACCGGGCCACCCAGGGCAACCTCGACACCGGCGGCGGCGAGATCAGCATCGACAGCCTCGGAGAGGGACGCGTGCACAGCGGCGGCGGCGACGTGCACGTCGGCGCGATCGCCTCCGGTGCGATCAAGACCGGCGGCGGTGACATCCACGTCGGACGCACCGAGGGTGACGTCACCGTGACCACCGGCGGCGGCGACGTCCGACTCGACTCGTGCCTTGGCACGACCGAGGTGAGCACCGGCGCTGGCGACGTCAGCGCGCATGTGGCGGGCGGCCGCTGGCAGGCCAGGACGGGTGCCGGCGACATCATCGTCACCGTGCCGTCCGGCGTGCCGGTGTGGCAGGACCTGAGCAGCCCGCTCGGCGATGTCACCAGCCGGATCGGCGGACGCGGTGAGCCGGTCGAGGGCCAGGACCACATCGAGATCACCGCCCGCACCGGCACGGGCGACATCAGCCTGAGCTGACGATCGCGGGTCGAGATCGGACTCTCGTTGGTCGAGCTTGTCGAGACCTCAGGTGGCGCTGACCAGGGGTTTCGACAAGCTCAACCGGCGGGCGAGGCGAACCCAACCGGTGGCAAAACCCCTATTGGTGGCTTATCGAGACCCTCCTCACACCAGGGGCACGAAGGTGAACCGGTGCTCGTGATCGGGCTCTCGCACCCAACCGTCCTTGTCACGGACGACCGTCCACATCACGCCTGCGGCCGGCAGTACCATCCGGCCGCCGATGGCGAGCTGGTGCTCCAGTTCCGCGGGAACTGCGCCGGCGTCGGCGGACACCAGGATGCGATCGAACGGCCCGAGATCAGGAAGACCGAGAACACCGGGCGCAGCGGCTTCGATCCGGACACCCGGCAACTCGAAGCGGGCGAGGTTCGCCCGGCCCAGCTCGACCAACTCCGGCACCACTTCGACGCCCACCACCGAACCCCTCGGTCCGGTCAGTCTGGCGAGTAGCGCGGTGGTCCAGCCTGAGCCGCTGCCGACGTCCAGCACTCGTGCGCCGGCGGGTACCTGCAGGCGCTCCAGCATGAACCGCACCGTCCAGGGCTGGGAGTTGGTGGCGCCGTGTCCGATCGGTAACGGCGCGTCGACCGCGGCGCGGTGACGCAGCTCGGGCGGCAGGAAGGCTTCGCGCGGTGTGGCCAGGAAAGCCTCCGCCACCCGTGCCCGCTCGGTGCTCATCCTCCAGCGTCCCTCGCCTGCCGACCCTTGTCGAGGTTTGCTCTGATATCGACCCCAGAGTCGACCCGTCGGCCGCCAGTCGCAAGCAGACTGGTGCCGGTCGGCGGGCTCACTCTGGGGTCGATATCAGACTGATCCGCGGTAAGGGGCGCGGATCCAGGCGGGTTCTCGGGGTCGCGGGTCGAGACCGGCCCGACCAGCGGGAACGCCGGTGGTTGGGTACTTGGGTGCGTGAACGAATGCGGGCCTTCCTGGCGGACGTCCGGCCACTGCAGACGCCGGACTTCCGCCGGCTCTGGGTGGCCAACATCGTCACGGTGATCGGCGCGCAGCTCACTGTGGTCGCTGTCCCCGCGCAGATCTACAGCCTCACCGGAAGCTCGGCGATGGTCGGTTTGACCGGGCTGTTCGGGCTGGTGCCACTGATCGTGTTCGGGCTGTGGGGTGGCGCGCTGGCCGACCATTTCGACCGGCGCAGCCTGCTGATCGTCACCACGTTCGGCTTGATCCTGACCAGCGGCCTGTTCTGGCTTCAGGCCGAGGCGGGCCTGGGCAATGTCTGGTTGCTGCTGATCGTGTACGCCGTCCAGCAGGCTTGCTTCGCGGTCAACCAGCCGACCCGGACGGCGGTGCTGCCCGCGCTGATCCCGCTCGACCAGTTGCCGGCCGCCAACTCGCTGAACATGACGGTGATGAGCGCGGGCGCCATCGCCGGTCCGCTGGTCGGCGGCGCGCTGATCCCGGTATTCGGGTTCCCGCTGCTCTACCTGATCGACACCATCTGCCTGCTGGCGACGCTGTGGGCGGTGATCAAACTGCCGAAGCTGCCCGTTCTCGAACGCAAGGGGACGCCGGGCCTGCGTTCGGTGCTGGGCGGGCTCCGCTACCTGCTGGGTCACCCGATCCTGCTCACCTCGTTCCTGGTGGACGGCATCGCGATGGTCTTCGGCATGCCGCGCGCGCTGTTCCCGCAGATCGCGCACGAGAGCTTCGGTGGCCCTCCGGCAGGCGGACTCGCGTTCGCCCTGCTCTTCGCGGCGATGCCGGCGGGCGCGGTACTGGGCGGTGTGCTGTCGGGCTGGGTCTCCCGGGTCGACCGTCAGGGCCTGGCCGTGATCTGGAGCGTGATCGGCTGGGGTGTCGCGGTGGTGGTCACCGGGGTGGCGGTCTGGTTCGCGCCGTCGCTGCCGACCGCGATGCTCACCGTCGCGGTCGCCGCGCTGGCATTCGGTGGGGCTGCCGACATGGCCTCCGCCGCGTTCCGTCAGTCGATGCTGCTGACCGCGGCCGACGATGCCGTCCGAGGACGCCTGCAAGGTGTGTTCATCGTCGTGGTCGCCGGCGGGCCGCGGATCGCCGACGTGCTGCACGGCTGGGCCGCCGAAGGAATCGGGACTGCCGCCACCACAACGCTGGGCGGTGTGCTGGTCATCGTGGGTGTGGTGATCGCCGCCGTCGCGATTCCGGCGTTCGTCCGCTATCGGATCTCGGAAGAGGTCGGCCGCGCCGATTCGTGAGTTTCGTCGCCGTCCCGATCACCGTTGGTCGAGCTTGTCGAGACCGGGAACTCGGCGTGTGGATGAGGTGCTGGTGGCCGGCAGAACCGTCGCCGGTGTCCAGGGGAACCGTCCCGGTGACCGGGAGAACCGTCCCCGTGGTCACCCGTCGGCCTGCGGAGGGCGGGCGGCAGGCTCAACGGCGGTGGTCGTGTTGGGCGAGCGGGAGGGGCGAGGTTAGGGTTGGCGGATGCCCGCGTTGCAGCAGACCTCTTTGCGCCCGGCGCCGTTGCGGCTGGGGGCCGTCCAGGTCGATCCGCCGGTGGTGCTGGCGCCGATGGCCGGCATCACCAATGCCGCCTACCGGCAGCTGTGCCGTGAGCAGGGTGCCGGGCTGTACGTCTGCGAGATGATCACCTCGCGCGGCATCGTCGAACGCATTCCGCGGACCTTCTCGATGCTGCGCTTCGATCCCGGCGAGACCACCCGTTCGGTGCAGCTCTACGGGGTTGACCCGGACGTGATGGCAAAGGCGACCACCATTCTGTGCGACGAGTTCGGGGTCAACCACGTCGACCTGAACTTCGGCTGTCCGGTGCCCAAGGTCACCCGGCGCGGCGGCGGGGGAGCGTTGCCCTGGAAACGTGACCGGCTGGCCGCGATCCTGACCGCCACGGTGAAAGCGGCCGAGCCGTACGGCGTCCCGGTCACCATGAAGACCCGGATCGGCATCGACGCCGACCACGAGACCTTCCTGGACGCCGGCCGGATCGCCGCCGAAGCCGGCTGCGCCGCGATCGCCTTGCACGCCCGCACGGTCAAGCAGTCCTACGGCGGCTACGCCGATTGGGAGCGGATCGCGGAACTGGTCGCGTCCACCAGCATTCCGGTGCTGGGCAACGGCGACATCTGGGAGGCCCCGGACGCCCTGGCGATGATGGAACGCACCGGTTGCGCCGGCGTGGTGATCGGACGCGGCTGCCTGGGCCGTCCGTGGTTGTTCCGTGACCTGGCCGCGGCCTTCGCCGGCGAGCCCGCCCCGCCGCTGCCGAACCTGGGCGAGGTGGCCACGATGGTCTATCGGCACGCCGAACTGCTCGCCGGGCTGGACGGCGAAACCCACGGCATGCGCGACCTGCGCAAGCACATGGCCTGGTACTTCAAAGGATTCCCGGTCGGCTCCGAGCTGCGCCGCGGCCTGGCCATGGTGTCGAGCCTGGCTGAACTGTCCGGCCTGCTCGAACAACTCGACCCGGACCAGGAGTTCCCGAGCGCCGAGCTGGGCTCACCGCGCGGACGCCAGGGCTCGGCCCGCGAGAGGGTGGTGCTGCCCTACGGCTGGCTGGACTCGCAGTGCCTGGGCGACGCCGACATCGCCGACGCCGAATCCGACGTCTCCGGCGGCTGAACCCTTACTGGTCAGCCGATGTACGGCATCATCGCGGCGACCATCATCACGATGGCGATGATCGGCGCGAGGACGCCCAGGATGATCGCCCACACGCCGTAGGACCGGCCGCGGCGGGTAGCGGCGGCGACGATACCGGTGATCCAGGCAGCGGTGCCGCCGTAGCCTGCCACGTTGAGTGCCAGAAGCCCGCCGGAACCGAGCTGGTCGAGCAGCTCCTGGGTCATCTGATCCTGCGTCATGGTGCCGCCGGAGGACGCCGCGAGCGGCCCGACCAGGGCGCCCATCCGCCACATCAGCCAGCAGAGCACCACGCCACACACCACGACGCCGCCGAGCGCGATCATGCCCAGCAGAGGTGAGCGCTGCTGGGGCTGCTGTCCGTAGGGCATCGCGCCCGGTGCCTGTGGGTAGCCCTGTTGCACGGGCGGGTACCCAGGCTGCCCAGCCGGATATCCAGGCTGCTGTCCCCAGCCGCCGCCGGGCTGCGCACTGCCGTAGCCGCCCTGCTGTCCCCAGCCGTCGCCGGGCTGCGCACCCGCGCCGTAGTCGCCTTGCTGACCCCAGCCGCCGGGCTGCGCACCCGCGCCGTAGCCGGCCTGCTGACCCGAGGGATAGCCGCCCTGCTGGCCGCCGGTCTGCGGGCTCCACTCGGCGGGAGCGCTGGGCTGAGCCGCGCCGTACGGTTGTTGCGGTTCACCCTGCGGCTGGTACTGAGGCTGGTAGGGGTTCTGTGGATCAGGACTTTGAGTCATTGCTGCCTTCCGCGTCGTGACGCTTCCATGATGACAGGCGCCGGTGACGGGTTCGGTCGGCACACGGGGACCGAACCGGATCCGTCGGCTGGACGCGGCGTCGACCGGGTGGCTCAGGAGGCTCAGTAAGCGGGGCACCGTATCGACCACCTGAGGCTGCGCTGATCAAAGCCCTTCGATCGTCATCCTGGACTTGCTCCGGGATCTCTTCCGCCTGAGAGCCCGGGATGACCAATGTGGCTTCTCGCTGGTTGACCAACGATGATCAGCACCTCACCAGCAGGGCGGCACCGACGGCGGCCAGCGGCTGCTCGGGGGGCGCAACGACAAGGCGTCCGGGAAGGTCGAGTGAGGCGAGGAACGCCGAGCCTCTCGCCCGCCCAACAAGCAGCTGACGGGCCAGATCGGCCAGTTCCGGCGCGGTCTGGATCACGCCCCCGCCGATGACCACCCGGTCGGACCCCTGTGCCAGCACCACCAGCTGCACCGCGTCCGCTATCCCGGACGCGGCCAGGTCGGCCACCGCGGCCGCCTCCCGATGGCCGTCGGAAGCTGCGGCCATCAACGTGCTGAGACTCGCCGCGGGCGTCAGCCGGGACAGCCGCCGGGTGATCTGGGCACCGCCGGCGAGCACCTCGATGCAGCCGTCCTGCCCGCAGGCGCAGCGTCCGACACCGGGCCGTACCGGTATGTGACCGATCTCGCCGGCCAGGTTGTCCGAGCCGCGCACCAGCCGTCCGCCGGCCAACGTCGCCGCCGCGACTCCGGTGCCGAAGTTGACGTAGCTGAGGTCGGCGTCGTGCGCGTCCAGCCGATGGGCGACACCCAGCAAAGTGGCCTTCACGTCGTTGTCGACCCGAACCTCGACGCCGATCAGCTCGCCCAGCCGTTCGCCCAGCGGCAGCCGTCCGAGGCCCAGATTGACCGCGGTATGCACCACTCCGGTGGGGTGGTCGACCCGACCCGGGATCCCGACGCCGACCCCTCGGAGATCGCCGAATCCGATACCGGCCAGCTGGACGCAGCCCCGGGCGGCGGCAAGCGCGGTGGCGATCACACCGTCGCTGCCCATTTCGGTGGGCCGGACGTGGTCGGCGACGATCCGGGCCTGTTCGTCGAGCAGGACGGCCTGGGTCTTGCTGCCTCCGATGTCGATGCCGAGGCTCGGCGCGGGAAGCAGCGGAATCATCGGGCTCCTTCGGCGAGCAGCTGGATCAGGCCGATCGCCGCACCCCGGCTGCTGCCGAAGGTGACCACGTCGAGACGGACCGGGCCGGTGTGGTCGGGCCAGCCGAGTTCGACGAGGAGCGCGTCAGGGCGCTGCCGCAGCACCGTGGCGCACGCCGTCTGCAGGAACTCGACCCTGTTCAGGTCCCGGCCCTGGACGATCAGCGGCCGCTGCCCGTAGCGGCGCAGCACGTCGGCGAGGGCGTCCAGGTCGGCCACGGTCAGCGTCGTGGCGCCCGGTAGGCGTGCCGTCAGGTCGCCGGCCAGGTGGTCGCCGACGCCCCACGGGGTTTCGCCGGCGGCGATGCTGGCCGGCGACGCGAGCCTGAGCAGGACAGGCGCGACCACCGGCTCGATCGGGGCACGAAGCAGGAATCCCGACGGATCGACGGCGACTGGTTCGGACGGCGGATCGACGGCTACCCCGCGCAGCCGGGCCAGCTCGGACGACATGGTGTGCACCCGGCCGGCGGCATTCAGCACGCGCGACGGCGCCAGGCGTCTCTGGGCGACCGCGCCCAGGATGTGGCGGCGGACGGCGTCCAGCAGTTCGGCGGTGCTTTCGCTGCCCAGGCAGAGCAGGTCGACGCCGGCCGCCAGCGCCAGCACGGCGGCTTCGGGAATGCCCCTGTCAGCGCTGGCCCCGGCCATGTCGAGGGCATCGCTGACGATCGCGCCGGTGAAGCCGCGGCTGCGTAGCTCGCCGAGCACTGCTGGGCTGAAGGTGGCCGGACGGCGTGGATCGAGCGCCGGCACCAGAATGTGCGAGGTCATCACCGCCACAGTCCGGGCGGTGACGGCGGCGGCGAACGGCGGCAACTCCCGGACGCCGAGCGTGGCGGCGTCCACAGCGATGGCGGGCAGGCCGAGGTGTGAGTCGGTGCCGGTGTCGCCGTGCCCCGGGAAGTGCTTGGCGACCGCACCCACCCCGGCCGACTGCAGCCCCTCAACGTAGGCCGCGACGTGGCGCGCCACCAGGTCGGCGTCGGCTCCGAAGCTGCGCACCCCGATCACCGGGTTGCGCGGGTTCGCGTTGACGTCGGCGACCGGGGCCAGGTTCAGGTCGATGCCCGCCGCCCGCAGCTCGGCGCCGATGCCGGCGGCGACGCTGTGGGTGAGGGCCAGGTCGTCGCGGTGTCCGAGATAGGCCATCGACGGCGCGGGCGAGCCGTCACGGTGATGCAGCCGGGTGACGTCGCCGCCCTCTTCGTCGGTGGCGACCACGGCGTCCGGATTGGCGGCATGGATGGCCTTGGTCAACCCTCGGACTTGACCAGGAGCGACGATATTGCTGCCGAACAGGCAGACGGCGCCCAGGCCGTCCGCCAACTCCGCTGACAACCACCCGGGCAGGTCCGGGCCGGGAAAGCCGGGCATCAGGGTGGCGTTGACCGCCCGGCGCAGCTGGCCGTCCACCTCAGCCCTTGACCGAGCCGGCCACCAGGCCGGAGGTGAGCTTGCCCTGCACGATCAGGAAGAAGACGATCACCGGCACCGCGACCAGGGTGGACGCGGCCATCACCTGACCCCAGTCGGTCTCCCGGGTGGCGCTGGCCTGGACGAAGCCGCGCAGCCACAGCGGCAGGGTCTGGTACTCCTGGGCCTGCAGGATCACCAGCGCGACGGTGAACTCGTTCCAGGCCTGCAGGAACGCGTACACCCCGGAGGCCACGAGTCCGGGTGCGAGCAGCGGGAAGGTGATCCGGAAGAAGGCCTGGGTGCGGGACAGCCCGTCGACCATCGCCGCCTCTTCCAGTTCGATCGGGACGCCGGCGACGAAGCCGCGCAGCATCCAGATGGTGAACGGCACCACGGCGGCGATGTACAGGATTGATACCCCGAGCACGTTGTTCAGCAGGTTCAGCGAGGCCATCAGCTTGTACTGCGCGATGAACAGCCCTTCGGCCGGCAGCATCTGGATGAACAGCACGGCCAGCACGAACGAGGCCCGGCCGCGGAACCGGAACCGGCTGATCGCCAGCGCTGCGAGGAACGCGAAGAGCAGGCAGAACACCACGGTCGTCAGGGTGATCGCGACGCTCATGCCCAGCGCCGGCCAGAACGTGCCCTGGGTGAAGATGGCGGCGAAGTTCGCCAGCGACCCGCCCCAGGGCAGGAACTGCGGCGTGGTCGAGGTCAGCACCGTATTGGGCAGCAGCGACGAGTTCAGCATCCAGTAGACCGGGAAGACCCAGATCAGGGCGACCAGCAGGGCGACCACGGTGGTGATCACCCGGGCCGGCCGGATCCGCCGGCGGCGGGGGAGCGCGACGCTGCTCACTGGTCCTCCTTCATCAGGTGCATCACGTAGAAGAAGCTGAGTGCGACGGTCAGCAGCAGCACGAAGATCGACAGCGCCGATGCCATCGCGAAATCGGACGAGCCGACACCCAGCCGGTAGATGTAGGTGCCGAGCAGATCGGTCTCGGCGATCGGTGCGCCCGCGTCCTGCAGCATCTTGATCTGGGCGAACACCCGAAGGTCCCAGATCACCTGCAGCAGTGCCACGATCATCAGCACCGGCCGGATCATCGGCAGCGTGATCGCGAAGAATCGCTGCCGGGCGGACGCGCCGTCCAAGGCGGCAGCCTCCATCACCTCGTCGGAGATCTGGGTGAGGCCGGCGTAGACCGAGAAGGCGACGAACGGCACCGACATCCAGACCACGATCACGGTGGCGACGAAGTAGAAGCTGAGCGGCTGTTCCAGCCAGTTGTGGTTGGTGAAGTCCAGGCCGAGCTGGGTCAGGGCCCAGTTGACGATGCCGCGGCGCCAGTCGAACACCCAGATCCAGATCGTCATCGCGGCGATCACCGGCATCGCCCAGGCCAGCAGCATCGCGACCTGCAGGATCAGCCGGGTCGCCTTGCCGACGGCGTTCATCAGCAGCGCCACCAGCACCCCGAGCACCACGGTGATCGCCGCGTTGGCCAGGCAGAACACGATCGACCGGACGACCACTGCCCAGGTCTGCCGATCGCCGAACAGCTGGACGTAGTTGGCCAGCCCGACGAACTCCGGTGGCTTGCCGAACTGCTGGGCCAGCCCGAACTTCTGCAGCGAGGTGACGAACTGCCAGACCAGCGGATAGCCCAGGGCGACCAGCAGTGCGGCGATCGCCGGGATCAGCAGCAGGTACGGCGCGACGTTGAACCGCCGGCGCCGCGGTTGCCCGGACGACGCGCGCCCGGCGTCCGGTGGTGCGCTCACGGCTGTCATCGGATTCCTCTCTGGTCGTGTTTTCGTCATCCCGGCTTGCCCCGGGATGACGACCCGGCGTCCGTTCGCATGTTTGGGGACGGTTCTTCTTCGTTCGAAATTCGGACGTTGGGGGACGGTTC
>NZ_JAPUED010000075.1:0-5857 GCF_027492755.1 Micropruina sp. | reverse complement strand
TCGTTCGAAATTCGCACTTTCAAGAACCGTCCCCCGATGTTCGAGGTTCGGAGATCCCGGCGTCCGCCGGGATGACGTGAGACCTTCGTCATCCCGGGCTTCCCCGGGATCTCCGGGCTCACCCGACTAGCGAACCGTCCCCGGTGTTGCTCACTTGCCGTTCAGCATCGGGGTGAGCAGGGCGTCGTACTCCTTGGCCAGGGCGGTGACGTCGCCACCCTCGGCGATCTTGGCGAACAGTTCCTCGAGCTTGCCGGAGGTCTCGACCGTGGCCCAGCCCGGTGCGGCCGGGGTCAGCTTCGAGTTGGACGCCGACTCGATCAGCGCCTTGGCGAACTGGTCGGTGCCGAGGCTGGAGACGTAGTCGGAGTTGGCCGGGCCGAGGCCGTTCTTGCCGAGCATCTGCTGGTACTCGGGGGAGAAGATGATCTTCATCAGATCCCGCGAGCCGGCCTGGTTCTTCGACTTGGCCGAGATGCCGATGTTCGAACCACCGGCGAACACCGGAGCTGGCTTGCCGTCGTTGCCGGGCAGCACGAAGACACCGAATTTGTCGTCGTTCCAGACCCGCTTGTCGTTCTTCAGGTCACCGATCGACCAGTGCGCCCAGCCCGGGGCCATGATCGTGGCGGCGGCCAGGCTGGTCTTGCCGGTCACCTTCTTGGGGTTGTCGGCGTCGTCCTTGATCACGTCGGAGTCGTTGATGTACAGCCACGGCGACTGATCCTTGGCGGTCTTCGGCGCCTTCGAGGCGTCCGCGAAGATGCCCTGCAGCTGGGTCAGGCCCTTGATCGTGTTCGGATCGGACAGTGTCGAGGTCCACTGGCCGCCCTCGTTCTTGGCCAGTTCGCCGCCGTTGGCGAAGACCCACGAGATGCCGTTGCGCCAGTCCTGGCCGCCGATGAAGAAGCCGGAGAAGTCCTTGATGTTCTTCGGGTTCTTGCTGGTGATCGTCTTCACCGTGGCGTTGAACTCGTCCAGGGTCTTCGGCACGCTCACCCCGGCCGCCGAGTAGATGTCCTTGCGGTAGAACATGTAGCGCGAGCCGAAGTAGTAGGGCAGCGTGTAGTTCTTGCCGTCCACCTTGCCGACCTCGACGAACGACTGCAGCAGCTTGTCACCGCCCAGTTCGGGGTACATATCCGAGATGTCCGAGAATGCTCCGACGTTGGTGAAGGTCGGCGACTGGGTGTTGCCGATCTCGACCACGTCCGGGGTGTTGTTCTCGTCCGGCAACGCGGTGGTCAGCTTGGTGACCAGATCGGGCCAGGCCTGCTCCTCGATGGTGAGTGTGCCGCCGTTCTTCGCCTGGTAGGTGGTCTTCAGGTAGTCGCGCAGGGCGTCCGGGGTGTCACCGCCGGCGAGCCACAGCGTGATGTTCTGCGGTCCGGCCGACACGGCGGCGGACGGACTGCTGGCCGTTCCGGACGAGCAGGCGCCCAGGGCCAGGGCCGAGGCGGTCACCAGGGTGAGCGCCGACAGCTTCTTGTTCATTGCATTCCTTTCGGTCGTGCGGGTTGACGGGCTGTGTTTGGTCGGGTCAGGTGACCCCGAGTTCGGTGAGCGTCACCAGGGCGCCCGCCCCCAGCAGGACGGCGTCTTCGCCGAGCGAGCTGGCGACGAGTTCGAGTTGGGGCCGAAACTGGGATCGGGTGCGTTCGACGATGCAGGAACGTGCGGCGTCCAGCAGGGCGGGAGTGACGACGTCCGCCGGCCCGCCGACCACGATGTGCTGGAGGCCGAGCATGCCGACCACGGGCGCCAGCGCCAGCCCGAGCCGGCGTCCGGCGCGGGCCAGAATGTCGTCGGCACGCCCGGGATCGGCGTCCATCTGGGTGCGCAACACCGGAACGGACGCCCACGCCTCCAGGCAGCCGGTCTTCCCGCACCCGCACAGCGGGCCGTTCTCGCCGATCGTGACGTGACCGATCTCGCCGGCGTCGCTGGCCGCGCCGTGCACCAGCCGGCCGCCGACCAGCAGGCCGGCGCCGACGCCCCGCGAGAACTGGATCCGGACGAGATTGCCGGGTGCTCCGGCGAAGCGCCGCTCGGCCAGGGCGGCCACGTTGGCGTCGTTCTCCACCTTGACCGGCAGGCCCAGGTCGTCCTGCAGCCGGGCCTGCAGCGGCAGGCCGGTCCAGTGCAGGTTGGGCGCCCACAACACGGTGCCCGACGGGTCGACGGTTCCCGGGGTGCCGACCCCGAGCCCGAGGATCGGATGGCTGGCGGCTTCGACCAGTTCGGCGGCGAGGGCGCGGGCGGCGTCCAGTGCTTGTTGCCCGGTGGCGCCGTCGAGCGCGCGGACCTTGGTGAGCACCGGCTCGCCGCGCAGTGACAGCACGGCACCTCGAACCTGGTCGCGAGCGGAGAGGTCGATCGCCAGAATGTCCCGGCCCGCCGGGTTGAGCGCCAAGAGCGTGGACGGCTTCCCGGGGCGGCCCATTTCGCTGGTGCCGGTCTCGATCACCAGGCCGGAGTCGATGAGTTCGGCGACCAGGTCGGAGATGGTGACCTTGGTCAAGCCGGTCTCACGGGCCAGGTCGGCGCGGGAGAGCGGCGGGTTGTCGTTGACCGCTTGCAGCACGAACGAGCGATTGCTGCGGCGGGCATCTTTGGGCCGCAGCTTGCGTCGGATCGGGTACTGCATGGAAGTTAGTAAACCTTCCTAACTTCTACCTGCCTACGGGTCGCGACGAATGGTTACCGACTCGTGACCTACTGCGAAGATGGGGACATGGCTGACCTGACCCCGCGAGCGATCGCCTGGGCGACCACCATGTCCGGCCACCCCGGCGAGGCCGTGGTACAAGCCCATGCTGAACCAGGCGCCCGGCTGGGCTTGCAGCGTCCGATCCTGCGCGAGCAGCGCGAAGCCTGGGAGGCTGAACGGCTCGTGCCCGGTGCGACTTTGGCCTACGGGGCCGGCAACAGGGTGCGTCCGGAGGCGCCCGATCCCGAGCGGACCTGCTTCGAACGCGACCGCGACCGCATCGTTCACTCGACCGCGTTCCGGCGGCTGGCCGGCAAGACCCAGGTGGTCGTCCATCCCACCGACCACCAGCGCACCCGGCTCACCCACGCCCTCGAGGTGGCCCAGGTGGCGACCTCGATCGCCCGCGGCGTGGGCGCCAATGTGGCACTCGCCGAGGCGATCGCGCTGGGCCACGACTGCGGCCACGGTCCGGGTGGGCATGCCAGCGAGGATGCCTTCGACCCCTTCCTGCCGGAGGGCTACGACCACGGCCCGTGGGGTGCGGACGTGGTGCTCACCCCGCTCAACCTCTGCCTGGAAACCCTGGACGGCATCCGCAACCACTCCTGGTCGCGGCCCACGCCGGCCACGGTGGAGGGCGAGATCGTCAGCTGGGCCGACCGGATCGCCTACTGCGCGCACGACCTCGAGGACGCCGTCGGTGCCGGCATCGTGGCTCTGGCCGACGTGCCGGACGCCGTGGTCGAGGTGGCCGGGGCGACCCGGCGGGAGCAGCTCAGCATCTTCGTCCGCGAGGTGATCGGCACCGCGGTCGCCACCGGCGAGATCGGGATGAGTGCGCCGGTGGCGGCCGCGCTGGCCGAACTGCGCAGCTTCAACTACGAACGGATCTACACCCGGCCGGAGTCGCTCGCCCAGTCGGCGGCGGTGATCGCGGTGCTGCAGGCGCTGGTGTCGTTCTACCTGGAGAACCCCGGACGGCTGCCCGAGCCGCCCGACGACCCCGACCGGCTGGTGCACGCCACGGTCGCCTACGTCGGCGGCATGACCGACCGGTTCGCGTTCGACACCGCCGTCCAGCTGCTCGGCTGGGATCCGGCGCGGCTGCCGCGTCCGCAGTAGCTCGTCGCGGTACGCGTCGTCCCGGCGAGCGCGGGGATCTCACCCACCCCGGACCGCCGGGCTGAGTGCCCGGGCTGAGATCCCGGGGGCGAACCCGGGATGACGACAAGGCGTCCGTGCCGCTGCGTACACTGCCGGATGTGGCGGGCTTGATCAACGAGGAGGATCTGGCGACCGTCCGTGAGCGCAGCCGGATCGAGGATGTCGTCGGCTCCTACGTGACGCTGCGTCCGGCAGGCGGGGGAGCGCTGACCGGGCTGTGCCCCTTCCACGACGAGAAGACCCCGTCGTTCCGGGTGACGCCCGCCCGCGGCTTCTACTACTGCTTCGGCTGCAACGTGGGCGGCGACGTGATCGGCTTCGTGCAGGCGATCAACAACTGCAGTTTCGTCGAGGCGGTCGAGTTTCTCGCCGACCGGGTCGGCGTCCAGTTGCGCTACACCGATGGGGGCGGTGGCGCCCGGGTGGAACCGGGCCTGCGGTCCCGGATCCTGGAGGCGAACCGGCTGGCCGCCGAGTTCTTCGCCGGCCAGCTGACCGGCCCCGAAGCCGTCGCCGGCCGCCAGTTCCTGGCCGAGCGCGGCTTCGACCGGGACGCCGCCGAGCACTTCGGCGTCGGCTTCGCCCCGATGGGCGGACGCGAACTCGCCAAGCATCTGCGGGCGCACAAGTTCAGCGACGACGAACTGGTCAAGGCGAGCCTGATCCGCGAGGGCGGCTGGGACTACTTCCAGGGCCGGCTGCTGTGGCCGATCCGGGACGCCGGCCGCTCGGTGCTGGGCTTCGGCGCCCGGCGGCTGTTCGACGACGACCGGATGCCGGCGAAGTACATCAACACCCGGGAGACCCCGGTCTACAAGAAGTCGCACGTCCTCTACGGCCTCGACCTGGCCCGGCAGAACATCGCCAAGAAGAACCAGGCGGTGATCGTCGAGGGCTACACCGATGTGATGGCGGCCCACCTGGCCGGTATCGATACGGCCGTGGCGTCCTGCGGCACGGCGTTCGGTGATGACCACGCCAGGCTGCTGTCCCGGCTGATCGGCACCACGGACGCGCTGGCCGGCGAGGTGATCTTCACCTTCGACGGCGACGCCGCCGGGCAGGCCGCGGCGCTGAAGGTGTTCTCCGGCGACCAGCACTTCATCTCGCAGACCTATGTGGCGATCGAGCCGAGCGGACTCGACCCCTGCGATCTGCGCATCCAGCACGGCGACGCCGCCGTCCGCGAACTGGTCGGACGCCGTGAGCCGCTGTACCGCTACGTGATGGCCAGCACCATCGCCGGATTCGACCTTGATCGAGTGGACGGACGGCTCGCCGCGCTACGGGCCGCCGCACCGCTGGTCAGCAGCGTCCGGGACGGCTCACTGGTCAACGGCTACGTGCACGAGCTCGCCAAGATGCTGGGCGCCGAGGTCGAGGAGGTCCGGCGTGAGGTGTCCCGGGCCGGACGCCGCAAGCTGTCGGCGAACCACGACCGGCAGCACCACGAACGGCCTCCGCAGGCCGAGCCGCCGTCCGACGAGCCGACCTTGGTGGGGCTGCCGATGCCGAACCCGCGCGATCGGTCGCTCGAGGTGGAACGCGGCACGCTGCGACTCATGGTGCGGGCACCCGAGGTGTTCGTGACCGACTGGAACGGTGTCGGCGCCGACGACTTCACCCACCCCACCTACCGGGCCATCTTCACCGCCATCCTCGACGCCGGTGCGCCCGGCGGCGACTGGCCGCAGCCGGTGGTGGCGGCCAATCCCGACCCGGCGGTGTCATCGGTCGTCGCGGCATTGACCACCGAGCCGCTGCTGCGTCCGGCCAGTCCGGCGTACGCGTCCGAGTACGTCGCGAAGTTGCGCCTGCTCACCGTGTCGCGGGCGATCGCGAACCTGAAGTCGAAGCTGCAGCGCACCAATCCGATCGACGACCAGCCCGGCTACAACCGCATGTTCGCCACTCTGCTCGATCTGGAGAAGCGGCGGCGTGAGTTGACCGAGGTCGCTGCCGGCCCCGCCGACTGAGTCC
>NZ_JAPUED010000074.1 GCF_027492755.1 Micropruina sp. | reverse complement strand
GACCGGCTCGAACCCGAAGGCCAAGCGCATCGAGTTCCGCTGCCCCGACCCGTCGTCCAACCCGTACCTGGCGTTCGCCGCCTGCCTGCTGGCCGGCTTGGACGGCATCCAGAACAAGATCGAGCCGCCGGCCCCGGTCGACAAGGACCTCTACGAGCTGCCCCCGGACGAGCACGCCCAGATCAACCAGGTGCCGGGCACCCTCTCGGAGGTGCTGGACCGGCTGGAGGCCGACCACGACTTCCTGCTCGCCGGCGATGTGTTCACCGCCGACCTGATCGAGACCTGGATCGAGATGAAGCGGGCCGACGTGGACGCGCTGCGGCTGCGTCCGCACCCGCACGAGTTCGAGATGTACTTCGATCTGTGACGGTTCCGTCCTGAAGCCACCGCCGGTTGGGCTTGTCGGAATCCCTGGTAGCGCCACATCCAGGGATCTGGGCGAGCCCGACCGGCGACAATGGGCGATCACCCGAAAGTCCGCACGAGCCACGAGCGCAGCAGCGATCGAGGCCCGTGCGGACTTTGCCTTTCCACAAGCGGCGGACGGCGCACGCAACCAGCGTTCGATCACGTTTCAGCCACGCTGACCACATTTGTCGGCGGCTGCTGGCAGCATGTCACCACGCCCCGAAGGAAGGTCAGGAGTACCCATGTCCGAACCCGTTGTTCCCGAAAGCACCGTCGCTCGCCGCTCACTGATGCGCGGTGGCGCCCTGGTGGCCGGCGCGGCAGGAGCCGCCCTCGCCATCGAGGCGCTCGGTGCCTCCACGGCTCACGCCGCCACCGGTGACCCGGTGGTCGCCGGGCAGAACAACACCGCCAGCAGTACCACCCAGCTCTCCATGGACGGTGCCGCTCAGAGCACCCTGACCGTCCGCAACGACAACGGTGCCGCTCTCAACCTGGCACCGACCACTGCCACGCCGAGCACGCTGCACGCCGGCGATGTCGTCGGCCGCGCGATGGGCCCCGACGTCGTCGTCGACTACGGCGACGGCCCTGAACTCACCTATCTCGCCACCGGCTTCGACATTCCGCCGACCACGATGGCCTTCGCACCGCTGCGGGTGATGGACACCCGCTCCGCCTCGTTCCGGAACATGGTCGTCCGAGCGAGCAGCAGCAACCCGTTCGACTCGTCCAAGCGGGTCAAGGCCGGTTCGTGGATCGACGTCGGGCTCGCCGACGACAGCTGGGATCTGTACGCGACCTATCTCAACGTGACCACGATCGGGGCGTCCGCTCGCGGCAACCTGGTCGTCTACCCGTCCGGTAGCAGCACACCCTCCTCGTCGAACCTGAACTACCCGGCGACGACGAGCATCGCCAACCTGTGCTTCGTGGCGCCGGCTCTGGTCGGCGACACCTGGTGCGTACGGGTGAAGGTGAACGTGGCCGCCACCCACGTGATTCTCGACTTCAGCGGCCTGGTCGGTTTCCCGCCGCCCGAGCCGGTTGCGGCTCGCGGAAAGGTGCCGGCGACCGCCGCGGCCCGGGTGGCTGCCCGCCATCGGCGCAGCGACGACGTCCGCAAACGGCTCGCTCGCAGTCTGAAGCTGACCGACTGAGCTGCGCCCCTGAGCTTGCCGGAACTTCGGTCGGCACGATGCTGACAAGGGGTTTCGACAAGCTCAACCCGCAAGCGTCGGCAGGTTCAGCCAGCAGCAGTGGCATGATGCGTCAGCCTGGTCACGAGGAAGGGAGGCCGGCCGTGAGCCATCCGCGGCGCTACACCGATGACGATGCCTACCTGGCCCGGCTGCGCCGGATCTGCCTGGCGTTGCCGGAGGCGTCCGAGAAGGAGTCGCACGGGCACCCGAACTTCTACACCAAGAAGGTGTTCGCGGTGTTCGGCGGGGTGGTCAAGGGTGACCACGACAGCGACCGATGGTCGCAGTCGGTCCTGGTGCTGCCCAATCTGCTCACCCGTGAGGCGGCGCTGAACGACGATCGCTTCTTCGTGCCCGGCTACTACGGGCCGTACGGCTGGATCGGGCTGGACTTTCGCGCCGCCGAGGTGGATTGGGACGAGGTGGCCGACCTGGTCGACGAGTCGTATCGCAACACCGCCCCGGCCCGGCTGGTCAAGCTGCTGCCGTGACCGTTCCGGCGGACCACAACGGGTACAGCCCGCTGGCCGGACAGAACGAACTGGGCGACGTCGACGTCCCCGAGTGGGTGGTCGCGATGGCCGCCGGACGCAGCGTGGCACCGGTGTGGCGCAACGAGGACGGCGGCATCACCTACCGGTTCGGCGACGGCGAGTCCTTTCTGAAGGTGCAACGCCCCAGCCTGGACTGGGATCTGGACGCCGAACTCCCCCGGCTGATCTGGATCGGCGACTTCGTGCCCGCGCCCCGACTCCTCGGCAGCGGCATCGTGGGAGAGGGAGACGATGCCGCGCACTGGCTGCTGACCAGCGGTGTCGCCGGCCGCTCGGCGGTCGACCGTGCCTGCCGCGCTCACCCGGAACAGACCGTGCCGGCCCTTGGGCGCGGGCTGCGCCGTTTCCACGACTCGGTGCCGGCGGTGTCCTGCCCGTTCAGTTGGTCGGTGCTCGACCGGGTGACGAGGTTCGGGCTGGATCCGGCATTCGTGGCGGCCGCGCCACCGGTGGACCCGGTGGTCTGCCACGGCGACGCCTGCAACCCGAACTTCCTGATCGGCGCCGACAAAGAGGTGAGCGGCTACGTCGATCTCGGTGGACTCGGGGTCGCCGATCGCTGGGCCGACCTGGCTCCGGCGCTGCTCAGCCTCAGCTGGAACTACGGGCCCGGCTGGGAGCCGGCCTTCCTGGGCTCCTACGGCATCGCGGACGACCCTGCCAAACGTGCCTTCTACACCGACCTATGGAACGGCGTCGGCACCACTCTCGACCGCGCCGAGATCCGGGGTTGAAACCCGGGATGACGGGCACTACCGCGCTGAGGGGTCACGCCACGCTCAACCGGACCAGGTTGCCCCAGGGGTCGTCGAGTTCCACCACGGCACCGTCGTCGCGGAGCGGGACTCCGTGGTCGCGCAGCCGGGCGGCCGCGCGGGCGACCTGATCGGCGTCCGGCAGAGCGATATCCACCCGGCCCAGGCCGAGGGCGGGCGCCCGCAGCCCGGTGCCGGCGCTGCGCCAGGTGTTCATCGCCATGTGGTGGTGGTAGCCGCCGGCAGAGACGAACACCGCGCCGGGTACCTCCGCGGTGAGTTCGAAGCCGAGCAGGTCGGTGTAGAAGTGCTTGGCCAGCTGGGCGTCCCCGACCTTGAGATGGACGTGCCCGACGGTGCCGTCCAGCCCGGTCAGGACGCCGCGCCCATCGGGTGCGGTGGAGAGCAGGTCCCGTGCCGCATCGGTGAGGTGCTCGCCGATGAAGCCGTTCGGGTCGAGCGGCAGGGTGTCCATCACGATTCGGCCCTGCTGCCAACTCCATTGGGTGCGCGGCCGGTCCCAGTACAGCTCCACTCCGTTGCCCTCGGGGTCATCGAGGTAGAACGCCTGCGACACCAGATGGTCACCCGAACCGGTGTACAGCTGAGGGGTCTGGATCGCGACGGACGCCAGGGTCGCCGCCAGCGAGGCACGGTCGGTATGCAGCAGCGCGGTGTGGAACAGCCCGGCGGTCCGCCGCTCACCCTTGGGCAGGTCGGGGCGGTGCCGCAGGGTGACCAGCGTCTCAGCACCCCGCCCCAGGTCGACCTCGGACGGGCGCTGCGCCAGCACGTCGAGCAGCAGCACGTCACGGTAGAACCTGGTCAGTGCGTCCAGGTCGGCGACGTCCAGGCTCACCTGCGCCATCCGGGTGTCCGCCGGCAGCAACTCGGTCACACATACCTCGCTTTCCTGATCCGTCAACAAACTCTACCCACTGGTATGTTCCCGAACCGGTCGACACCGAGTCGTACACTCCCGCGGTGACCCCGACCGGACCCGTGACAGAAACCCGCACAGCTCGGGCGCTGGTGGTGGTCGGGATCGTCCTGCTCTCGCTCAATCTGCGGCCGGCGGCGGTGTCGGTGGGTCCGGTGCTCGCCGAGATCACCGAGAGCCTGCGGTTGACCGGCGTCGAGGCGGGCCTGCTCACCTCGCTGCCAGTGATCGCCTTCGCCGGCTTCGGTGCCCTCACCCCGCGGCTGTCGCAGCTGATCGGACCGCACCGGCTGACCCTGTTCGCGGTGCTGGCCGCCACCGTCGGCCTGTTCGGTCGCAGCCTGGTCGGCAACACCTGGCTCTTCCTGGCGCTGTCGCTGCTCGCGCTGTCGGGCATGGCCGCGGCGAACGTGCTGCTGCCGTCGTTGGTGAAACGGCACTTCCCCGATCGGGTGGGGCTGATGACCGCCGTCTACTCGACGACGATGGCGATCGGGCTGACCACGGCGTCCGTGCTCACCGTGCCGATCGCGGACGGCTACGGCGGCTGGCGCACGGGCTTGGCGAGCTGGGGGTTGTTCGCGGTCGTCGCTGTGCTGCCCTGGATCGGCCTGGCCGCCCACGATCGCCCGGACGGCGAGGCCAAGCCGGCGACCATCAGCATGGCCGCGGTCGCCCGGACCCGGCTGGGCTGGTTGATGGCGCTGTTCTTCGGCCTGCAATCACTGCAGGCCTACGCGGTGTTCGGCTGGTTCCCCAACCTCTATCGTTCGGCCGGCTTCAGTCCCACCGATGCCGGGATCATGCTGGGCGTCGCGACCGGCATCAGCATTCCGCTGTCGTTCGTGGTTCCCGCCCTGACGGCCCGGCCGCGTGCGCAACTGCCGGTGCTGTTCACGCTGGGCGGCTGCTACCTGGTCGGCTACCTCGGACTGCTCCTCGCCCCGGCCCGGGCCGGCCTGCTCTGGGCCCTGCTGGTGGGCATCGGCACCAGCACCTTCCCGATGGTCCTGGCGCTGATCGGCCTGCGCTCCCGCACCGCGGCCGGCACCGCCGCGCTGTCCGGCTTCACCCAGTCGGTCGGCTACGTGATCGCCGCCCCCGGACCGCTACTGATCGGGCTGTTGCACGATGTCACGGGAGCCTGGACGGTGCCGCTGCTCACCCTGATGGCGATCGCCGTCGCACTGGTCTGGGTGGGCACGACGATCAGCCGTCCGGACTACATCGAGGACCACCTGCCCGGGCACCTCACGCGGTCCGCGTCGAGCCGGGATGGGCGGCGAATGGTCGACGACCAGTAGCATTCCGCCATGGTCGGCCAGCATTCACGTCCCCGCTGGCACTATTCGCCACAACACATGTGGATGAACGATCCCAACGGGCTGATTCACAACGCCGGCACCTGGCACATGTTCTACCAGTCGAACCCGTCCGGGAACGTCTGGGGCAACCTCTCCTGGGGGCACGCGACGTCGCCCGACCTGCTGCATTGGACCGAGCATCAGGTGGCGCTGTGGCACACCGACACCGAGCAGATCTTCTCGGGCAGCTGCGTCTTCGACGCCGACAACTCCTCGGGCTTGGGCAGCGCGGACTGGCCGCCTCTGGTCGCCATCTACACCGCGGCCTACCTGCCCGGCAGCGAGTGGCAGGGACGCCAGGCCCAAGCGCTCGCCTGCAGCCTGGACGGCGGCAGCCACTGGACGACCTACCCGGGCAACCCGGTGCTCGACCGGGAATCGTCCGATTTTCGTGACCCCAAGGTCTTCCGGCACGGCGACGGCTGGGTGATGGTGGCCGTCGAGGCCGAGGAACGCCAGGTGGTGATCTACCGCTCGACGAATCTGACCGAGTGGACCTACGCCTCCACCTTCGGCCCGGCCCACGCGGCCGCCGGGGTCTGGGAATGCCCCGACCTGTTCGAACTGCCGGTGGGCAACGGGTCGGGCACCAAGTGGGTGCTGCTGGTGAACATCAACCCGGGCGGGGTCGCCGGCGGTAGCGGCTGCCAGTACTTCGTCGGCGACTTCGACGGCTCCACCTTCACCCCCGACTGCATCGTCGGGGTGTCCGCCGACCCCGCGCTCGGGCTGGACGACCCGCTGCTGCGCGCCTACGACTGGCTCGATTTCGGCCGGGACTGTTATGCGGTGACCTCCTTCGCCGACGTCCCCGACGGACGGCGCATCGTGCTGGGCTGGATGAACAACTGGGACTACGCCAACGACGTGCCGCTGACCGGCGGGCGCAGCATCATGACGATCCCCCGCGAGCTCGACCTGCTCAAGGTCGGTGGCCGTCATCTGGTGCGGCAACGCCCGATCCGTGAGCTGCCCCAGGACGCAATGGAACGCCACACCCTGCTCAACGGCGACCGGATCAGCGTGCGCGGGGTGGCGTTGGAATACCACAACGGCGTCCTCAGCCTCGACCGCAGGGGCGTCGGTCGAGCCGACTTCCACGAAGGGTTCGGTTCCCGGCAGTGGGCCGAGATTCCGGAACGACCCTCCAGCGTCACCGTCGAGATCCTGCTCGACACCTGCTCGATCGAGGTGTTCGCGGCGTCCGGGCTCGTGGTGATCAGCGACCTGGTCTTCTTCTAGCCGAAAGCCGGCCTTAGCGGTGAAGCACTGTCGGTGCGGCGCGGCATACTGCCGCCATGGCCACCATCATGTTCGTTCATGCCCATCCCGATGACGAGGGCACGCTGACCGCCGGGTCGATGATCCGCGCGGCCGAGGAGGGCCACCGGGTGATTGTGGTGTTCGCCACCCACGGCGAACACGGCGAGGTGCCCGACGATCTGGGGCCGGACGAGACGCTGGCCCAGCGGCGGATGGCGGAGGCGCAGCGCGCCGCCGGACTCGCCGGCGTCGCAGCCGTCCATTGGCTGGGGTATCGGGATTCCGGCATGGTCGGCTGGGAGCAGAACCGGCATCCGCATTGCCTCCTGCAGGCTCCCGCGGAGGAGGCGGCCGGACGGCTGCTCGATCTGATCGCGCAGGAGCAGCCGGACGTCCTGGTCGGCTACGACTGGCATGGCAACTACGGCCATCCCGATCACGTCCGGGTGCATCAGGTGGTGCGCCGCGCGGCCGAACTCGCCGAGCCTCGTCCGCGGCTGTTCGAGGCGACCATGAACCGGGACCGGCTGCGCCGGCAGTACGAGTCGGCGCGGGCGTCCGGGGTGCCCGATACAGAGGGGTTCAACCCCGACCAGCCGATGAACGACGGCAATCCGCTGGGCACGCCTGAGGCGGAGATCAATCTGCAGGTGGACGTCAGCGGCCAGGTGGCGCGGCGTCGCGAGGTGATGGCCTGCCACGCCAGCCAGGTGACGGACATCCAGGGTTGGCTGGAGCTCCCGCCGGAGGCCTATGCGGCCGTTTTCGCCACCGAGCACTACCTGGAGGTCGGCAGCTCGGATCCGATGCGTCCGGGCTGGTTCTTCTGACCCGGACGCGATCCCTGCGGGAGACCGCAGCAGGCCACAATCTGAGGTATGACCGACACCCAATGGCCGACCCTTCCGCTGCCGTCCGACGCCGACCAGGCAGGTCCCGAAACGGACAGCACCCAGTACACCCTGCTGGTGGAGGAAACCACCGGCTCCGGCGAGTCGATGCGCTGGCTGGGTTCGCGGGCCACCGGCAAGACCTGGATGGATCGGACGGAGGCGCGGCGCGAAGCCGAGCTGTTCGCCCGGAGCTTCGCACCGAGGCACCCGATGTCAGAGCAGAGCCGAGCGGTCTACCGGATCAGTCCCGACCACTACCTGACCGTCGTCGAGGGCGCGACCAAGACGTTCTCGTTCCGGACGACGGTCGCCGAGCCGCTGCGCTGACCGCGGCTCCGATCGACGCAGCCACCGTTGGTTGAGCTTGTCGAAACCCCTTGCCAGCGAGCGCATGGCGAGGTCTCGACAAGCTCGACCAACGAAATCGGCAGTTCTTGGGGAGAGGCTTGGGAGCGGGGTTCCGAGCTCAGATGGGGAGCTTGCGGAAGATCGGCGTCGGAATGTGCCGCAGCACCATCATCACGTAGCGGAAGGCGGGCGGCACCCAGATCAATTCCTTGCCGTCGGCGACGGCGGCGACGATCTGCTGGGCGACGTCCTCTTTGTTCACCGTCAGCGGCGCTTCCTTCACGTGCGCTGACATCCGGGTGCGGACCTGGCCGGGGCGGACCACCAGCACCTTCGGACCGAGGCCGGCGAGCGCCTGGCCGAGGTTGAGGTAGAAGGCGTCCAGGCCGGCCTTGGTCGAGCCGTAGACGAAGTTCGAGCGCCGCACCTTCTCACCGGCGACGGTGCTCATCGCCACGATCTGGCCGTGGCCCTGGGCCTTGAACCGCTCGCCGAGCAGCACGCCGACGCTGACCGCGCCGGTGTAGTTGATGTTGCAGATCTGGACGGCCTTGGCCTGGTCCTGCCAGAGCTCCTCGGCGTCGCCGAGCAGTCCGAACGCGACCATGGCCAGGTCGATGTCACCGCCCGCGAAGGCCGCGTCGACGACGGCCGGGTGGGAGGCGAAGTCGGCGGCGTCGAAGTCAACCACCTCGACCGAGGTCGCACCCTGGGCCTTCAGCGAGTCGACGGACGGCTCGATGCCCGGGTCACCCGGCATGCAGGCCAGCACCACGCGCAGCGGCTGCCGGCGCAGGTATTCGCTGACGACGGCCAGGCCGATCTCGGACGTGCCTCCCAGCAGCAGGATGGACTGCGGGTTGCCGACGGCGTCGAACATGGGGTCTCCCTCTTCTATGGGTGCGGGTGCGCGGGTGCGGGTCAGAGCAGTTCGAGGCGGCGGGCCATGTCCGAGGCGAAGACGCCGTCGGGGTCGATGGCGCGCCGGGTGGCGATCCAGGAGTCGATCTCGGGATACATGGCGTGGAAGGCGGCCGCTGTGGTCCGGGAGTCCTTGGCGGTGTAGAGGCGTCCGCCGAACTCGAGAATGCGGGCGTCCAGGCCGGCCAGGAACTCGTGCAGGCCGCGTTTGATCGGGAAATCGACGCAGACGTTCCAGCCGGCCATCGGGTAGCTCAGCGGCGCCCGGTTGCCCTCGCCGAACAGCTTGAACACGTTCAGGAACGAATAGTGCCCGGAGCGCTGGATGTCGCCGATGATCGCCTTGAACTCGTCCACCGCGGAGGGCGGAACGACGAACTGGTACTGCAGGAAGCCGGCCGGTCCGTAGGCGCGGTTCCATTCGCCGAACATGTCCAGCGGATGGTAGAAGCCGGTGAGGGTCTGGATCTTGTTGGCGTAGTTGCCCGACTTGGCGTACCAGGCGGTACCCAGCGCGGTGAACGAGAGCTTGTTGGCCAGGCCGTTGGGGAACAGGTCGGGCAGTTCGAACAGCGGTTTGGCGCTGAACGCCAGCGGATCGGCGGCCAGCTTCGGCGCGTACTCCTGCAACTGCGCCAGGGTGGCCAGGTTGCCCCGGGACAGCGCGGCCCGGCCCAGCTTCGGCGGCGCCGAGATGGCATCGAACCATGCGGAGGAGTAGTCGTAGCGCGATTCGGAGCCGTCGGAGTGGACGGCGATGGTCTCGTCCAGACTGTGGGTGACGATGCCGTCGGCCAGGAAGTAGGCGGTCTCGGTGCGGGTCATCCGCAGCCGCACCCGCAGGATGATGCCGGTCAGCCCGATGCCGCCGACGGTGGCCCAGAACAGGGTGCCGTCGGGGTCGGCGTCCGAGCCGTGCGGGGTGAGGGTCAGCACGCGGCCGTCGGCGACCAGCAACTCCATCGACAGCACATGGTTGCCGAACGAACCGGCCGAATGATGGTTCTTGCCGTGGACGTCACAGCCGATCGCACCGCCGATGGTGACCTGGCGGGTGCCCGGCAGCACCGGAACCCACAAACCGTGCGGCAGCGCGGCGCGCATCAGGGCGTCCAGGCTGACCCCGGCGTCGAGGTCGACGATCGCCGATTCGGGGTCGATGGAATGGATGGTGGTCAGGCCGGTCATGTCGACCACCAGGCCGCCGGTGTTCTGCGCGACATCGCCGTAGGAGCGGCCCAGGCCACGGGCGACGACGCCGCGCTTCAGGTGCGAGGGGCGTCCGGCGTTGTGGTCGGCGACGGCGGCGACCGCCGCCTGCACCTGCTCGGCCGAGGTGGGCCGCAGTACGTGCGCTAGGCCGGGCGCGGTGCGGCCCCAGCCGGCGAGAGTCTCGATGGACGTGGGGAGATCGATGATTGAACTGGGCATCGCTGCCGATTCTATCGCCGCAGCCTCTACTGCTGGCGCCGTTGCGGATGTCGCCGAAGCAGCCTCCGCCCGCGCGAGCGGCGAGAGGGCGACCGGGACTCTCGCGCAGCCGGGCCGGACAGCGCCGGCTCAACCGCGTCGATCAGCTTCTCGGCCCGCCGAATCGCCTCCGACAACTCAACGACATGCTGCGCAGGATCCAGCGCCTCCATCGAGGTCACGGTGCGCAGTTGCGCCTCAGTCATGCCCTGCGCGATCACCGGGATGCCCCGCCGGCCCAGCTGCCGGACGGTGTCCTTGAGCGCCTCGCCGCCGGAGGCGTCCAAGATGTGCATCCGGTGGAACCGGATGATCACCACGTCGACCGGTTCGACACCGGTGACCAAGTCGGCGAAACGACTCGCGTCGCCGTAGAACAGCGCGCCGTCGACCCGGAAGATGGCGACCCGGTCACGCAGATGCTCCTGCTGCGGGGTGTAGTCGATGACGCCCTCGCGAGTGTCGGCGGGCAGGTACTGTCGGCGCACGATCGAGTACTTGGCCATATGCCGCAGGCTCATCACCGCCGCCATGGCCACACCCAGCAGAACGGCCGCGACCAGGTCGAGGAAGACCGTCGCGAGCAGGGTGATCACGAACGTGTTGCGGTCGGCCCGGGTGGTACGGAAGATCGTCCGGAACACCGCCGGGTTCACCATCCGCAGCGCCACCACGACCAGGACGCCACCCAGTGCCGCCAGTGGTATCCGCGACACGATCGGGCCGAGCGCCAGCATGATCACCAGTAGCAACACAGCATGGGTGACCGAGGCGAGCCGGGTGCGACCGCCGGACCGGACGTTGACAGCGGTGCGAGCGATCGCCCCGGTGGCCGGCAGCCCGCCGAACAGCCCGGACGCCACATTCGCGAGACCTTGGCCAACCAGTTCCCGATCGGGCTTGGTGCGTCCGATGTCGAGCACCATGCCGTCCGCGACGCGAGCCGACAACAGCGACTCCAAGGCGGCGAGCGCGGCCACCGCGAGCGCCGGTGCGGCCAAGTCGCGGATGGTGCCCAGATCGAACCCGGGCAGGGCCGGGGCCGGCAGCCCGGCCGGCAGCGCACCGATCCGGTCGACCGGCAGTGCCGCGATCTCGACCACCACCGTCACCACGACGATCGCCAACAGCGAGATGGGCAGCTTGGGGAAGCGCCGTCCGGGCAGGTGCAGCACGACGGTCAGCCCGGCCACGATCAGCGGCGCGACGGCGGCCGACCAGTCGGCGTGCTGCAGCGTCTGATAGGTGGCCATCAGGGTGGACTCGGACTCGCCCTTCGGCGCCCCGAGCAGCAGCGGGAACTGCTGGAGCAGGATGATCACGCCGATGCCGGTGGTGAAACCCTCGACGACCGGGAAGGGCACCATCTCGATCGCCCGGCCCATCGCGGTCAGGCCCATCAGCACCACCATCAAGCCGGCGATCACGGCAAGGACCGGCACTTGCTGGACGCCGTGCTGGGCGATCACCGGCAACAGCACCACGGTCATCGCTCCGGTCGGCCCGGAGATCTGCAGATGGCTGCCGCCGAACACTGCGGCAATCACCCCGGCGACCACGGCGGTGATCAGCCCGGCCGCGGCACCCACCCCGGACGCGACACCGAAACCGAGCGCCAGTGGCAGCGCCACGACACCGACGGTCACCCCGGCGAGCAGATCCCGCCCCCAGGAGCGGGGTAGTTCTGCGTAGTCAGAGCGCTGCGGCCACAACCCCTTGAGGCTGATCAGGTGGTCGCCGACCAGCCCGACGGCCCCGGCAAGGCTCTCCTGGGCTGAGGTTTGGGACGGCTGAACCCGGTAGTCCCGCTTCATACGCTCGCCCTCACAGCGCGCATGGTAGCGGCTCGTTGTGGCGAGCGACGGCAGCGACCGGCGGTCGCCCGCCGGCGCCGGGGACGCTCGGCGGCCCAGGCCGCCAAGGCTCTAGCGGCAGATCGCCGACCGTGCCTGGGCGGGATCCACCGGGATGCGCAGCATGGTCAGCTTCGGAGCCAGCATGATGTTGCTGACGAAGCGTTGCACGGTGAGCGGCTCGGAGACGGCCTCGATCAGGGCCGGAATGTCACCGCAGGCCAGCGTCGCCCGGGCATCGTTGAGTGCCTTGTCATCGGGACGGACATCGGCGGCGGTGTAGCGCGCGATCGCCCAGACCACGGGCTTGTAGGCGTGCCCGACGCGGTACTCGGCGTCGGGCGGCAGCACCAGTCGCGACCCGATCGGGTCGCCCAGCGAGGGTGGGTCGACCATCGTGACGTCGAGGCCGGCGCCGACGCCCGCGATGCCGAGCGAGTTGATCACCACATAGACGCCCTCGCCGTCGTAGGTCGGCAGCTTGTCGTCGGGTTTGGTGATGTCGACGAAGTAGGAGCGGCCGGCGGCCAGGTCCTTCGCGGCTCGTTGGGCGAGCTGGAAGCCGACATCGGCCGACCAGTTCTCGGCGATGACCATGGCGCCGGGGGCGTCCGGGACGAATTTGGCGTAGTAGCTGCGCTCGTCGACGATCATCCCGTTCCAGAGCACGGGTCGCAGCACCAGTCCCGCGACCAAGGCCCACACCATGGTGAGGACGGCCGCCACCCGCGTCCAGGCCGCGCCGCCGATCACCGCGACCGGCGCGAACAGCAGCACGGTGGCGGGTAGCAGGAAGCGGGCATGCATGAAGTCGCCGCCCACCGAGATCACGAAGCCGGCGTGGATCACCGCGGCCAGCAGCGGCCCCAGCCACAGTGCGGCCAGGCCGCCGTCGCGCTCGCGTCCGGCGGTGGCAAGCCCTGCCACATAGAGCGCCAGCGCGATCGCGACCGGAATGTAGAGGTGGTAGGTCATCACGTAGTCGCCCAGATAGAGCAGCCCCTGGTCGACCGACGCGTTCGCCTTGGCCAGCGCGGTGTTGGGCACCAGCGAGGCGTAGTAGCCCATCCGGAAGACCTCGTAGCCGACCGGGATCGCCAGTGCCAGGCCGGCGGCGCCGAACCAGCCACCGATGCGGCGTTCGGACTGGCACAGCAGCATGACGCCGAAGACCAGGCTGACCAGCGCCAGGTCGGGCCGGACCAGCACCCCCAGGCCGATCAGCACCGCCACCGGCCAGGGCCGCCAGGCCGGCAACGGGTTGCGAGGCCTGTTCGCCCAGCGCCGCGCCAGTGCCCAGAAGCAGGCTGCGATCCAGCAGAAGGTGAGCGACGTCTCCAGCCCTGAGGTGCCGAAATCCCAGAACGGGGTCAGGCCGGCCAAGGCGGCCGTGCCGAGCGGCAACACGACCTTGCTGCGGACCGGCACCAGATGCAGCCCGCCCAGGCCGAGCAGGATCATCGCCAGCGTGATGAAACCGGTGCCCAGCCAGACCATCACCTCGCCCACCTCGGCCCACGGGGCGATCAGCTTGCCCACGGTGACGAAGCCCAGCCACAGCGTGGAGGTGCCGACCTCGACGCGTTCGTTGAGGTTGTAGGTGGGCCCGTTGCCGGCGACCAGCTGCAGCACCACCCGAACGTTGATGAAGCCGTCGTCGGAGACCCAGCGACGCAGCCACGTCTGCACGCCGACCACGGCGGCAGGCAGCAGGATCGACAACGCCACCCAGAGACGCCTGGAGGAGGAGGCTGCGGCCACGGGTTCCCCTTTCGAGTCGGCGTCCATCATGACAGCCGGGTACGACAACCCGGCCCTCCCCCGCCGGTCGAACCGGTGCCCGCGGCCCGACACGTCATCCGGCCGGCACTACGGTGAGGCCATGGACGTCCTGTTGCTCGGCACCGGCGCGTCGGACGGCGTCCCGAATGCCTGGTGCACCTGCCCCACCTGCGCCGAGGCCCGCGCGTCCGGCGCGATCCGGACCAACACGTCCGCGCTTGTCGATGACGTGTTGCTGCTCGATTGTGGACCGGACGCACCCCGGCAAGCACAACGCGCCGGACGCGACCTCGCCGGCCTCCGGACGGTGCTGCTCACCCATGCCCACGACGACCACCTCAACCCGTCGTTCCTGATGCACCGCGGCTGGGTCAGCGAGCGACCGCTCCAGGTGATCGGCCCGGCGCCCGCGATCGGCCGCTGCGTGGACTGGTTGGCGCCGGATCAACAGGTGGTCACGCTGACCACCGTCACCGCCGGCGACGAGTTCACCGTGGACGGCTATCGGGTGCTGGTGCTGCCGGCCACCCACTACGCGCTGGGCGAGGCGGTGCTGTACGCCATCGAACATGAGGGACGCCGGCTGCTGTACGCCACCGACACCGGCCCGTGGAAGCCGGCCGTGCTCGAGTTGCTCGCCGGCTGGAGGTTCGACCTGGTGCTGCTGGAGGAGACGTTCGGCGACGCCGTCCCGCCCGGCGAGGGGCACCACGACTTCGTTAGCTTCGGTGCCGCCCTTGATGATCTGCGCGGCATCGGCGCGCTCGACGACGCCAGCCGGGTCGTCGCGATTCATCTCGGGCACGACAATCCGCAACTGGCGGAGCTGACTCGTCGACTGGCCGCGTTCGGAGCGGAGGCGCATCCGGACCTGACACTGCTGACGATCTGAGGTAGGCCAGGAGCAAACTCACCGCACGGTGAATACGGATTCGCACAGTCGACGTCGCGCTGAACCGATTCATCGCCACTCGACACCGCATCGAGCGTGCGAATCCGTATTCACTTCTTGATGAAATGAGGCGGCTCGACCGACGGGTCGCTACTCCAGACCCCAGAAGACGTGGTCCATCACCAGCCGGGCACGCCGGGTGCGGCGACGGTACTCGTCCAGGAAGACGCTGGATTCGCCCTTGTCGTAGCCCAGTAGCTGGGCGACGGCGGACGCCTCACGAGGGTCGGTCGGGATGGTGTCGGAGGCCCGTCCGCGCAGCAGCATGATCGCATTGCGGATGCCGCTGGCCATCGTCCAGGCGTCACGCAGCGCCGCGGCGTCCTCGGCCGGGATCAGGTCCGCGTCCTCCGCGGCGACCAGCGCCGTCAGCGTGGACGTGGTGCGCAGCTGCGGCAGCCGGTCGCCGTGCTGCAGCTGCAACAACTGGACGGCCCACTCGACATCGGTCAGCCCGCCCGGGCCGAGCTTGGTATTGCGCAACGGGTCGCTGCCGCGCGGGATGCGTTCCACCTCCATCCGGGCCTTCAGCTTGCGAATCTCGTGCACCTGCTGGCGGGCCATCCCACCGGCCGGGTAACGCACCTTGTCGATCGCCTGCAGCAGCGCCGCCGACAGTTCCGGATCGCCGGCACCATGGGCGGCCCGCTGCAACGCCTGCGCCTCCCAGGTGGACGACCAGCGCTCGTAGTAGGTGATGCACGACGACAGCGAGCGCACCATCGGGCCGCCCTTGCCCTCCGGACGCAGGTCGACGTCGATGTCCAGGGCCGGATCCGGACCCGCCTTGGACAGCACGGCGCGCAGTTCCGAGACGACCTGAGTGGCGATCTTCACCGCATCCGGACGGTCGGAGTCTTCGATGACGAAGATCGCGTCGGCGTCCGAGGCATAGGAGAGCTCGCAACCACCCCAGCGGCCGAGCGCGATCACGGCGATCCGCGGCGACCATTCGAACCGGCGCCGGACCACCTCGAGCGCGGCGTCGATGGTGGCGCTGAACAGCTCCGACAGGCCGATCCCGACGCGGGTCAGGTCGATCAGGCCGAGCAGGTCGGCCATGGCGATCCGCAACAACTCACGGCGCCGGACGGCCCGGACGTGCTGGACGGCCACCTCCAGCTCGGAATGCCGCTTCACCGAGGCCCGCATCTCGGCCAGGATCTCGGCCCGACCACGGGGCCGCAGCGACTCCTCGTCGGCCAGCATGCCGACCGACTGCGGGGCGCGCATCATCAGGTCGACGGTGTACCGGCTCGAGGACAGGATCTTGGCCAGCCGCTCAGCCATCGCGTCGCCGTCCCGCAGCGCGCGCAGGTACCAATGGGTGCGGCCCATCGCCTCGGACACCTGCCGGAACGCCAGCAGTGCGTGGTCGGGGTTGGGTCCGGCGGTGAACCAGCCGAGCATGGCCGGCAGCAGCTGCCGCTGGATCTCCGCCTGCCGGCTCAGCCCCTGGGAGAGTGCCTCGATGTGCCGCAGCGCGGCCTTCGGATCGGCGTAGCCGAGCGCCCGCAGCCGCACCTCGGCGCCATGACTGGTCAGCCGGACGGCCTCGGACGGGATCCGCGCCACGGCCTCCAACAGCGGCGAGTAGAACACCCGCTGCTGCAACCCCAGCACCCGCCGGGTGGCGTCGCGCCAGCGGGCCCGCAACTCGCCGGCGTCCGCGATGCCGACGGCCCGAGCCAGCCGGCGCAGGCTCAGCTCGTCGGTCGGCATCAGGTGGGTGCGGCGCATCTTCTCCATCTGGATGCGGTGCTCCAGCAGCCGCATCAACCGGTAGGCGGCGTCCAGGTCCTTGCCGTCGGTGCGTCCGACGTAGCCGAACTCGATCAGCTTCTCCAGCGCCACGAGCGTGCCTCGCTGCCGGACGCGATCGTCGGCCCGTCCGTGCACCAACTGGATGAGCTGGACGCTGAACTCGACGTCGCGCAAACCGCCGGCGCCGAGCTTGATCTCGCGGTCGGCCTCGCGGGCGGGCAGCAGCGAGATCACCCGGCGGCGCATCGCCTGGGTCTCGGAGACGAACTGGTCGTTCTCGGCGACATGCCACACGAGCGGTGCAACCATGTCGACGAATTCCCTGGCCAGCTGCAGGTCGCCGGCCATCGGCCGGGCTTTCAGCATGGCCTGGAACTCCCAGTTCTTGGCCCACTTCTGGTAGTAGGTGGTGTGCGACGACAGGGTGCGGACCAGCGGCCCGGCCTTGCCCTCGGGACGCAGCGCAGCGTCGATCTGCCAGATCGTGCCGGCCGCGGTGTGCGCCGAGCAGACCCGGGTCAGCGCACCCACCAGCTTGGTGGCGACGGTCACCGCCTGACCGGTGTCGCAGACCGGCTCGCCAGACCCGTCGAGTGCGGGCTCGGCGACATAGAGCACGTCGACGTCGCTGACGTAGTTGAGTTCCTGCCCGCCGGTCTTGCCCAGCGCCACGATGCCGAGCCGGGTGCACTCCCAGCCGGGCACCTCGCCACGGGCCAGCGCGAGTGCGGTCTCGACGGTGGCGTCGGCCAGATCGGCCAACTCGCCGGCCACCCTGGGCAGCGCCTCGAGCGCGTCCTCGGCGGTCAGGTCGGCGGCGGCGATCCGCTGTATCTCGCGGCGGTAGGCGACCCGCAGATCGTCGGAACGCGCCGGGTCGGCGACCGGGGCGGCGGCGTCCGGGTCGGCGCCGACGGCGGTCAGCAGAATGTGGCGCAGGGTCGCGGCGTCGCGGCGTCCGGGTGGTTCGGTGAGCACATCGGCGTCGGCGGGATGCGCGCCCAGATGCTGGTTGAGCGCGACGCTGGCGCCGAGCACGCTGATCAGTCGCCGCGCCCAGCCCTGATCGGCGCAGAGTGCGTTCAACAGCCCGGGACGCTCGCCGGTCAGCCGGTCGAGGCCACTGATCGCGAGGTCGGGGTCGGCGCTGGCCAGGATGTCGGCGATCAGGTGATCACAGGTGTCGCCGAGGTCGTCGTACCAACCGTTGAGGATCGCCGCGGCGCGGTGCGGATCACCGAAACCGAGACGCGCCAGGTTGCCCTCGGCGGTCGAGATGCGGCTCATAGCCGCGATGTTATCGTCGGGCACGTGCCGTCCCGCCCCGTTCGCCGCGCTCCGCTGGCACTCGATTGGACCGAACTGGACGAATTGGCTGCGCTGGACGCCCCGGACGCCGCCCGCCTGGCCCGCGCCGTCCGAACGCTCTGCGCCAGGATCGCGGCCGACCACCCCGGACGGACCATCGAGTTGCGGGTCCCGCCGTACGCCGCCGTCCAACTCGCCCTGGACGAGGGCAGCACCCACCGCCGCGGCACCCCGCCGAATGTGGTGGAGATCGACGGCGTCACCCTGCTGGCGCTGGCCACCGGACGGCTCAGCTGGGCCGACGGCCGGGCCGCGCACCGCGTCCGGGCCAGCGGGGCGCACAGCGACCTGTCCGCCCTCTTCCCGCTCCCCCGCATCGCCGCATCGTAAGACCCTGCCTAACTAGTTCTGCCCTCCCGTCGACGGGAGGGCAGAACTAGTTAGGCAG
>NZ_JAPUED010000073.1 GCF_027492755.1 Micropruina sp. | reverse complement strand
CTCAGCGGTGGACGACGATCTCCACCCGCTGGAACTCCTTGACCTCGGTGTAGCCACAGGTGGCCAGGGCGCGACGCAGGGCGCCGACCAGGTTCATCGTGCCGTCCGGGGTGTGCGAGGGGCCGTGCAGGATCTGCTCCAGGCTGCCGATCGCACCGAACCGGACGCGCTCGCCGCGCGGCAGGCTGGGGTGCCAGGCCTCCGGACCCCAGTGGTAGCCGTGCCCCGGCGCCTCGGACGCCCGGGCCAGCGGCGAACCGACCATCACGGCGTCCGCGCCGCAGGCGATCGCTTTGGCGATGTCGCCCGAGCGGCCCAGGGCGCCGTCGGCGATCACGTGCACATAGCGGCCGCCGGATTCGTCCATGTAGTCGCGGCGGGCTTCAGCGACGTCCGCCAGCGCCGACGCCATCGGCACCTCGACGCCCAGCACGTTGCGGGTGCGCTTGGTCGCACCACCGCCGAAACCGACCAGGACGCCAGCCGCACCGGTCCGCATCAGGTGCAGCGCCGCCTGGTAGGTGGCGCAGCCGCCGACGATCACCGGCACGTCGAGTGCGTAGATGAACTCCTTGAGATTCAGCGGCTCCACCGTCGACGACACGTGCTCGGCCGACACCGTAGTACCGCGGATCACGAAGAAGTCGACCCCGGCCGATTCGACCACCGAGGCGAACGCCTTGCAGTTCTCGGGCGAGAGCGAACCGGCGACCGGCACGCCCGCCGCACGGATCTCGTTCAGCCGCTGGCTGATCAGTTCACCCCGGATCGGCGCGGAGTAGATCTCCTGCATCCGCCGGGTCGCGCTGACCTGATCCTCGATCTCCGACAGCTCGGCGAGCAGCGGCTCAGGGTCGTCGTACCGCGTCCACAGGCCCTCCAGGTTGAGCACGCCGAGCCCGCCGAGGCGTCCGAAAGCGGCCGCGGTCGCCGGGGACATCACCGAATCCTGCGGCGCCGCCACGATCGGGAAGTCGAAGGTGAGCGCGTCGATCGACCAGTTCAGCCGGACGTCCTCGATGTGCCGGGTGCGCCGGGTCGGGACGATCGCGATGTCGTCGAACGAATACACCGGTTGGGCACGCTTGGATCGGCCGATCTCGATCATGGGGCAGGCTCCTTCGCCTTGTCAGGCAACGAGGGGGTCAGTTGGGAGAGGCGTAGTTGGGCGCCTCGACGGTCATCTGGATGTCGTGCGGATGCGATTCGCGCAGACCGGACGCGGTGATCCGGACGAACCTGCCACGCTGATGCAGTTGGCCGATGGTGGCGGCACCGGTGTAGAACATCGACTGCCGCAGCCCGCCGATCAGCTGGTACGCGACGGCGGACAGCGGGCCACGGTAGGCCACCTGCCCCTCGATGCCCTCGGGGATCAGCTTGTCGTCGGAGGTGACGTCGCCCTGGAAGTAGCGGTCCTTGGAGTAGGACGCGCGGCGTCCGCGGGCGGCCATCGCACCGAGCGAGCCCATGCCGCGGTAGGACTTGAACTGCTTGCCGTTGATGAATACCAGCTCGCCCGGGCTCTCCTCGCAGCCGGCCAGCAACGAACCCAGCATCACCGTGTCGGCGCCGGCCACCAGCGCCTTGGCGATGTCACCGGAGTACTGCAGGCCACCGTCGCCGATCACCGGCACCCCGGCCGGACGGCAGGCGCGGGCCACGTCGTGGATCGCGGTCACCTGCGGGACGCCGACCCCGGCCACCACCCGGGTGGTGCAGATCGAACCCGGACCGACGCCCACCTTGACGCCGTCGGCGCCGGCATCGACGAGCGCGGACGCGCCGGCGTAGGTGGCCACGTTGCCGCCGATGATGTCCACCCCGGCGGCGGCCGGATCGGCCTTGAGCCGGGCGATCATCTCCAGCACGCCGGTGGAATGCCCGTGCGCGGTGTCGACCACGATGGCGTCCACCCCGGCCTCGACCAGTTGCATGGCGCGCTGCCAGGAATCGCCGAAGAAGCCCACCGCGGCACCGACCCGCAGCCGGCCCTGCTCGTCCTTGCAGGCCAGCGGGTACTTGTCGGACTTCACATAGTCCTTGAGGGTGATCAGGCCGCGCAGGGTGCCGTCGGTGTCGACCAGCGGCAGCTTCTCGATCTTGTGCCGGGCCAGCAGCCGCAGCGCCTCGTCGCTGGTGATGCCGGGCCAGCCGGTGACCAGCGGCATCGGCGTCATCACGTCGGCGACCCGGCGATGCTGGTCGTCCTCGAACCGCATGTCGCGGTTGGTGACGATGCCGAGCAGCTTCATGTCCTCATCGACCACCGGGACGCCCGAGATGCGGAATTTGCCGCACAACTCGTCAACCTCACCGATGGTGCGATCGGCGGTGATGGTGATCGGCTGGTCGACCATGCCGGCCTCGGACCGCTTCACCCGATCCACCTGGGCTGCCTGCTCGTCGGCGGGCATGTTGCGGTGCAGGATGCCCATGCCGCCCTCGCGGGCCATCGCGATCGCCATCCGGGCCTCGGTCACGGTGTCCATCGCGGCGCTGAGCAGCGGCACGTTGAGCCGGATCCGCTTCGAGAGCTGCGTCGAGGCATCGACCTGGGACGGGATGACGTCGCTGGCGTTCGGCTGCAGCAGCACGTCGTCGAAGGTGAGACCGAGCGTCGCGAACGGCGCGGGCACTCCGGCCGGGGTCAGATCGGACGAGGACATCGAGGCACCACTCCTTCGCGCGGGATGGTCAGTCTATGCGTCACCGGACGGGAACCCGGTCGCGTCCATACGACCCGTCACGGCCTCAGGGACTGGTCATCCCTGTGCCCCGCGCACTCCGTCATCCCGGCTGAACGCCGGGATCCCACCATGCGCCGCAGAGATCCCGGGGGCAAGCCCGGGATGACGCGAGCGGCCTCAGGCGACGGAGGCCAGCGCGTCGTCCAGGTCGGGCCGGTGGAAGGTGAAGCCGTCGTCGAGCAGCCGGCGGGGCTGGACGCGGGTGCCGCTGAGCAGCGCCTCGTCCACCATCTCGGAACCGAACAGCAGCTGCAGCGCCGGCAGCGGCATCGGGATCAGTGCCGGCCGGTGCAGCGCGTTCGCGAAGGCGGCGGTGAACCGGGCGTTGGTGACCGGATTCGGCCCGCACAGGTTGACCGGGCCGGTCAGGGTGGAGGTGAGCAGATGGGCGACGGCACGGGTGTAGTCGTCAACGTGGATCCAGGACACGAACTGCCGTCCGGAGCCCAGCCGTCCACCGAGTCCGAGCCGGAACGGCAGCCGCTGCTTGCCCAGGAAGCCGCCCTCGGTGGTGAAGACGTGCCCGGTACGCAGGTAGGCGGTCGGCACCGGCGCGGCGTGTGCGGCGCGTTCCCAGTCGGCCACCAGTTGGGCCAGGAAGCCGGCGCCCTGCGGCGTCCGTTCGTCGACCATGGTTTCGCCGGTGTCGCCGTAGTAGCCGATCGCGGAGCCGTTGAGCAGCCGCCGGCAGCGGCCGGCCGGCTCGAGTGCCGCGGCCAGCGTCGTGGTGCTGTTCAGCCGTGAACTGCGCAGCTCGGCCTTGCGTTCCGTGCTCCAGCGGGCGTCGGCGATGCCGGCGCCGGAGAAGTTGATCACCACGTCCACATCGGCCAGGCCGGGCGCGGCGATCCGTCCGGCGTCGGGGTCCCAGCGGCGTTCGTTCGGTCCGGACGCCTCGCGGCGCACCAGCGCCAGCACCTCGTGACCGTTGGCCAGCAGATGGGCGGTGGTAGCACGTCCGAGCAGACCGGACGCGCCGGCGATGGCGATGCGCATCAACCCAGCGTAGTGACCCGTCGATCAGGCGGACGTGCACCGGCCGGTACCAGGTCAGCACCGGACGCCGCCCAGAGCGCGAAGGCTGCCACACCGAAGCCGAGGCCACCGGCCAGGGAGGGCAGCACCGACAGGTTGTACAGGTTGGTCAGCGCGTAGGCCATCAGATAGCCGAAGCTGCCGAACACCACCCATTCGGCCGCGGTGCGTCCCAGCGGGATCAGCGCGAGCAGGGCCAGGCTGAGCCCGATGTACCACGGATGCAGCGCCTGACCGATGAACAGCACCAGCAGCGAACCCCAGGCGGTCGCCCGGAGCGGACGCTCGGGCCGGGTCAGGATCAGGGCTGCCAGGCCGAGCACAGCCAGGATCGCAAGCATCGTGTTCGCCGGGCCGGTCCAGTCGCGTCCGGTCCAGATGAAGGCGTCGCCGATCGCCACCGACAGCGTCATGGTGCGGGCCCGGCCCATCTGCGACAGCCATTGGGTCCAGCCGAAGCCCAGTCCGGTGGCCAACGACACCGCGACGAAGGTGACCAGGGCGACGACGGTCGCGACCGCCGTCCGCCAGCCGAGCACGAGGATCCGTTGCAGCCAGGGCAGCCGGGCCAGTTGCGCGGCGACCGGCAGCCCGGCTGCGGCGAGGACGGCCAGGCCGGCCTGCTGTTTGAGCGCCATCGCCAGGCCGATGACGATCGGCGCCAGCACCAGGCTCGCCGAGATCCTGGGGACGGTCTGCACGCTCAGCCACAGCGCGGACACCACCACACCCGCCATCAGGGTGTCGTTGTGGGCCCCGCCGATCAGGTGCACGATCGTCACCGGATTCAGCACGCCCAGCCAGATGGCCCAGTCGCGGTCGGTCCCCAGCCGGTCGGCGAGGCGGGGCAGGAAGATCGCCAGCAGCCCGACGCCGACGAGCGCGGGCAGTCGCTGCGCGATCACCCCCCAGTAGGGATGCATACCGGCCAGTTGCACCATCAGCCGGTTGATCTCCAGCGCCAGCGGCGGATAGGCCACCCCGTTGCCTGCCCAGAAGTCGTCGACGAAGGGCTCGAAGGGGCCGCCGAAGCTGCCCAGCACATTCACGTAGGGGTTGCCGCCGTGGGCCAGGATCCAGCCCAGGTCGGCGTAGAGGAACGGGTCGCCGCTCATCACCGGCGGCACCACCACCAGCGGCGCGGCCCACAGCAGCCACAGCCGGGCGGGCAGGACGCGCCCGGAACGCGGCACCAGCAGCAGCCAACCCGCGGACAGCAGCACGCAGCCGGACGCCACCAGCAGCTTGCCGGTGTCGTGGCTGATCGTCGTCGCCAGGGTTGCGATCGGCCCGACGCCCCAACCCAGCGGGTTGAACGAGAAGCCGTTGCTACAAGCCCCGACACCGACCAGCACCGCCCCGACGAAGCCGATCCACACGCCCGGAGAACGCCACGGGAACGCGGGCATAGGCAACCTTCAGCTCGGGGACGGTCGGTGCGACGATCCTAGCGAGCCGGGGTGAACGGACGCCCCTCGGCTCTGCCGGTAACCCCCTCCCTAACTATCTCTGCCCTCCCGCATGTGGGAGGGCAGAGATAGTTAGGGAGGGGGTTACAAGTCAGGGGACGGAGTGCCACACCACGGTCTGGACGGCGTTCCAGATCGCGAAGGCGACCAGGAAGGCGGTGGTCCAGCCGAACTGGCGCCGGGTCAGCGGCAGCAGCGCCAGCAGCGCGATCGACCACGGGATGTACCAGGGATGCATCGACTGGCCGAGCACGCTGACCGCCAGCGAACCCCAGGCGACGGCCGCCAGCGGACGGTCGGCGAACCGCACCAGCACCCAGGCCAGCACCACCAGCAGGGTGAGGGTGGACGCCGTCCCGACCGCGGCCAGCCACGCCGACGGATCGCCTCCGGCGGACTCGATCAGCAACTCGCCGGCCTGGGCGAGCAGCGAGAACGGGGCCGCGGTGCCGGCCTTGCCCATCAACGACAGCCACGCCGTCCAGCCGAAACCGAGACCGGAGGCCAGCGACACCGCGGCGAAGGTCGCGACCGCGACGCCGGCGGCCACCGCGCTGCGCCAGCCGAGCAGCCAGACCCGACGCGGCAAGGTCTCGGACGCCAGCCGCGCCGCGACCGGCAACCCCGCGCAGGCCAGCACCGCCAGCCCGGCCTGCTGCTTGAAGGCCATCGCCAGGCCGATCACCAGCGGGCCGGCGAGCAGCCCCCAGGCCCAATGCCGTCCGCGCAACGCCACCCAGAGGCCGAGCAGCGCTACCGCGACCATCAGCGCGTCGTTGTGGGCGCCACCCACGAAATGCAGCACCACCAGGGGATTCAGCAGCCCCCACCACAGCGCACGGTCGCCGTCCAGGCCGAGATCGCGGGCCAGCCGCGGCAACACCCAGGCGATCACCGCCAGTGCCACCAGCACCGGAATGCGCATCGCGACGATGCCCCCGTAGACCGCGAACCCGGCGACCCGGACGACCAGCGCATCGGTGAGCAACGCCAGCGGCGGGTAGGCCACCCCGTTGCCCGCCCACAACGGATCGACGTGCGGGGCATACGGTCCGCCGGCCCCGGTCAAACCGACCAGGTACGGGTTCTGGCCCTGGTTCACGATCCAGCCCAGGTCGGCGTACAGCACGGCGTCGGCCGAGAGCACCGGCGGCACCAGCAGCAGCGGAAGACTCCACAACGCCAGCGCGATCAGCAGCGTGCGGCGGCCGGGCGTCCGTGAGCCGTCGGCGTCGGTCGTCTCGGACGGCTGCAGCATCCACCAGGCGGCGGCCAGCAGCAGCACCCCGACGACGATCGCGACTCTGTTCCACGGCAGCGGCAGCGCCAGTCCGACCGCGTTGACCAACTCGGACGGCCAGCCCGCCGGACCGTGGGCGAACTCGGGGTGACAACTCCCCCAGCCGACCAGCAGAGTGCCCAGGACGCCGACCGCGATCAGTGGCACTGGACGGCCGCCCAGCCGTCGTCGCGCAGAGTCGAGGACGGCGAGCACCCGCTCATGGTACTGACCGCGACCCCGTGCCCGGCTTCAGAGTCGAGCAGCAGCGCCAGCGTGCTGGCACCGCGCAGCGGAGGCGGCCCGGATCAAGTCCGGGATGACGACACCGTGCGAGATCCCGGATCCGGGTCCGGGATGACGGGGGTCCGCCATCTCCACCCGGATCTCCACCCGCGGGAGGGCGTCCGGGAGCGTTGCGCGAACCAGCCTTGAGGCATGGATCTCAACGTTCTCGGCAGTATCGGACTCGGCATCCTCGTCCTGGTGTGGGTGGGGTACCGGCAGACGACGTGGCGTCCGGTCGGGGCCAGGATGTGGCGGTTGCCGCTCATTCTGGGCCTGGTCGGCCTCGCCTCAATGATCAGCAGCGGAATGCCGCTCAGCGGAATCGACCTGGCGGCTCTGGCCCTCGAACTCGTGGTATCAGCCGCCACGGGCGTCTGGATGGGTGTCCTTGCTCGGTTCCGTCCGCTGGCACCGTCCGACGCGACCTCGGCCCGGTGGGAGAGCCGGACGGGCTGGTGGGGCCTGGCGCTGTGGCTGCTGGTGGTCGCGGTGCGGGTCGGCATCGACATCGTGGCGGTGCGACTGGGTGCCGGCATGGTCACCTCGACCGGGGTCATCCTGCTGGTGCTGGCCGCCAACCGGCTGGTCCGGGTGGGGGTCATCCTGAACCGGGCCGGACGGCTCGACGCCGGCACCCCGGTCGGCCAACCCACCCTGGTCTGAGCCTTGCTCCACCGATGGACGGCTGCGCAAGGATGGTGCCGTGAACTGGCGTCCGGGACCGACCAGCATCGCCCTCACCGTGGTGGGGGCGTTGCTGCTCTGGTGGTGGACTGTGCTGCGCGAGTACGCGCACCAACCGACCTGGGCGCTGGTGCTGTTCGCTCTGGCGCTGGCGTGCTGGGTGGCCAGGACGGTGCTGGCCCGGACGGCATGGTCGCGCACCTGCACCGTGCTGGCGACGGCAGCGGTCGTGCTGGGCGCGGTGGCCGGGCCTGCCACCCAGGGCAACTCACTCGTCCCGGCCGCGGTGTGCCTGCTGGTGCTGGTCGGCGATCCGGAACTGCCGCTGAAGCTCGGCGTCGCCGTCGGGCTGGCTGCGATGGGTTTGATCGCTCTCGGCGCGCTGATCGACCCGCTCCCGGCGGCGGCCCTGGCCACCATGCTCGGCGTGGCGGTGATCGCGGTGCTCGCCGGCTTCAGCCGCCGCCAGGGACGGCAGGCGCAACAGCGCGAGGCGCTGCTGGCCGAACGCGAGGTGGCCATCCGCGAGGAGGCGATCCGGGTGGCGCTGGCCCGCGACCTGCACGATGTCCTGGCCCACACCCTGGGTGGCCTGGTCGTTCAGTTGGACGCGGCCGAGGCGCTGCTGGAGGCCGGCCAAGCCGAGGCTGCCGAAGAGCGGGTGCGGGGTGCCCGGTCGCTGGCGGCGTCCGGGCTGGGCGAGGCGCGACGTGCGGTCGCGGCCCTGCGCGCCCCGGCGGACGCCGTCGAGCCGTGGCCGCCGGAACGGTTCGAGGTCGCCGTGGACGACCTGCTGGAAGCACACCGGAGCCTGGGCGGCACGGTCGAGCTGACCCGCTCCGGCGCTCCGGTCACGTTGCGCGGCGAGCAGGCGAACGCCCTGCAGCGGGCACTTCAGGAAGCACTGAGCAACGCCCGCCGGCACGCTCCGGGCGCCCCGGTCACGGCGGCGCTGGCGTGGCACGATGATCGGGTGCTGCTCACTGTCTGCAACTCGCTGCCAGGAACGCGCCCGGCTGGTGCAGCCGGTGGTGGTTATGGACTCATCGGCATGCGGGAACGCTTCGAGACCTTGCCCGGCGGAGGTTCGGTGACCGTACAGGACGCCGACGGGTGGTTCACCGTCCGGGCCGAAGCAGGGCTGCGATGAGCGACGACGCCGCGCCGATCCGGGTGCTGGTCGCCGACGATCAGGCGATCATCCGTGACGGGCTGGCCACCGTGCTGGGGCTGCTGCCCGACATCGAGGTGGTCGGCACCGCCGCGGACGGCGCCGAAGCCGTCCGGCTGGCCGTGCTGGAGCATCCGGACGTGGTGCTGATGGATCTGCGGATGCCGATGCTGGACGGCGTCGCCGCCACCGTCCGGCTGCGCGCCGACGTCCCGGACGCCGCCGTGCTGGTGCTCACCACCTATGCCGATGACGAGTCGATCCTGGCCGCGCTGCGGGCCGGCGCCACCGGCTATCTGACCAAGGACGCCGGACGGGCCGAGCTGGCGGCCGCCGTCCGCTCGGTGGCACGCGGTCAGGCCACCTTCGCCGCCGAGGTGGGCGCCACGGTGATCGCCGCCGCCACCACGTCGGCGCCGGACGAGCCGGTCAGCCCCGCCGACACCCTGGCGTCACGTTTCCCGGAGCTGACCAGGCGCGAAGCCGAGGTGCTGGCGCTGATCGTCGCCGGCCTCGGCAACGCCGACATCGCCGCCCGGCTGTTCGTCGGCGTGACCACCGTGAAGACCCACATCAACGCCATCTTCGCCAAGCTCGGCGTCCGGACCCGGGCCGAAGCGATCGCCCGCGCCGCGCAGAAGTGACACCCCTGCACCGGATCCGTCACACCGACTTGATCAGCAACCGCCGGTAGGCCGGGATCAGGACGCCTCGGGCCGGCGTCCGCTCGACCACCCGCCACGGCCCGGCGTCCAGGAATGAGCCGAGCACCAGCCGCAGTTCGGCTTTGGCCAGCGACGAGCCGAGACACAGGTGGCGGCCGGCACCGAACCAGAGCTGCCGGGTCTCCGGCAGGTAGCCGCGGTCCAGCGAGAAGCCGCCCGCTCCGCTGTTGGCCGCGTAGACCAACGCCACCACCCGGTCGCCGGCCCGCAGCCGGCGTCCGTCCACGTCGAAGTCGGCGCGGACGTGCCGTCCGATCATCGGGGCCGGGCTGGTCACCCGCAGCCCCTCGCGGATGGCGATCTCCAGCAGCTCGGCCCGGTCGGCCCCCGTGGCGGCGGCCAGCCGCCGCACCTGGCCGCTGTCGGCCAGCAGGGCGGTGGTCCGTCCGATCGCGCTGGAGGCGGTGCCGGTGCCGGCCACCAGCATCAGCGTGGCCAGGCCGGTGGCCTCGGTTTCGGACAGGCCCAGTTCCCGGCAGCGGCCGAGCAGGGTCGCAGGTCCGGCGTTGCGGTAGTTCTCGGGAACGTCAGCGGTCAGTTCGGCGATGATCCGCCGGGCGTGGGCGATCGCCGCCGGGCTGAGCCGGGTGTCGCCGGTGGTTCCGACCGCGACCTTCGTCAACTCCTCTGCTTGGGCGAAGATCGCCCGGTAGGCGCCGTTGCCGTCGAAATCGAGACCGGACGCGGCGGCGCGGCCGCGGAAGTGCGCCACGTCCACCCCGAGAAGCTGGGAGATCAGCCGTCCCACCATGATCCGGCCGACGTCGGCGGCGTCGACCGCCTCGCCGGCACGGAGCCGTTCGGTGACGCCGGCGAGCAGATCGCCCGCCGCCGCGGCAACGGTGGCCTCGGCACGCGCCTGGCTGAACAGGTCCTTCGCCCGAGTCCGCAGCCGCAGATGACCGGGGCCGTCGAACGAGTCATGGACCCACTCCCCCAGCAGCTGCGCCCACAGATGCCCGACCCCGCCCTCACCGAGCAGGGTGGTCGAGGAGTGGTCGAGCAGGATCTTCCGGATCAGCCGGGGATCGCGGACCACCCAGCCGATGCGTGGCAGCTTCGCCATCGCGGGCGCCACCTGCGCGGCGGTCATCAACGCCCCGAGACCGGGATGCGCCGCCCAGAGCAGCCGCCGCTCGTTCCATGCCGCAGTGAGGCCGGCTCGCCCCGGCACAGCGAATGACATGAGGTCACGGTACGGGGACGGGGTGCCGGGAAACGCAGATTCCCCCGCACCGGCGAACCGGTGCGGGGGAATCGTGCGAATCAGCCGAAGCTGGGCTCAGTGCTTGTGCCCGTCCTCGTCGTCCTCTTCGGGCTTCTCCACCACCAGGGTCTCGGTGGTGAGCAGCAGGGCGGCGATCGAAGCGGCGTTGGCCAGCGCGGAGCGGGTGACCTTGACCGGGTCGATCACGCCGGCGGCCAGCAGGTCGCCGTACTCGCCGGTGGCGGCGTTGTAGCCCTGACCGGGCTCCAGCTCCGACACCTTGGAGACGATCACGTAACCCGGCTCGCCACCGTTCTCGGCGATCCAGCGCAGCGGCTCGACGACCGCCTTCGCCACGATCTGGACGCCGGTGGCTTCGTCACCGGACTTGCCCAGGCCGCCGGAGAGCACCTTCGCGGCATGGACGAGGGCGGAGCCGCCACCGGCGACGATGCCCTCCTCGATGGCCGCACGAGTGGCCGAAACGGCGTCCTCGATGCGGTGCTTCTTCTCCTTGAGCTCCACCTCGGTGGCGGCGCCGACCTTGATCACGCAGACGCCGCCGGCGAGCTTGGCGACCCGCTCCTGCAGCTTCTCGCGGTCCCAGTCGGAGTCGGTGCGGGCGATCTCGGCGTGCAGCTGAGCAACCCGGCCGGCGACCTCTTCGGAGGAACCGGCACCGTCGACGATGGTGGTGTTGTCCTTGGTGACCACGACGCGGCGGGCCCGGCCCAGCACGTCCAGGCCGACCTGGTCGAGCTTGAGCCCGACCTCGGGAGCGATGACCTTGCCGCCGGTGAGGATCGCGATGTCCTCGAGCATGGCCTTGCGGCGATCGCCGAAGGCCGGGGCCTTGACGGCCACCGAGGTGAAGGTGCCGCGGATCTTGTTGACCACCAGGGTGGACAGCGCCTCACCGTCGACGTCCTCGGCCACCACGAACAGGGTGCCGCCGGCGCCGATGACCTTCTCCAGCAGCGGGAGCAGGTCGTTCATCGAGGAGATCTTGCCCTGGTTGATCAGGATGTAGGGATCCTCGAGGACGGCCTCCATACGCTCCGGGTCGGTCACGAAGTACGGGGACAGGTAGCCCTTGTCGAACTGCATGCCCTCGGTGAACTCGAGCTCGGTGCCGAAGGTCTGCGACTCGTCGACGGTGATCACGCCGTCCTTGCCGACCTTGTCGAAGGCGTCGGCGATGAGCCGGCCGATCTCGGCGTCGCGCGCCGAGATGGTGGCCACGTTGGCCATGTCGTCGGTGTCGGCGACCTCGCGGGCCAGCTCGCGCAGGCGATCGCTGACGGCCTCGACGGCCGCCTCGATGCCACGCTTCAGGCCGACCGGGTTGGCCCCGGACGCGACCGCGCGCAGGCCCTCGTGGACCAGCGCCTGGGCCAGCACGGTGGCGGTGGTGGTGCCGTCGCCGGCCACGTCGTTGGTCTTGGTGGCGACCTCTTTGGCCAGCTGGGCGCCGAGGTTCTCGTAAGGATCGGTGAGCTCGACCTCTTTGGCGACGGTGACACCGTCGTTGGTGATGGTCGGAGCGCCCCACTTCTTGTCGAGCACCACATAGCGGCCCTTGGGGCCGAGCGTCACCTTCACGGTGTTGGCGAGGATGTCGACGCCGCGCTCCAGGGAGCGCCGTGCCTCCTCGTCGAACTGAAGGATCTTGGGCATGGTCTGGGGATCCTTACTTGGAGACGACGGCGAGGATGTCGCGGGCGTTCAGGAGCAGGTACTCCTGGCCCTCGTACTTGACCTCGGTGCCGCCGTACTTGGAGAAGATCACGACGTCACCCTCGGCGACGTCGAGCGGAACGCGGTTGCCGTTGTCGTCGATGCGGCCGGGGCCGGTCGCAACGACCTTGCCCTCCTGCGGCTTCTCCTTGGCGGTGTCGGGGATGACCAGGCCCGAGGCGGTGGTCTGCTCGGCCTCGAGCGGCTGGACGAGGATGCGATCCTCGAGCGGCTTGATCGTGACTGCCACGTCAAAACCCTTTCTTGTGCTGGGCACGTAGCCCGTTGCTTGTCGGATTTCAGCCGGGGCGTCGTCGCGGGTGCCGCCGGCGGCCGTTCGCACTCTCTAGGCGAGAGTGCTAACTGCGAATCTATCGCGGGCTTAGCACTCGTTCAACCTGAGTGCCAGCAAATCGCGGCACGCCTGACCCACCCGGTCACCGCGGAACGGCAGAATGCGCCGATGAAACCTTCCGAGGCGAAGCCCGTCGAGCGAGTCATCGCCGGTCTGGACGCGTTCAACGCGGCGCATCCGTGGAACCACAACGAGCGGCTGCACCCCTGGATCCTGCGCAATCTGCCCGATCGGCGCGAGCGGGCTCTCGATGTCGGCTGCGGACGGGGTGTGCTGCTGGCCGAGTTGGCCGTCCGGTTCGACGCGGCGCACGGCACCGATGTCGATGCGCCGATGCGCGAGGCGGCCCGGCAACGCTGCGCCGGCCTGCCGAACGTGGTCGTCGACGACGCTCAGCTCGCCGAGCTGGACGGCCCCTACGACCTGATCACCATGGTCGCGGTCCTGCACCACCTGGACGCCGCTGAGTCGCTGCGACAGGCGGCGCGCCTACTGGCGCCGGGTGGCCGGCTGCTGGTGGTGGGCGTGGCGCCGCCGTCCGGGCCGGTCGACCTGCTGTGGGAGATCGCCTCGCTGGCGCTCAACCCCGTGGTCGGGTTCGTGAAACACCCACGGCGGGCGTCCGGCGTCGATCCACGTCCGCCGGTTCCCGTCCGGGACGCCGGCGTGAGCCTTGACGAACTGAAGCGGATCGCGGGCGACATCGTGCCGGGTGCGGCATTCCGGCGCCGGCTGTTCTTCCGGCACACGATCAGTTGGACGATGCCGGGTTGATCCCGATCGCTCTGGGCGGACACCCGGCGATCAGACGGATCCACCGATCGGACGCACCGCCGGACCCTTGACCGCTGATCCGACAGTTGATTGATGGTCAAATTGCTTAACTATTTGCCTACAATGGATCGATGACCGATCGCGAGCACCTGGAGCGGCTGTTGGCCGAGCGGGTCCGCGAGGTCGGCTGGGCCTCGGAGCGGGTGGGACATGGATTCGCCTCTCAGCAGGGTCTCCACCCCACCGACCTCCGGGCGCTGACGGCGATCTACGCGGCCGACCTCGCCGGCACCCCGCTCACCGTCCGGCAACTGGCCGCTGAACTCGACCTCACCCCGGCCGCTGTGACCTACGCGGTCGATCGGCTGGCCGCGGCGGGCCACGTCTGGCGCGAGCGCGGGGTCACCGACCGGCGCACCGTCGTGCTGCGCTTCGGCAACTACGGACGCCAGGTGGCCCGCGAGTTCTTCACCCCGCTGGGAGCCCTCCACGCCGAGGCGTTGCAGGGCTTCGACGACGCCGAGCTGGCGGCCTGCGTCCGGGTGTTGACGGTGGTCACCGAGGCTCTCGAAGGCTTCGACCGCGAACTGCGACGTTCACCGAAGGCACAGCCGTGAGCACCGGACGCCGGGTCGGGGCTCCCCAGCGCAGTTGGGTGCTCGGGCTGGGCTTGTATCTGCTGGGCATCTTCATCGGCGCGATCGACACCGGCATCGTCACTCCGGCCCGGACCATCATCGCCGACGACCTGGGGGTGAACCAGCAGCTCGGGATCTGGATGATCACCGTGTACACGCTGGCCTACGCGGCAGCCATCCCGGTGATGGGCAAGCTGGCCGACCGGATCGGCCGCAAACCCGTCTATCTGACAGCGATCGTGCTGTTCGGCGTCGGCTCGCTGCTGTGCGGGCTGGCCCAGGATGCCGGCAGCTTCTGGATGCTGATCGCGGCGCGGGTGATCCAGGCCATCGGCGGCGGCGGCATTCTGCCCATCGCCACCGCCGAGATCGGCACGGAGGTGCCCCCGGAGCGACGGGGCATGGCGCTGGGCCTCGTCGGCGCCGTCTTCGGGATCGCCAATCTGCTCGGTGCGTCCGCCGGCAGCCTGATCCTCGGCCTGGCCGGCCCGCACAACTGGCAGTGGATCTTCTACGTGAACGTGCCGATCACCGCACTGATCGTGATCGCCGGAGTGTTGGTGCTGCCCAACCACCGCGAGGCGTCCGTCGCACCACTGGATCTGCGGGGCATCGCGCTGCTGGTCGCAATGATCATGTCCCTGCTCTACGGGCTGACCAATATCGACTTCTTCGACTTGGCCGGCTCGCTGCGATCGGTGGAGGTCTATCCGTATCTCGCCGCCTTCGTGGTGCTGCTGCCGCTGTTCGTGCTCGCCGAGCGGCATGCCGCCGATCCGGTGCTCAACCTGAGCTACTTCACCCACCGTCCGGTCGCTCTCACCCTGGCGCTGTCGTTCCTCTCCGGGTTCGTGCTGATGGGGGTGGTGTTCGTTCCCCAGCTGGCCGAGAACGCGCTCGAACTGCCCAGCGGCAGCGGCGGCTATCTGGTGATCCTGCTCGGCCTGGCCTCCGGGGTGGGTGCCCCGCTGTCCGGACGGCTGACCGACGCCTGGGGCGCGAAACGGGTCCTGGCGTTGGGTGGCGGCATCTCCGCGGTCGCGGCGGTCAGCGCGGTCGCCTGGCTGATCCCGCATCCGGGCTATCCCAGCGTGATCGGCACGCTGCTCCTGATCGGCCTCGGGCTGGGCTTCGTGATCGGCTCGCCGCTGAACTACCTGATGCTGCAGCTGACCGAGCCCCGACAGGCCAACTCGGCGCTCGGCACGGTGTCTCTGATCCGGTCGATCGGTACCACGGTGGCGCCGGCGATCATGGTCGGCTTCCTGGCCCACGCGGGCGCAGGCATGCAGGACCGGTTGATCGCCCAGTTGCCGTCCACGGTCAAGGCGCCGGAGCTGCCGTACGCGGCGACCCTGCAGCGTGAGTTCGCCCGCTGGAAGACGGACGACCGGTTCGCCGACGCGCTCAAGGGCGTCGAGTTCCCCGACCTGGCCGCCAAGAGCACGATCGACCTCGACCTCAACGGCGGCGGTCAATTGCCCGCGGATCTGGTCGAGCTGGTGCAGACCGCAGACGTCACCACCATCGTCCCGGTCACCGCCACCGTGGCTCGGCGGATGTTCGCCCAGCAGACCCCGGCCGTGATCGCCGACATCGCTTCCGGCGTCGAGACCGGAATCGCCCAGCTCGGCACGGTGCGACACACCCTGACCACAACCCACGCCGAGATTACCCGCAAGCTGCGCAGCATGGAGCGGGCGCTGACCACCATGCGCGCGACCCTGGCCCGGATGGACCGGTCGGTGCGGTCGATGAACGCCGCCGAGGCCTCGATGACCACCGGCATCGCCGGAATGAGCCGAGCCATCACCGGCATGGACAAAGGGATCGCCGGGATCACCAAGGCCCGTGCCAAGCAGGCCAAGGCCATCGCCGGCATGAACAGGGGCCTGGCCGGGTTGAGCCGGGCGATCGCCGGCGTCCGCAAAGGCATCGCCGGCATCGACCGGGCGGTCGCCGGCATCGACGCCGCCCTGGCTCAGCAACGCGCCGCGCTGGCCGCGCTGCAGGGCTCGGACGATCCGGCTGCGCAGGCACAGATCGCTCGACTCACCCGGGCGATCGAGGAACTGGAGAAGCAGCGCGCCCAGTTGATGGCGGGACGCGGCACAGCCACCGCGAAGCTCGCCACGCTGCGCCGGCAGCACTCCACGCTGACCCGACAGCGGGACGCCCTGCATGCCGCCCGCGCCACCTTGGCCGCGCAACGTGCCCGGCTGGTGCGGCAACGCGACGTCCTGACCGGCAAGCGCGCCGCGCTCACCGTCGCCCGCGCCAGGCTGACCGCCGGACGGGACAAGCTGCTGGCCGCCCGGCTCAGCCTGGCCCGCTCGCGGGACAAGCTGGCCGGCGGCTACCGCGCGCTCGACAAGGCCCGTGACGGCATCGTGGACGCGCGGGCCGAGGTGGACCGGACCGTGCGGGAGCTACGGACGCTGGACGCGGCGGTCCCCGGCGCCTTCGACCAGGCCCTGACCGACTACCTGGCCCAGATCGACCGACTCGGACCCGAGTTGCGGCGCACCTTCCAGAGCACCCTCAACGAGGGCTTCCGGGATCTGTATCTGCTCTACGGCGCGGCCTGCCTGCTGCTGCTCGGGCTACTGCCGCTGATCCCGGTGCCGCCCGAACCGGAGCGAGCCGACCAGCCGCAGGCGGAGATTCCCTAGCCGAACCAGCCGGCCAGCAGGTACCAGATGCCCAGCAGCGCCGCGACCGCCAACGCGGCCAGGTAGGCAAGCACCAGCCGGGTGTCGCGCAGCAGGCACTTCGACCGGGTCAGTCCGGCCCGCCGCGCCCGCCAGTAGCCGGCGAAGCCGAGCCCGGCGAAGAACAGCAGAGCGAGCGGGCCGAGCAGCCAGCCGAGTAGCGCGATGGTGGCGAAGATGCACAGCCGTAGCGGGTCGAAGGGCTTCTCCGCCGGACTCCCCTCGGCGGCGGGGCCGGCATCCGACGGGGCGACCGGCTCTGGACGGGACGGCTCCGCACCGGAAGCGCCCGATCGACCGCGGACGACCTGCGAGGGGGACGGTCCGGCGGCGATGCGCCGGGCGTCCGCCTCGCCGGTCATGAGCGGGCGGCGCTGGGCTGCAGCAGCTGCAGCTCGCGCCGGGTGGTGGCAGTGCTGAGCCGCTGCCGGGACAGCGCCGGCCAGGCCTGGACGGCGCAGAACGGGGCGCACTGGTGGGCGTCCGCCTCGCTCTTGGTACCGACGTGCACACAGCACTGGGTGAGTCGTTCCTCGATCATCGTCGAGATGTCCATGAACGGCTTGACGGTGATCCGCACCACCCGTTCGGCGAGCAGCCGGCGCAGCCGCTCCTGCTGGCCGGGCAGCTTGCCGGCTGCGAGCGTGGTCAGGGTGCCGATGCCGAGGTCGCATTGGGTGCAGATGTTCTGCCACAGTTCCGCCGTCCGGGGGTGGGACAGCGACGCCTGTTCGCTCATCAGGTCGAGGAACGAGGTGCGCATCAGGTCGCGCAGCCGCAGCGGGATGTCCCGGTCGGCGATCCGGTTGGCGAAGGCGTCCGGATCGAGCTCCAGCCAGGCCAGCAGTTCGTCGTGGCCGACCAGCGCGCACAGCGATCGCCACACGCCGGCGTCGTCCCTGAGCAGGTAGCCGACCGACGCGCAGTGCGGGTGCGAGCAGGGCAGCGCGGTCAGGTCGTGCCAGGCCACCACTCCCCCGGTCTGTTCCTCGAGCCGGGCCAGGACGCCGGTGTGGGTGAGCCGGTTCACCGGGTCGATGCCGTGGCCGCGTCCGGAACCGAAGACGGGTTGCAGCGCCACCCCGCCGACGAACGGCGTCTCCAACGCCCGCAGCACGACCGCGCCGATGTCGCCGTCGTTGACGCCGAGCGCCGCGGTCATGGTCAGCGTGGTGAACACTTCCGCCTCGGACAGCCGCGCGATCGCCGCCTCTTTGAACCGGGTCAGGTCACCACCCCGGTGGTAGACGGACGCCTCGGGCGACGGCCCGTCGTACTGCAGGTACACCTCGACCCGGGAGCGGTGCTTGCGCAGCAGCGCGACCAGCTCGTCGTCCTGTGCGATCAGCAGGCCGTTGGTGTTCACCATGATCCGGACGATCGGGCGTGCCACCAGCTCGTCGAGCAATTCGGCGAGCTGCGGGTACAGCGTGGGTTCGCCGCCGGACAGCATCATCACGTCGATCCGGCCGTTCTCCCTGCTCAGCCGGGTGTCGACGTTGGCCAGGATCTCGGCCAGCGGCACCACGCCCTTCAGGGTCGGCCCGGACGCGGTGAAGCAGGTCGGGCAGCGCAGGTTGCAGTGCTCGATGACGTCGGCCAGCAGGATGCAGGTGTGCTGGGTCTG
>NZ_JAPUED010000072.1:17275-18680 GCF_027492755.1 Micropruina sp. | reverse complement strand
CCGGCGGTGCGTTCCTACGACCCGGCCTACTCCTACGAGATCGCGCACATCATGCAGCACGGTCTGGAGACGATGTACGGCGAGAATCCGCAGGACGTCATCTTCTACATCACCTTGTACAACGAGCCGATGGTGCAGCCCCGCGAGCCGGAGGGCGTCGACGCCGACGGGATCAAGAAGGGCATCTACCTGCTCAAGGAGGGCTCGTTCGACGGGGTCGGCGGTGATGCGCCGCGCGCGCAGTTGCTGGCGTCCGGTGTCGGTGTGCCGTGGGCGCTCGAGGCGCAGGAGCTGCTGAAGAACGACTGGGGCGTGGTGGCCGACGTATGGAGCGTCACCTCGTGGAACGAGTTGCGGCGCGACGGCATCGCCGTCGACGAGCACAACTTCCTCCACCCCGAAGAGGAGAAGCAGGTCCCGTTCGTCACCCGGCAGCTGCAGGGTCGTCCCGGTCCGTTCATCGCGACCTCGGACTACATGCGGCTGGTCCAGGACCAGATCGCCCAGTGGGTGCCCGGCGAATACCACTCGCTCGGTGCCGATGGCTTCGGCTTCTCCGACACCCGCGCGGCCGCTCGGCGGTTCTTCCACATCGACGGTCCGTCGATGGTGGTCCGGACGCTGCAGGTGCTGGGCGAGCAGGGCAAGGTGGACGCCGGCGCAGCGGCCCAGGCGGCGGACAAGTACCGCCTGCTGGACGTGAACGCCGGGGCCTCCGGCGTGGCCGGCGGCGACGCCTGATCAACGGCATGTCAAGTGGGCCGGTGACCGTGACCTCGGTCATCGGCCCACTGTCACGTCTCCGGCTTTCCGTCCGGCGGGGAATTCTGGCAGGCTAGGGCACCAGACGTTTCGTCCACGAGGTTCGAAAGGAAGCAGGTGTCCACCACCGACGGCATGACCCAAGCGTCGGCAGCGACCGCCCTGGGATTCACCAAAGGGCTGGCCGTGCAGGAGCTCGGCTGGGACGACGATGTCGATGAGGCGCTGCGTGACGCGATCATGGACGCGATCGACGGCGATCTGCTCTACGAGTCGAACGAGGCTGTCGACGTGGTGCTGCTGTGGTGGCGTGACAGCGACGGCGACATCGTTGACGGCCTGGTGGATGCGCTGACCGATCTTTCCCCGTCCGGGCATATCTGGCTGCTCAGCCCGAAGGTGGGGCGTCCGGACTATCTCGACCCGACCGATCTCGCTGAAGCCGCCCTGACCGCCGGCCTGGCGCTGGCCAACCCGGCCACGGTGTCTGCGAACTGGCAGGCGCAGAAACTGGTCCGGCCGAAAGGCACCCGCCGGTAACTGGCACAATGGGCCGCCGGAGAAATTCGGGCGCATAGCTCAGCTGGTTAGAGCACCTCCCTTACAAGGAGGTGGTCGGGGGTTCGAGTCCCTCTGCGCCCAC
>NZ_JAPUED010000072.1:13383-17175 GCF_027492755.1 Micropruina sp. | reverse complement strand
GACATCTGTCGTTTCTGGGGCCATCGACGAGAGCCCGGAGTTGGCTCTCGTGGAGTTCCGCTGAGCCGTGGTGCCGCGCTGATGGCCGCAGGCCTCCAGTGTCACTGTGGACGACAGTCACCGTCGCGGGTCGCCTCACGTCTGGAGGACGTCCGCGCCCATGTCCACAGGCTGAGAGTCGCGACGATCGCCGCTCCCAAGGCGAGCATCCCGAGCGTCGGGCGATGCGTGGCCCAGGCGATAAGGGCGCCGATGATCCCCGCGGCCGCGAGCAGTTCGATGAGGACCGCTATCGCAATGCGGTTGCGCCTTGAGCCTGGTGCATCGGAGGAGGGAGCGGGCCGGGCGCTGACCGGAGGTGGCCCGGTGGGCGCGACGGTGTGGCGGCGCTGGGCGGCGACCTGTGGGCCGGAAGAGTCCGGTCCATCCGCCCGAGCAGCAGAGGCCGGTCGAAGGAGCTGGTCAGGCGACTCGTCGGGTGACGTCATCTGAGCCTCCTTCGTGGTCGCCATGGCGCGCGTCTCGCACCCTGCGGGTCGCGTCATCGCGTCCCCTCAGCGTCGGCGAGACGAGTCGCGCGATAATCTATCAGTTGCGCAAAGAACAGACTAATCTGGACGGGCGCTCAGCCGACGCCCGAGGCAATGATCCTTTATTTGCGCAAAGCGTTGAATGACGGCTAGTCTCTCCACGTGGGCCAGAGCGGCCCCGAGCCATGCGTGAGGAGGTGATCCGTCGTGAGCGACGACCACAGTCGAACTACCCAGCCCAGCGGGACTACGGCGGGTCGGCTCCGAATCCGACGCCTCTGACTTTCCGCTGGGGTACCTCCTCACTGATCCCTCAGCGGCTCTGACCGGCCAGCGCATGCCTGCTCTTTGCGCGCGGCGGTTCTGCCGCGCCTGAAACCGCCTGGAGAAATCTCATGCGCACTTTTGACACCGACCTCAATGAACTGTCCACCACGTCGGCGGGGACGACTCCCCGCGCGCCGATCCGTCCCGCCCGTGGCAAGAACCGGCGGGCGGACACCTCGGTCTCCACGCTGGCTGCCGGGCAGCAGCGGATTCTCGTGGAGTCGGCGCTGCTGCCCGCAGCGTCCTCCCTGTCGTCGTTCGCGACGAGCCCGTCGGGTCTGACGGAGGATGCCGTGACAAGGCTCCGCGCCCGGTACGGCCTGAACGAGGTCCGCCACGACAGGCCTGCCCCGGCGCTTGTTCAGTTCCTGCGGACCCTCGTGAACCCGTTCGTCCTGATCCTGATCTTCCTCGCTGTGGTCATGGTGCTCACCGATGTGGTCTTCGCGGACCCTGGGGACGGCCCGGACTTCACCGGAGTCGTCACGGTGGGCATCATGGTGCTCGCCAGTGTGCTCGTGAGGTTCTGGCAGGAGTACCGCTCGTCCCAGGCCGCTGAGAAGCTGAAGGCGATGGTGCGGACCACGGTCGCCGTCACCCGGCAGGTGGGCGGCAAGCCGGTGACTGGCGAACTGCCGATCGAGGAGGTCGTGCGCGGCGACATCGTGCAGCTCGCGGCCGGTGACATGATCCCGGGCGACGTACGGTTCCTGCGTACCAAGGACTTGCAGGTCAACCAGGCGATGCTCACCGGCGAGGCGATGCCGGCGGAGAAGTCGGCCGACGCCGCCGAGTCGGTGACCGAGGCCAGCATCCTGGATGCGCCGAATCTCGGCTTCATGGGAACCTCGGTGGTCTCGGGCTCGGGCACTGCGGTGGTGCTCGGCACCGGGAACCTGAGCTACTTCGGCAGCATGGCTTCCGCCATCGTGGGGACGAGGCCGGAAACGGCGTTCGACAAGGGGATCAAGAAGGTCACTTTCACGCTGATCAAGTTCATGTTGGTGATGGTGCCGGTCGTGTTCGTCCTCAACGGCCTCACCAAGGACTGGACGAGCGCGTTCCTGTTCGGCGTCACCGTCGCGGTGGGCCTGACCCCGGAGATGCTGCCGCTGGTGGTCACGGCCGGTCTTGCCAAGGGCGCGAGCTTCATGGCTCGCCGGAAGGTGATCGTCAAGCGGCTCAACAGCATCCAGAACCTCGGCGCGATGGATGTGCTGGCGACCGACAAGACGGGAACGCTCACCGAGGACCGGATCGTGCTGGAACGGCACCTGGATGTGGAAGGCCGCTCAAGCGCGGTCACGCTGGACTACGCGACGGCGAACTCACACTTCCAGACCGGGTTGCGCAACCTGCTGGACGCGGCGGTCCTGGCCGCGGCGGGCCCGCAGGGAATCGACCGGGTGCAGCGTGACTACCTCTTCGTGGATGAGGTGCCGTTCGACTTCGTGCGGCGGCGGATGTCGGTGATCGTCAACGACGGATTCGCGCACCTGATCATCACGAAGGGTGCCGTCGAGGAGGTGATGGCGCTGTGCACGACCGAGCTCTCCGGTGGTGCGAGCCTGCCCCTGACCGTGGCGCGTCAGACCGAGTTGGGGGCGCTGGTCGCCGAGCAGAACGAGCTCGGGATGCGCGTGCTCGCTGTGGCGGTGCGCCGGGTCGCGCCCGACCGCGAGGGCGCTCTGCCCGAGTTCGGCGCCGAGGACGAGCGGAATATGACGCTGGTGGGCTTCCTGTCCTTCCTCGACCCGCCGAAGGCGACCGCCGGCGCGGCGATCGCGAGCCTGCGCGAACACGGCGTGGCTGTCAAGGTCATCACCGGGGACAACCCGCTGGTCGCGGCCACCGTGTGCCGCCAGATCGGCGTCGACTCCGGCCAGATCGTTCTCGGCGGCGACATCGAAGACCTGTCGGTCGAGGAGCTCAGCGTCCTCGCCGAGCGCACCACGGTCTTCGCGAAGGTCACCCCGGCGCAGAAGGCGCGGATCGTGGAGGCCCTGCACGCGCACGGCCACACGGTCGGGTTCATGGGCGACGGCATCAACGACGCCCCGGCGCTGCGCACCGCCGACGTCGGCATCTCGGTCGACACGGCGGTGGACATCGCCAAGGAGTCGGCCGACATCATCTTGCTGGAGAAAGACCTCACCGTCCTGGAGGGCGGGGTGCTGGAGGGGCGCCGCACCTTCGTCAACACGATGAAGTACATCAAGATGACCGCCTCCTCGAACTTCGGCAACATGTTCTCGGTTCTGGTCGCCAGTGCCATGCTGCCGTTCCTGCCGATGATCCCGCTGGTCGTGCTGGTGCAGAACCTCGCCTACGACCTTTCGATGCTCGCCCTGCCCTGGGACAGGGTCGATGCCGGGGACATCAAGAGGCCGCGCAAGTGGGAATCGCAGAGCCTGTCCCGGTTCATGGTCTTCCTCGGCCCGACGTCCTCGATCTTCGACCTCACGACCTACGCGCTCATGTGGTTCGTGTTCGCCGCCAACAGCGTCGAGCACGCCGCCCTGTTCCAGTCCGGCTGGTTCATCGAGTCGATCATCTCCCAGACTCTGATCGTCCACCTGCTGCGCACCCGCCGCATTCCGTTCGTCCAGTCCCGAGCGAGCCTGCCGGTGCTGCTGGCGACGGGAGCGGTGTGCGCCTTCGGGCTCGTCCTGCCATTCACCGGATGGGGCGCCACACTCGGGCTGGTGCCGCTGCCCTGGACGTACTTCCCCTGGCTCGTCGGCACCCTGCTGACCTATTGCCTGGTCGTGCAGACCGTCAAGAAGGCGTTCATCCGCCGATTCGGCACCTGGATCTGACCCGCCACGACCCGTGGGGTGGGGGGGCCCCCAAAGGCCCCCCCCCCCCCCCCCCCCCGGCCCCCCCAGCCCGCAGGGGTGGCCCACACAAAACCACAACCACCCCCGCGGCGGGG
>NZ_JAPUED010000072.1:0-13373 GCF_027492755.1 Micropruina sp. | reverse complement strand
TTAGGGCGGGGTGGGGCAGCCCGAAACTAGGGCGTTCACCCGCCGTTGCGCACCCTGTATCTCCCCCGCCCCCCCCCGGGGGGGGCGCCCGACATCATCGGCCGCACCCCGCCCTGCGACAGGAGCCTCCATGCTCGACTGGATCGACATCACCATCCGCATCGCAGCCGGCGTCGGATTCGGCACCTTCATCGGCTTCGAGCGCCAGTGGCGCGCCCGCACTGCCGGGGTCCGCACGAACGCTCTGGTCGCTCTGGGCTCCACCCTGTTCGTCATCATGGGCGCCTACAGCTTCGACGGCCCCGGCGCCGACCCGACCCGGGTGGCCGCGCAGATCGTCTCCGGCATCGGCTTCCTCGGCGCCGGCGTCATCATGAAGCAGGGCGCATCCATCTCCGGACTCAACACCGCCGCCACCTTGTGGGCCTCCGCCGCGGTCGGTGCGCTCGCCGGAGGCGGGCTGGTCTGGGTCGCCGCGGCCGGCGCCGGCGTCGTGATCGCCGCGAACGTGCTGCTGCGCCCGGTCGGACGCACGCTCGACCGACGCCTGGGCTCGACCGGCCGAGAGAAGAACACCGAGGTCGAATACACCTTCGAGGTGCGCTGCGCCCGTGAGGACGAGGTCGAGGTGCGCGCCATCGTGTTCGACGCCGTGCACCGCCCCGACCTGACCGTGCAGTCCATCGCCGCGACCGACCTGCCTGAGGACATCGTGGTCATCACGGCGACGGTCAGCAGCGCCGAGCGCGACGACCATCAGATCGAGCTGGCGATCGCGGACGTGATCCACACCCCCGAAGTGCTCGGAGTGCGGTGGAGCGCGCAGGACATCAGCCCCGTCGACTGAGAGCCCCCGCCGGTTCGAACCGCGGCAGCCGCGGGGGTCGGCGCTGGTCGGCCGAGCCGGCGAGGGTCCCGTCCGGCGCGATGTGGGAGAACATCTGCTCGATGACGGTCAGGATGTGCGGATCCTCCACCCGGTAGAGCTGGCGGCGGCCGTCTCGCCGGGCCGTCACGATGCCAGCGGCACGCAGCTTCGCCAGATGCTGGCTGGCCGCCGGCACGTTCGACCCTGACAGCTCGGCCAAGGTGGACACGTCGTACTCTCCGGTCGCCAGCAGCCAGACCAGGTGGAGCCGGCTCGGGGCCGACAGCATGTCGAAGCTCGCTGCGGCCGCCGCCAGTTGCGCGTCGGTGACTGGTCGGGGCTCTTCGTGCGGTTCCATCCCTCTATCATCCAACGATCTGCGATATGCGCAAGCCATTGAACGTCGATTACGCTGAGTACCGACACTCATCAGCCCGTCGACCGAGGAGGTGAACGGCGTGAGTTCCGACCCTGCGAGTTGCCGCCCGTCGTTTCCCTCACCTCCCGCTGCGCTGACGCATTGAGGGATGCCTGCGCGGCTCCGCTTCGCGACCTTCAGGAGACCTGTGATGGCTCTGCCGCGCCCCTTCGCCGGCCAGGACGCACCGCTGCGCTCCCGTGGCCATTTGGGCGCCGACATGATCGTGCTTGCCGGCGTCGCGGTGATCTTCTGGCTGCTGATCCAACTCTCCCACGGCATCACCGAGCCGTTCGATCAGGTCTTGGCGCCATCGACAGTCTCCACCGATCCGGCGAACCTGCCCTATTACGCAGCCCGGTCGCTGCTGCGCATGTTCGCGGCCCTCGCAGTATCCACCCTGTTCGCCTTCGTCTACGCCACCGCCGCCGCCCGGCTGCGGCGGGCGGAGAAGGTCCTGCTGCCCACCCTCGACGTGCTCCAGTCCGTCCCGGTCCTCGGCTTTCTGTCCATCACGCTGTCGGTCTGGCTGCTGCTGTTTCCCGGCACCGCGCTGGGCGTGGAGTGCGCTGCTGTCTTCGCGATCTTCACCAGCCAGGTCTGGAACATGACCTTCGCCTTCTACCAGTCTCTGATCACCCAGCCCCGCGACCTGGACGAGGCGGCCCGGGTGCTGCGGCTGACCAAGTGGCAGCGGTTCTGGAAGCTCGACGTGCCGGGTGGGACCATCCCACTGGTCTGGAACGGGATGATGAGCTTCGGCGGCGGCTGGTTCTTCCTCATCGCTTCGGAGGTCATCAGCGTCAACAACCGCGTCTACGCGCTGCCCGGCATCGGCTCCTACGTCGCCGCCGCCTCCCAGAACAAGCAGATCGGACGGCTACTGCTGGCGATCGCGGTGATGATCGTGCTGGTCATCGGCGTCAACTTCGTCTTCTGGCGGCCCCTGACCGCATGGGCTGAACGGTTCCGCTCCGGCGATACCGTGACCGTCGAGCAGCAGCGCAGCATCGTGCTCGACCTGCTGCGCCGCTCGGTCATCCCCGCCATCATCACCCGCGCCCTGCGCCCGGTCGCCGCCTGCCTCGAGCGGGCCACCCGGCCACTCGGACGCGCCGACCGGCCGCTGCGCATCAACCACGCACGCCGCCGCGCCGGGGACATCGCGTTCACGGTCATCGTGTGCGGCCTGATCGCCTTCGGGCTGGTGCGCATGCTCGCCTACCTCGGCGAGCACACCGGCCTGGACCAGTTCGCGGTCGCCGCCGGCCTGGGTCTGGTCACCTTCGCCCGCGTGCTCGTGCTGCTCATCCTCGGCACCCTGATCTGGGTGCCCGTCGGGGTCTGGATCGGGCTCAGCCCCAAAGTGACCCGCTTCGCCCAGCCGATCGTGCAGGTGCTGGCCAGCTTCCCCGCGAACTTCCTGTTCCCGTTCGTCACGCTCCTGCTCATCCAGACCGGCATCAGCCTGAACATCGGCGGCATCCTCCTCATGGCCCTCGGCGCCCAGTGGTACATCCTGTTCAACGTCATCGCCGGGGCCGCCGCCATCCCCAACGACCTGCGCGAAGCCGCGATCAACCTGCGCCTGAACCGGGTCCAAACCTGGCGCTACCTCTACGGCCCGGCGATCTTCGCCTCCTGGGTCACCGGCGGCATCACGGCCGCCGGCGGAGCCTGGAACGCCTCAATCGTCGCCGAGGTCGTCTCCTACGGCGACCAGACCCTCACCGCCACCGGCCTGGGCGCCTACATCGCAGGATCCACCGCGGACGGCGACTTCGCCCGCACCCTGGTCGGCGTCACCGTGATGAGCATCTTCGTCGTCGGCCTCAACCGACTGTTCTGGCGGCGGCTGTACGGCTACGCCGAACGCCGCCTCTCCCTGACCTAACCCGCACCGACAACGAAAGGACGTGAACCACATGGCGCGCCCCACCGCATCCGCCCCAGCACGAACCGCGCTGATCGAGGCTGAGCACGTCTCCAAGTCATTCCCCTCGGCCGACGGCCCGGTCCTGCATGTCCTCGATGACGTGAGCGTGACCCTGCACGAGGGCGAGGTCGTCGCCCTGCTGGGCAAGTCCGGCTCCGGCAAGTCCACCCTGCTGCGCACCCTCGCCGGCCTGATCGCCCCCAGCGACGGCGAGGTCCGCTACCGCGGCATGCCACTGGACGGCGCCAACCCCGGCGCGGCGATGGTGTTCCAGTCCTTCGCGCTCATGCCCTGGCTCACCGTCCAGGACAACGTCGAGCTCGGCCTGCGCGCCGCGGGCGTCCCTGAGAAGCAGCGCCGCGAGCGCGCCCTGGACGCGATCGACCAGATCGGTCTCGACGGCTTCGAGACCGCCTACCCCCGCGAGCTATCCGGCGGGATGCGGCAACGAGTCGGCTTCGCCCGTGCCCTCGTCCTGCAGCCCGACGTGCTCTTGATGGACGAGCCCTTCTCAGCCCTTGACGTGCTCACCAGCGAGAACCTGCGTGGTGAACTCATCTCCCTGTGGGCGCAGCCCGACTTCCCGACCAAGTGCATCTGCATCGTCACCCACGACATCGAAGAAGCCGTGCTGCTCGCCGACCGAGTGCTCGTGCTCGGAAGTGGCCCCGGCCACATCAAGGCCGAGGTCCCGATCCTGCTGCCCCGCCCCAGGGACCGGCGCAGCCCCACCTTCGACCAGGCCGTCGACCGGCTCTACGCGATCCTCACCGGCCGTGACGAGAGATCCGACGCCGAGCGCGCTGCAACCCCGGGGCCGCTGACCCATCCGCTGCCGGACGCCAGCGTGGGCGGGCTCGCCGGCCTGATCGAGATCGTCTACTCCCACGGCGGCCAGGCGGACCTGCCCGACCTCGCCGACGAGTTGTCCTTCCACGTCGATGACCTCCTGCCTCTGGTCGATGCCGCCCGGATGCTCCGGCTCCTGGAAGTCGAAGGCGCCCAAGCGTTCCTCACCGACGTGGGACGGGACTGGTACACAGCCGACATCCTGCGATCCAAGGAAGTGTTCGCCACCCTCGCCGTCGAGCACGCACCTCTCGTCGCCACAATCATCAAGGCCCTGCACAACAGCGACGGCGGCGCCCTGCGCGACGACTTCTTCCGTGACCTGCTCCACCGCGGATTCAGCGCCGAGGACACCGAGAAGCAGCTCGACATCGCCATCGCCTGGGGCCGCTACGGTGAACTGTTCGACTACGACGCCAACACCGGCGAACTCGTCCTCTCCGAAGTCGCCGCAGCCCTCACCGCCCTACTCATGGACGGCGATACCGGTGTCGGAAGCTAGCCGAGAAGGTGGGCGGGTGACCGGCGCGGTCCGCGTTACCCCTAGTGCTCCCTGTGATGTGACGAGAGAGAAGCGGCAGGCAGGGCCGGCCGGTCACTCGATGGGTAGGCGGCGCCGAGGGCGCGGAGTCAGGCGCCGCTGCTCGTGCCCGCCGGTTGCTCCGATGTGACCGAGCGGTGGAGACCTGCTGTCGCAGACTCAGTGAGTGCAGTGAGTCTCATCGACGTATATGACCTGGCCATTGCCTGGTAAAGAGCCGTTGAAGGTCAGCCGGACGGCATTGGCGCGGGTGATGTCGGGGTCGTCCATGGCTTGGATGTGCACGTGAGGTTCGGTGCTGTTGCCGGAGTTGCCGCAGCGGGCGAGCGCATCCCCCGTCCGCAGCTTTCGGCCTCGCGTGACCTGAATGCTGCCCTCCTGCAAGTGACACAGTGCGACGATGATGCCGCCGCTGTCGATCAGGACGTGGTTTCCGGCGAGTGCGGTCCAGCCCGCAGCCTGTCGGCGGTGCTGGGTCAGGGCGTACCCCAGCGAGGGCAGGCCGCGATAGGCCGGATGGTCGGGCTGGCTGTCGTGAACAGCCACTACGACACCTTCGACGGGGGCCAGGATCGGACGGCCGAAGCCGGGGAACCTGTCGGCGGGTTCCGGTCGCACCAGGGAGTTCAGTGTGATCGGTGCTGTGTGGCCGGAGTCGGTCACCGGCACGAGGTCGATGGCGTGGGCCGTGGCGAAGGCGGGCGTGCCGTGGCTGGGAACCCGGTTCGCGGGGCTGTTCTGGACGAGCCAGTGGCCGGTGAAGGGGTAGGCCAGGTCGATCGAGGCGAGGGCATGATCGCGCCCGCGACCGCTGGGGTGGCGTGCCGGATTCATGATTCAGCGACCACGGCGGGGTGTTGTGCGTCGAGGTCGAGCAGCAGCACGTCGAGTGCCGACCGTCCTGCCGGTGAGAGGCTGGCGCGAAACTCCGCGTCGAGCCTCGCCGCGGCGCGGGCGCTCGCGGCGAGTAGGTCGTGGCCACGGTCGGTGAGCTCGATGAGCTGCACGCGTCGATCCGAGGCACTGCGCGAACGGGTGACCGCCCCGGCTTGGATGAGTTGATCAACCAGCGACACGACGAGGCTGGGGGCGACGTGGAGGCGCGTTGCGATGTCGCGCTGCGAGTGCGCGAGTCCGGCACTGACCACCGCGAGCAACCCGACCTGTTTATGGGTGATCCCGACCCGTGCGATGCACTCGGAGAACCCCTGCGTGATCCGCGCCCCCAGCAGGCCGAGCCGGAAGCACGCCGCGGTCAGGATCGCTTCACCGTTGCCCTCGTCCACACTCACGAAGGTAGCATTGTGAATCATTCAGCGCTGAACGAGTAGATGGTGAACGATCGACCACGAGCGCCGTGGCTCGTGTCGCCCGGTCGAGAGTCGAACCCGCTAGCGATGACGGTGGCGATGGCAGGCATGACAGGAGTGCCGGGCGATGCCGGCCTGGCGACTCACGCGGGGAGTGTTGGCACTCAAGCCAGATGTTCGACCTCGACGCCGAGGAACTCCAGTGGCTCGCAGCAGGGCAAGTGGTAGTAAAGTGCAATCACTTGTCAAGGGAGCCGGAATGCAGAGACCACTTCGTTACTCGATCAATGTCACGCTCGACGGCTGCTGCCATCACGAGGCTGGACTCCCGCCGGATGAGGAGTCGATGAGCTACTGGACGGCAGAGATGCAGCGAGCCGACGCCCTGCTGTTCGGCCGGGTCACGTACCAGATGATGGAGTCGGCGTGGCGGCGTCCGGCCACGGGTGTTTGGCCCGACTGGATGGATGGGTGGGAGGTTCCGTTCGCCGAAGCCATTGACGGCGCGAAGAAGTACGTCGTGTCGAGCACGCTGAGCGGGGCCGATTGGAATGCCGAGCTGGTCAGGGGCGATGTGGGGCGCGCGGTTCAACAGCTCAAGCAGGAGCCCGGCGAGGGCCTGTGGGTGGGCGGTGTGACGCTGCCGTTGGCGCTGGCGGATCTGGGACTGATCGACGAGTACGAGTTCGTCGTTCAGCCGGTCCTCGCCGGACGCGGGCCGACATTGCTCGCCGGGCTGCGTGAGCGCATCCAACTCGAGCTCGTGGACCGCCGCGAGTTCCGATCAGGGGCGGTTGCCCTGCGGTATCGGTCCGGGGGAGTCTCGTCCTGACGTGGCGCAGATAGGGGCGCTTCGAGTGGAGGAGCCGCGATCGTCGGGGGGTCGAGCCTGTAGAGAGCTTCCGCGACCTTGACGGTGGCCGCGTGCTCTCTCCACGTACCATAGTAAGTACAAACATGCATTTGTGCTATGGTCGTGCCTCGAACCGAGGAGGGTGACGATGAGTGCTGCGGCAGCGGCGGATCTCGATCTGGCTCTGCGTGCCCTCGCGGACGGCAACCGCCGGGCGATCCTGCGGGTGATCCGCTCCGGGCCGCAGCCGGTCGGGGTGATCGCCGAGCGCGTCTCGCTGTCGCAGCAGACGACGTCGCATCACCTCGGTGTGCTCAGGAAGGCGGGCCTCGCCGCAGCCACCCGCGACGGCACGCGGCATCTTTTCGCGGTCGACGTCGACGGACTGGCCGCGGTGCGTTCGTACCTGGACGACTTCTGGCCGACGAAGCTGGCCGCACTCAAGAGTGCGATCGAGTCTCGGGACAGTGGCGATCGTGGCTGAGTTCCGCGACTCCATCGACATCGCGGCCTCGCCGGAGACGGTGTTCGACTACCTCGTCACCAACGCCGGCATGACGGCCTGGATGGGCCAGTACGCCGACCTCGACCCCACCCCGGGCGGTCGCTTCGCGGTGGATATCGCCGGCTATCCGGTGCGGGGCGAATACCTCGAGGTCGAACATCCGCGCCGCGTCGTCGTGTCCTGGGGCTTCGCGGGCAGTGACCTGCTGCCGGCCGGTGCCTCACAGGTCGAATTCCGGCTGACGGCCGTCGGTGGCGGCACCAGGGTCGACCTGTGGCATTCCGGGCTGCCCGACACCGAAGTGCCCGGGCATGCCGACGGCTGGATGCACTTCCTGCCCCGGCTGGGTGTCGCCGGCACCGGTGGCGACGCCGGCCCGGACGACTGGCAACCCCTCCCTGACTAGGTGAACAAATCGCCACCTCGTGGCACGAACGAAGGAGACATCGATGGCACCCGAGACCGCGCACGACGTAGTGACGAAGTACCACCGTGCCTGGACCAGCGGCGACATCGACGGCGCGATGAGTTGCGTCGCCGACGACATCAGTTGCCGTGCACCCGGCGGTGACCTGGACGGCAAGGACGCCTACCGCAGCTTCATCGGTGGATTCGCACCCATGCTCACCGGCATCGGTGACATCGCCGAGTTCGCCGACGGGAACCGGGTCGCCCTGTTCTACTACCCGCAGACCGCAGCGACCTCGACCGCCCCTGCCGCCGAGTTCTTCATGGTGACCAACGGCAAGATCAGCGAAAGCGTGCTGATCTTCGACAGGCTCGCCTACGGCCCGCCCCGGCAGGATTGACACTGGAGCAGGCGATGACTCCCGAGCAGGCCGCCCTGGTCGAGCGCCTGCGCACGCTGCTCGCGTCCGAGCGGGTGGTGCGCGAAACGTCCATGTTCGGCGTCCGGTCGTTCATGGTCAACGAGAAGCTGGTCGTCAGCGCGATGAAGAGCGGCGGGCTGCTGGTCCGCGTCGACGCCGCTCGGCACGACGAACTGCTGGGCAGGCCGGGTGCGGTGCAGGCCGAGATGGGCACGGGACGCACGATGGGGCCCGGCTGGATCGAGATTGCCGCCGATGTGATCTGGGACGACCAGCAGTTGGCCTCGTGGGTGGGCGTCGCGATGGAGTACAACCGCGCCCTCACCGGGGCGAACACCTGAGCGTCCCGCTGGTCGAGCTCGTCAAGACCCGCGACCTCGTTGGTCGTGACCCTCGTTGGTCGAGCTGGTCGAGACCCCGGTACCTCTCGATGGCCGGCTTCGACCGGCTCAATTGCCGGCTGGGCGGTCCGCGGGAACTAGCCCCTGAGGCGTCCCGTCGTGGGCAGGGTGCCACTAGGGTTCCTCGGCATGGACGACCACGAGGCACCCGATCAGATCAGGGTGATCGGCGCGACTACCAACAACCTGTGTGAGGTGAGCCTCGGGATCCCCAAGAAGGCGCTGACCGTCTTCACCGGCGTCTCGGGCTCGGGCAAGTCGTCGCTGGTGCTCGACACCATCGCCGCCGGCGCGCAACGGCTGGCCAACGACTCCTACCCGGCGTTCCTGCGGGCTCGGCTGCCGCAACTGCCGGCGCCCGACGTCCAGGCGATGTCCGGGCTCACCTTCACCGTGCTGATCGACCAGCGCCGGTTCACCCCGAACGCCCGCTCCACGGTGGCCACCGCCACCGACCTCGCCCCGCTGCTGCGGCTGGTCTTCTCGCGAGCCGGGGTGCCGTCGGCGGGCTACTCACCCGCCTATTCGTTCAACGACCCCAAGGGCATGTGCCCGGCCTGCGAGGGGATCGGCACGGTCGTCGACATCGACGTCGACGAACTCATCGACCTCGACAAGACCATCGACGAGGGGCCGGTCCGGTTCTCCAACTTCCGGCCGGGCGTCTACCGCTGGAAGCGATTCGCCTACTGCGGCTTCTTCGACCGCTCCAAGCCGATGCGCGACTACACGCCCGAAGAGATGGACCTGTTCCTCTATGCCGACGGCGTGAAACCGACCCATCCCGATCCGCGCTTCCCGGCGTCCGGGCGGTTCGACGGCGTGGTGACCCGGCTGCGCGACGTGTACGTGAAGAACCGCCCGCCGAAGATCTCCAAGAAGGTGCGCGAGGAGCTGGATCGGATCACCACCCAGCGGCCCTGCCCCGACTGCCACGGCGCCCGGGTCAACGCCGCGGCCCGAGCCAGCCTGATCGAGGGCCGCTCGATCGTCGACTGGATGGCGCTCAGCGTCAATGAACTGCACGGACTGCTGGAACACCTCACGATTCCGCAGGTCGCCCCCGCCCTGGACGGCATCCGCACCATCCTGGACGCGCTGATCTCGGTCGGCTTGGGCTATCTGAGTCTGGATCGTGAGTCGTCCAGCCTGTCCGGTGGTGAGGCGCAGCGGGTCAAGATCGTGCGGCACCTGGGTGGGGCCCTCACCGACGTCAGCTATGTCTTCGACGAGCCGTCCATCGGTCTGCATCCGGCCGACGTGCTGCGGCTGACCCGGCTGCTGCAACGGCTGCGGGACGCCGGCAACACCGTGCTGGTGGTGGAGCACCACCCGCAGGTGATCCGGATCGCCGACCACGTCGTCGATCTGGGACCCGGCGCGGGCCACGACGGCGGCCGGATCCTGTTCGAAGGGACGCCGCAGGCGTTGGCCGGTAGCGATACGCCGACCGGACGCGTGCTCGCGCAACGCCTCACGGTGAAGCAGCCGGCAAGTCCCGCTCGCTCCTGGGTGTCGGTGAACAACGCGCGAGCCCGGAACCTGACCGGTTTCGACGTCGATATTCCGATCGGGGTGCTGACGGCCGTCACCGGCGTGGCGGGTTCGGGCAAGAGTTCGCTGGCCACCCTGGAACTGCCGCGGCAACAACGCCGGTTCATCGTGGTGGGGCAGGACGCCTTGCGCGGCGGCGTCCGGTCCACCTCGCTCAGCGTGCTGGGGGTCGCGGAGAGTATTCGCAAGGCGTTCAGCGAAGCCTCGGGGCTGGAGCCGGCCTGGTTCAGCTTCAACTCCAAGGGCGCCTGCCCGGGCTGCAACGGCAAGGGCTACATCACCACCGAACTGGCCTTCCTCGACGACGTGGCCACCCCCTGCGACGCCTGCGACGGCTCCCGGTTCAACCCGACGGCGCTGGCCGTCGCCATCGACGGCCGGACGATCGCCGACGTGCTGGCGATGACCGCGGACGAGGTCGCCCAGCTGTTCGCCGGACGTCCCGACATCGTCGCCGCGGTGGGCTGGATGGACCGGGTCGGCCTCGGCTACGCCGCCGTCGGCCAATCGCTGGACACGTTGTCCGGCGGCGAGAAGCAGCGGCTGCTGATCGCCCGCCATCTGGCGTCATCGACCGACCTGGCGTCGGAGTGGATCGTGCTCGACGAACCCACCACCGGCCTGCACCCCAGCGACGTCGACCGGATCAACCTGCTGTTCGACGACCTGCTCGATCTCGGCACCACGCTGGTGGTCGTGGAACACAACCTGCGCGTGATCGCGCGGGCCGACCATGTCATCGACATCGGTCCCGGCGCGGGCATCGACGGCGGACGCCTGGTGTTCGCCGGCCCGCCGGCCGAGCTGGTCGACGACGAGTCCTCACTGACCGGACGAGCGCTCGCGATCGCTTCCTCCGCCGGTTGAGCTGGTCGGCGCCCGCGGGTTGACCTTGCCAGCACCCGACCCCCGGCTGAGGCGTCCGGTCAGGCGGACAATGACCCACAGGGCCACGCCGACGATCACCCCGGCCGTGAACAGCAGTCCGTGCCCGTCGCCGAGTCCGAGCCAGCTGGCCAGCCCGATGACCGGCCCGACGAGCCCGATCAACCGGTCCCGGCCGGTGCCGGCGCAGAGCAACGCCGCGCAGAGCGTGGCCGCGGTGAAGTAGGTCGCGCCGGAACTGCCAGCCGTGTAGGCGTCGGTGTTGGCGGCGGCGGCACGGTAGCCGGCGAGGGCGGCGACAGCTCCGATCGGTGCCCAGGCTCCGATCGCCCAGATGCCGAGGGCGAGTAGGCCTCCCCAGTACCACTCGGCCAGGGCCATCACCGCGGCCGCGGTCACAAGATTGAAGATCGCGCCGATGACCCCGTCGTCCTGAACGAAGGGGGCGGTCAGCGGGCGCCACCAGTCGGGGTTCGACGGGTCGTTGCGCAGCACGTTCAGGGTGCCCGGCCAGATCACCTCGGCCAGCGCGCCGATGGTCAGCAGGACGAGCAGCACCAGGGTGGCGATGGGCAGCCGCTTCGCGGTGGCCAGTCCGCGGAGTTCCTTCTCCAGGTTGAGCTCTTCGCTTGTGACGGCTCGTTTGCGCGCCAGCAGGCGTATTCCGGCGCGGATCGCCGCGAGGATCAGCACCGCTTCGATCGTTCGTTCGATGATCATCGTGAACCCACTTTGAACGCTGTTCGAATCGCGTCCAGCGTAGGCAGTGTTTGAACAGCGTTCAACACTCGCTACCATCGGGTGCGTGGACACCAGCCAGATCACCATGGCGTCGCTCGAGGTGGTGGAAGAGGTCGGCCTGGAGAGGCTGACCATGAGGCTGGTGGCCGATCGGCTCGGCGTCCAGGTCGGCGGCCTCTACTACCACCTGCCGGACAAGGCGGCACTGCTGCGCTCGATGGCCAACGAGCTGTGCGCACGGGCGCTGGCAGCCATCGACGAAGTCCCACCGTCGCCGAGTTGGCCGGACGCGGTGGCGCAGGCGTGCGGTCGTCTGCGTGCGACGCTGCACGCCCACCGCGACGGGGCCTTGATCCTGGCCAGCGGGCCGCTGAACGGCAGTCTGGGATCCCTGGCGCTGATGGAACGTCTGATCGAACTCGTGCAGCGCGGCATCCCGGCCGAACGGGCGAATCTGGCCGCCGACACCCTGATGGCCTACCTGACCGGATTCGTCCACCAGGAGCAGCTGGAAGCGGCCAACCCGTATCCGTTCCCTGTGTCGATGGACGAGATGCGGGCTCGCTTCCCCTTGGTGTTCCGTTCGTCGGACGACGATGAGGACGCGATGTTCGATGCCGCGGTGCGATCCATCCTCGCCGGGTTCGTTTCCTAGGTTCGGTGCGAGCGCGAAATCGAGCAACCCGACAGCCGCTGGTCTGCGCCGCGGCGCGATGGATTGTTCTGTGGCCCTGTTCGATGCGCGGCTGAGGGGCAGGTCCCGGTGGGCCGTGCCGGTCGTCCGGCGTGCGTCCAGTAAACTGCACCCTCGTGGCTTCCGCTGATCTGCTTTCCGACCTCGCCGAACTCGACAAGACGCTGACGTCGATCGAGACGGTGCTCGACCCCGCGGCCAAGAAGCAGCAGATCGACGAACTGCAGGAGCAGGCGTCCGCGCCCGATCTGTGGAACGACCAGGAGCACGCCCAACGGGTGACCTCCCGGTTGTCGGCGCTGCAGGCCGAGGTCGACCGGCTGACCGCTCTGCGGCAGCGCGTCGACGACCTGAGCGTGTTGATCGAGCTCGGCCAGGAGGAGTCCGATCCGGACACCCTGGCCGAAGCCGAGCGGGAACTCAGCCGGCTCTCCACCGACATCCAGGCGCTCGAGGTCCGCACCCTGCTCAGCGGCGACTACGACGAGCGGGACGCCGTGGTTACCATCCGTTCCGAAGCCGGGGGAGTGGACGCCGCCGACTTCGCCGAGATGCTGCTGCGGATGTACCTGCGCTGGTCGGAGCGGCACGGCTATTCCGCCGACGTCTACGACATCTCCTACGCCGAGGAGGCCGGCATCAAATCGGCCACCTTCACCGTCAAGGCACCCTTCGCCTACGGCACGCTGAGCGTCGAGCAGGGCACGCACCGACTGGTCCGGATCAGCCCGTTCGACAACCAGGGCCGGCGCCAGACGTCCTTCGCCGGCGTCGAGGTGCTGCCGGTCACCGAGGACGCCGACCACATCGACATTCCCGAGGCCGACGTCCGGGTGGACGTGTTCCGCAGCTCCGGCCCGGGCGGGCAGAGCGTGAACACCACCGACTCCGCCGTCCGGCTGACCCACCTGCCGACCGGCATCGTGGTCAGCTGCCAGAACGAGAAGAGCCAGCTGCAGAACAAGGTGGCGGCGATGAAGGTGCTGCA
>NZ_JAPUED010000071.1 GCF_027492755.1 Micropruina sp. | reverse complement strand
ACGAAGCCGTCACGACGGTCGATGCCGGTCTGGTTGATCTGGCTGTGGCTGATGACGGTCACCTTGCCCTTGCCGCCGATCAGTTCCGCCATCTTGTCGGCGGCCAGCGCAGCGGCTGCCTTGCCGTCGGTGGCGGCCAGGGTCAGCGGGATGTCGGAATTGCAGGCGGCGTCGAACTGGACGACCGGGATGCCGGCCGCCTTCGCGCTCTCCATCAGCGGCACGCAGGCCTCCGGATCGAGCGAGGCGTAGCCGATGGCGTTCGGCTTGCGGTCGATGGCGGTCTGCAGCATGTTCAGCTGCGCGTCCACCTCGGTCTCCGAGGCCGGGCCCTCGAAGGTCATCTCGACCCCGAGCTCAGCGGCCTTCTGCTCGGCGCCGGTCTTCACGGCCTGCCAGAACTGGTGCTGGAAGCCCTTGGAGATCAGAGCGATCTGCAGCTTGCCACCGCTCGGGGGAGCGGACTCGCTGGAGCTGCCCTCCGGGGCGGGCGCGGCGGAGGTGGGGGCGGCGCCCCCACCACAGGCGGAGAGGGCGAGCGCCGACGCGATGCCGGCGGCCAGAAGCGCGAACTTGCGCGTTCCCTTCATGTAGTTACTCCTTCGTTGGTTCCTGCTGAACGTCGATCAGCAGAGTTCGTGGATCGGGTGCGAGGCTCGCGCCCGGGTTTGGCGGGTGGATTGGTCACGTCGTTGGCGGACGGTGTCAAGCCCCCTTTCTGGTACGGAGCGAGTCGCTCCACACGGCGAGGAGAATCACGATGCCGACCACCACGTTCTGCCATTCGGTCTGGATCGACATGATCCGCAGGCCGTTGATCAGCACGCTCATCACCAGGGCGCCGATCAGGGTGCCGAGGATGGAGCCGCGGCCGCCCAGCATCGAGGTGCCACCGATGACCACGGCGGCGATCGCCTGCAGTTCGTAGCCCATGCCAAGCTGCGGCTGGGCCGAGCCGAGCCGGGAGGCCAGCACCACGCCCGCGATGCCGGTGAAGATGCCGGCCGTCATGTAGATGATGATCTTCCACTTGCTGGTGTTGATGCCGGAGAGCCGGGTGGCCTCCTCGTTCGAGCCGATCGAGAAGGTGTAGCGGCCGAGGATGGTCCGGGTGAGCAGGATGGAGGCGACGATCGCGCAGGCGAACAGGATCAGCACCGCGTTCGGGAACCCCGGGATCAGTTCGCCCAGAGCGATGGTCTTGAAGCCGTCGACCTGGATGTAGACCGGCTTCACGCCGGAGACCACCATGTTGAGGCCCTGGGTGATCATCATCATGGCCAGCGTGGCGATGAACGGCGGCACCTTCAGGAAGACGATGTTCGCGCCGTTGACGGCGCCCATCAGCGCGCCGGTGGCCATGCCGGCGAGAATGCCCACCCACATCGGCAACCCGAAGTTGGTGATGGTCACGCCGGTGATCACCGCGGCGAAGGTCATGCCGGTGCCGATCGACAGGTCGATGCCGCCGGTGATGATCACCAGCGTGGTGCCCACCGCCAGGATGCCGATCACGGCCGTGGCCAGCAGCACGCCGGAGATGTTGCTCCACTGCAGGAAGGCCGGGTTGGCGATCGAGAAGAAGATGAACAGGACGATCAGCGTGCCGAAGGCCAGGCCCTGCTGCAGGCTCTGCCGCAGGACGGTCTTCAGGTCGCGCTTGCCCGCCTCGGCGGACTCGGCGACGGCGGGAGTACCGGTTTCGGTCGGGTTGCTCATGGTCGGCTCCCTTTCACTTCTGCTGATCGGATGCGGTATGGAGGTAGGACTCGTCATGGCCCTTGGTGGCCAGCGCCATGATCTTGGGCTGGGTCGCCTCGGAGTTGTCGAGGAAGCCGGTGATCCGGCCCTGCGACATGACGGCGATCCGGTGCGAGATGCGTAGCACCTCGGGTAGTTCGGAGGAGATCACGATGATCGCCTTGCCCTCGGCCGCCAGCCGGTTGAGCAGGTCGTAGATCTCGGCCTTGGCGCCGACGTCGATGCCGCGGGTGGGCTCGTCCACGATCAGGACGTCGCAGTCGCGCTCCAGCCATTTGGCCAGGACGACCTTCTGCTGGTTGCCACCGGAGAGGTTCTTGGTGAGCTGACGGACGTGCGGGGTCTTGATCCGCAGCGACCGAACGAACTCCTCGGCGCGGATGCGGGCCTTGCCGGGCTGCATGAAGCCGAACTGATTGCGGTAGGAGGAGAGCGAGGCGAGGATGATGTTCTCGTCCACCGGCTTCTGCAGCAGCAGCCCGAGCACCTTGCGATCCTCCGACAGGTAGCCGATGCCCTGCGCCACGGCATCCACCGGGCGCCTGATGTTGACCGGCCGGCCCTTGATCAGCACCTCGCCGCCGCTGGTCGGGTCGGCGCCGAAGATGGCCCTGGCCAGTTCGGTGCGTCCGGCGCCCATCAGGCCGGCGAAGCCGAGGATCTCGCCTCTACGGATGTCGAAGCTGGCATCGCGGATCAGATCGCGGGTGTAGAGGTTCTTGACCTCCAGCACGGTCTCGCTGTCGAGCCGGCCGGAGATCGCCGGACGGGCGTCCTCGTCGATCACCCGGCCGACCATCATCTCGATGATCTTCGGCACGTCGAACTCGCCCTTGCCCAGCGAGCCGACGTAGCGGCCGTCCCGCAGCACGCTCACCCGGTCGGCGAGCCGGCCGAGTTCCTCCATGCGGTGCGAGATGTAGATGATGCCGGTGCCGCGTTCACGCAGATCGTTGATCAGCTTGAACAGGGTCTCGGTCTCGGCGGCGGTCAGGGCCGAGGTGGGCTCGTCCATGATCAGCACGCGGGAGTCGAAGGAGAGCGCCTTGGCGATCTCGACCATCTGCTGCTTGGCCACGGTCAGATCGCCGACCAGCGTGGTGGGGGAGAGCGCGATGCCGAGCCGGGCGAGGAATTCGGCGGCCTGCTTGTTCAGCGCCCGCTCGTTGACCCCGAAGCCGCCGAGGTTGCGGGGCTCGCGTCCGATGTAGATGTTCTGCGCCACCGTCAGGTGGGGCATCAGGTTCATCTCCTGGTAGATGATCGCGATGCCGAGCGCCTGCGCCTCGGTGGGCGAGTTGATCGGTTCTTCCTTGCCGTCCACCCAGATGGTGCCGGTATCCCTGGTGTAGATGCCGGAGAGGATCTTCATCAGGGTCGATTTGCCGGCTCCGTTCTCACCGACGAGGGCGAGCACCTCACCTTTGTCGAGATGGAACTCGACATCGGCCAGCGCCTGCACGCCAGGGAACGCCTTGCTGATCCCCTTGACCTCCAGTAGCCGTTCACTCACGGCAGCACCCTCCTCGTTGAGTAGTCATGACGCTGGCTCCGATGCGACTTGTATGCACCTGTACCTACCGCTTGGCTAGAGTAGCGTCTTGGATCGCAAAACGGAACCAGCCCCGCCCATCATTCCGAGGTCACCGGGGTGACGCCCTTGCGGAAGATCGCGTTTCCGTAGCCGCGCGGCTCGCCGGTGCGGATGATCAGCTCGGCCTCGGCGGCCAGGTCGTAGAAGGCGAACCGCTCGACGACGCGCTGCTCGGCGCCCTGCAGGTCGGCCGCTTCGACCAGCTCTTGCTGGACGGGCAGCAGCCCGTCGGGGGATTCCATCAGGTCCAGCGCCGGGCCGTGGACGTCGGGCACGATCACCGACCGGATCGCGCGCAGCACCCGCGGCGAGCTCAGCCCGGGCAGGTCCACCAGGTGCTTGCGGGCCAGCTTGGAGGCGGTGAAGTGGGCGTCCGCGACCACCACGCCGTCGCCGTGGCCCATCTCGTCCAGCGCCAGCAGCAGCCGGCCGGTCAGGATCGGGTCAATATTCAGCAGCACCATTGCCTCCCGAACGGAAATCGATTTCTGTATCGTAGGCGGCGAGTGCCCGGTTCGCCAGCGACGTGACCCGATTGTGACCAACGCGAGGGGTCGCCAGGTGGGAGGCGACCTGCTCCGGCGTTGCCTGACTGGCCCTCGGCAGAGGAGATGCCGTGGACAGGCCTACGGAGACCTGTCCACGGCAGGTGTCGGTCAGACGACGGACGGCGGCGTCTCCAACTGGTCGGCGACCTTCCGCCACGACTGGCTGAACGGTCCGTAGGCCGTCTTGATCATGACCCCGACTGGCAGCTCAGGGCACTCGTTCTCACCGTTGGTGCCCCAGTTCACCCAGCCCGACTGCTTGCGCTGCACGATCTGGAACTGCCCCGATGGCTCTGAGGTCCACCACACCATCGCGCGCTCCAACTCGGAGTGGTACTCGACCGTCTTCTGCGCGGCTCCGGGAAAGATGGTCTCGTGCTCCACCTGCTGGACGTCCACGGGGCCGTCGGCGATCCGCCAGGGCCGGTCCGGCAGGTCCGCCAGGCGGTGCGCGGCCGCGCGGACCCTCGCGAGCCGCTCGCGAATCTCGTCGTCGGGAAGGGCGCCCTCCCAGGCGCAGAACAGACGCCAGTAGAGATCCCAATGGGCGGACTCGATGTCCCCCGTCAGCGCGTCGCGGAACGCGCGGAACTTCTGGTTGCGGCCGTCCTGCTTCTGGAGGGTCTTGGCAACCATGCCGGCCAGCTGGCCCGCGTAGGGGTCGCCGTCCCGGTACCGGACCCCGCCGGGGGTGTCGAACCGGTCGAACACCAACTCCCCCTGGCCGCCCTCGAACTCGTCGCCCACGGTGATCTTGTTGACGATCGACCGGCCATTGATGACCGTCTCGAAGTCGTCGACGAGATACCGTCTGCTGAACCAAGGCGTGCCGAACGTGAACCGCCACTCGATTGAGAACCGCTTGCCCTTCAACTCGTCGAGCAGCCCGTCCGGAATCGTGCCGCTCATCCGCAGCGCCACGAGCACCGGGCCGCGCTCGAGCCACTCCACCGCCACCGTCGTGTGTTCTGGCGGGTTGATCAGGCCGTTCTCCGGTGTGAAGAACGGGCCGTAGAAGCCGCCGATCGCGTTGTTGCCGGACGGCAGCAGGTCGATGCCCTCCGCAGTGGTGGCAAAGTGGCGGATGCCCCATTTCGACGAACCCTCCCCCTGGGCAGTGCCGGTGCACAGCTCAAGGTCGAAATACCCGGTGTCGAGACGGACGAAGGCGTCCGCCTCACGGGGCGGCAGCGTCACTATGCCGCCGACCGGCGCCCCCTCGTCGAGGGGGGCTTCGAGGGCGAGGCTCAGTGGACCGTCGAACGACGCAACGGTGACGAAGCTCGTCCGGCCGGGGTCCTCCTGCTGCTGCAGGCGCTGGCAGAGCAGCTCCTCGCCGGTGCTCGCGCGGGCGCGCCAGAGCCGGTCGGGCAGCTGGCCCTCGACGGCGAAGACGAGTGGTTCATTGCGCCTCGGCCCGAGGTGGTCGATGACGGTGACGGTGGTGGCCCTCATGCCGTCGCTCCCACGACGGCAGTGTCTTTGACGACTCGGGTGGCGGACCGTTGCTTCAGTGAGTCGATGGCGACGGCGAGGATGATCACGATGCCTTTGATCAGCAGTTGCGTGAAGTACTGCACGTTCATCAGGATCAGGCCGGTGCTGAGCACGCCGAGGATGATCGAGCCGATCAGGGTGCCGATGATGCGGCCTTTTCCGCCGGCCAGAGCGGTGCCGCCCAGGACGACTGCCGCGATCGCGTCGAGTTCATAGCCGTTGCCGGCGGTGGGCTGCGCCGAGACGACCTGGGCTGCGAAGATCAGGCCCGCCAGGCCGGCCAGGGCGCCCGCGATGACGTACACCGACGTCAAGATCCGCTTGACCTCCACGCCGGCCAGGCGTGCCGCTTCCGGGTTGCCGCCGACCGCGTACACGTGACGGCCGTATTTGGTGCGCTCAAGCAGGAACCAGGCCGCGCCGTAGACCACGAGCATCACGACCACCGGGGCAGGGACGCCCGCCACGTAGCCGTTGCCCAGGTCGCGGAAGGAGAGCGTGTTGTCAACGATCGGCTGTCCCTCCGTCATGGTGTACGCAAGGCCTCGCAGGAAGGTCATGAGGCCGAGTGTCACGATGAACGGCGCAAGCGACAGATAGGCTGAAAGCGCACCGTTGATCCAGCCGGCCGCCGCACCTGCGGCGACCCCGACGAGCAGAGCCGCGATCGCTGGGACGCCAGACACCGCCGCGAGCACCGACGTCACTCCCGAGACCGCGACGATGGAGCCGACCGACAGGTCGATACCGCCGGTGAGAATCACAAAGGTCATGCCGGCGGCGATGATCGCGTTGATCGAGATCGACCGGGCGATGTTCAGAAGGTTCCCGGTGGTGGCGAAGTTCGGGGCCGCCAAGGCCATGAAGAGAATCAGCGCCAGCAACACAACGAGGATGCCGACCCGATCCCACCACTTGGCGAACTCGAAGGGCTGCCTGACGGGTGCAGGGTCGGTCACTTGATTCTGGGTTGTCATGATTGTTCCTCCTCCGCCGTACCAGTGGCGTAGCTCATTACTTCTTCCTCGGACGTCTCGGACGACCGCAGGTCGGCCTTGATGCGTCCGTTCCGCATCACGAGGATGCGGTCGCTGGTCCCGATCGCCTCCGGCAGGTCGGAGGAGATCATGAGGATCGCCTTGCCTTGGCCCACCAGTTCGTCGATCAGTTCGTAGATCTCGCGCTTGGCGCCGATGTCCACTCCTCGGGTCGGCTCGTCCAGGATCAGCAGCTCCGACTCGGTCAGGAGCGCGCGGGCCAGGACTGCCTTCTGCTGATTCCCGCCGGACAGGCTGCGGGAGGGGAGTGCGATGGCGCTCTGGCGGAGCCGCAAGAAGTCCATCTGCTCCAGGACGGCCCGGCGGATCGGTCGGCTTTTGAGGACGCCCGCGCTGGCGAATCGATCCAGCGACGAGATCGCGACGTTGTTCTCGACACTGTGGTCGAGGAACAGCGCCTGTTCCTTGCGGCTTTCCGGCACCATCATCACGCCCTGGGCGATGGCCCGCTTCGGCGCCGCGGCCGAGTACGGCTTGCCATGCAGGGCCACCTCGCCGGCATCGCGTCGTTCCGCGCCGAAGATCAACCGGGCCATCTCGGTGCGTCCGGAGCCGATGAGGCCCGCGAAGCAGACGATCTCACCGGCGGCGATGGTGAAGCTGACGGGCCCGATGCCGTTGCCGCACAGCTCGTTGACCTCTAGCACCGTCTGGCCGACCTCGCGCGAACTGTGCGAGTACAGATCCTGGATGTCGCGTCCGACCATCATGCGCACCACGTCGGCAGGCTCGATCTCGGCTCGTTCCCGGGTGCCGACATACTTGCCGTCGCGGAAGACGGTCACACGGTCGGCGAGTCGCCACACCTCCTCCATCCGGTGGCTGATGTAGATCAGCCCGACGCCGCGGTCCTTGGCGTCGGCGATGATTCGGTACAGCTCCTCGGTCTCGGCCCTTGAGAGGGCGGCGGTCGGCTCGTCGAGCACCAGGATGCGGGCGTTCTCGCTGGCGGCGCGGGCGATCTCGACCATCTGCTGCATGCCGATGCTCAACGATCCCAAGGGGAGCCGGGGGTCGAGCCTGAGTCCGATGAGCGCCAGTTTGGCTTCGGCGTCTTCGTGCATCCGCTTGCGGTTGAGCACGCCGAACTGGCTCGTCGGTTCCACTCCGAGCGCGAGGTTCTCGGCGATCGTCATGTCGGGCACGGTGTTGATCTCCTGGTGGATGATCGCGATGCCGTTCGCGCGGGCGTCCGCGGGGTGCGAGATGTCGACGGACCTGCCGTCGATGAGGATCTCGCCGGCATCCCTGGCGATGTTGCCCGCCAGGATCTTCATGAGCGTGGACTTGCCTGCGCCGTTCTCGCCCATCAGGGCGTGGATCTCACCTGCGCGGAGGTCGAAGGACACCCGGTCGAGTGCCTGGGTGGCTCCGAATCTCTTGGAGATGCTGCGCAGTTGCAGCAGCGGTTGTTGCGTTTCAGCAGTCATTGTTGGCCTCCTCGGTGGTGGGGCGGACGACTGCCCGCCCCACCTACTCGGTCACCAGCCGGCGTACTCGCCGACCGTGTCCCGGGTGACGATCACGCTGGGGATCAGGATCGTGGTCTCAGCCGGCGGGTTGCCGTCCACGATGGCCTGGGCGACGTCGACGGCCTGGCGCACCATCTCCGCCGGGTTCTGGGTGGCGGTGGCGATGAACGGGGAGCCGTCTCGCTGGAGTTCGGCCGCGCCCTCCGGGCTGCCGTCGATGCCCACGACGAGGATGTCGTTCTGCCGGCCGGCCTGCTCGACTGCCAGCACCGCGCCGAGCGCGGACGGGTCGTTCATGCCGAAGATGCCCTGAACGTCAGGAGCGGCGGTGAGCATGTCGGTGGTCACGTCGCGTCCGCTTGCTCGGTCGTTCTTGGACGACTGGTGACCCGCCACCTTGATGTCGGGGTAGTCCTTCATCACGTTCTCGCACCCTTGGATGCGGTCGATGATGGTCTGGATCGGCGTCCCGTCGACGATCAGGATGTTGCCCTTCCCACCGATCTCATCGAACAGGTACTTGCAGGCGACCTCTCCGGCCTCGACGGCGTCCGTCATCACGACGGCATCGGCGCCCACCGCAGGGGTGTCGACAGCGATGACGAGGGCGCCGGCGGCGTGGGCGCGGTCGATTGCCGGAGCGATGCCGTCCTCGTCCACCGCGGAGATAACGATCAGGTCCACCCCCTGGGCGATGAATGCGTCGATCTGGGTGTTCTGCTTGGCCAGATCGAGTTGCGCGTCCTGAACGTTGAGCGTGGCGCCGAGCTTCTTCGCGGCGTCCTCGGCGCCCTTGGTCATGGCGGAGAAGAACGGGTTGGACATGTCTTGCACCATCAGGCCGATCGATTCGATCTTGTCCGGCACCTGAGCCGACGGTCCGGCGGGGCCGGAGCCGATCGGCTGTGGGTCGCCAGAGGTGCAGGCGACCAGGGCGATCGCCGAGATCGTGACCGCGGCGCCGGCCAGCAGCTTCTTGGTTTTGGGCATGGAGGTTCCTTGTCTTCAGTGAATGTGCGCACGGCTACGCCCGGCTTTGGGCGCAACGAAGCCGTGATGAGAAGGTCGTGGGGGCGAAAAGGGGCCTTAGGTGGGCCCGATCAGTGATGGTCAGCGGCATCCACAGGACTGCCGGATCAGTAGTTGTGCCGTCACCTCCTTGGTGTCTTCTTCGTGATAGTCGACTCCGCTCGGCGCCTGCGCTTCAGCGTTGCGAGCGATGATCGTGGCGAGCGTCGCCGCAGCGAGTTCGCCGATCGAGCGCGAATCCTCGTCCACCACGGTCAACGGAGGGTCGAGGAGCGGCGCCCAGGGGAACTCGTCGAATGCGACGAGTGAGACATCGTCCGGCACCCGGAGCCCCCGTGAACGCAACGCGGTGAGCGCGCCATGGAGAAGCGGGTTGTTGCCCGTGACAAGGGCAAATTGCGAACTCGGCATTCGCTCGGCGAGATAGCTGTCAAGCACAGCACGAGCGGAGTCCGGGTTGTTGTCGCATTCGAGCACGGTGAGCCTGGCCCTGTGCCGGGCGGCGGCGGCGCGAAGCGCCTGCTCACGTTCGATTCGGGTGGACCAGCGGTGTGGGTAGGCCAACAGGACCCACTCGGTCAGTCCGTGCTCGGCGAGATGGTCGCCCACCAGCCCGGACGCGTCGGCGTTGTCGGTGGTGACCGAGGCCGTGCCCATGTCGGTCTCCGGCGCGCGGGAGTCGACGAAGACGACTGGAACGCCCCACTGCGTGAGCTTCTCGTAGTTCGCCATGGTCAGGGTCAGGGCTGAGATCAGTCCCATCGCACGGTTCTGCATCGCCCCCGCTACTGCGGCGTCCTCCAGGGTCGGGTCGTAGCGTCCACGTGGTGCGACATCGGCGAACCGCATCGAGATCCCGGCTTTGCGCAGGCCGGACTGGATGCCTTCGATCATGTCGATGTAGTAGTAGTTGGATGTCGACGCCGTGGTGACGATCACGGGCCCCGGGGTCTGGTTGCGCAACGCGCGTGCCGCCTGGTTTGGGACGTATCCGATGGCTTTCGCCGCATCGAGCACCTTCTTGCGGCTGGCGGGCGAGATGCCGTCCGCCCCGTTGAGGGCGCGCGACACGGTGTAGATCGACAGGCCGGTCTCCCGCACCACGTCGTTCAGCGTTGGCTTCCGTGCCATCGGCCACCCCTTGTGCCTAAACGTTTAGGGCTTGGCCATTGGGCAAACTTCGTGACCTAAACGATTAGGTGAAACTTAGCACGACCGGCTTCGGCTGTCAATCGGTCGAGCGACGATCCTCACAGCTGTGGGGGCCGGACGGTGTCCGACCCCCCACAGGGTGTTGGTGATGGCTAGGTGACCTTGACTGTGTAGGTCTTGGACTTCTTGCCGGCCTTCACGGTGATCTTCGCGGCGCCCTTCGCCTTGGCCACGATTCGACCCACCGGATCGACCGTAGCCACGCTGGGCTTCGACGACTTGTAGGTCACCTTGATCCCCGTCGCCTTCGCCGACGAGTACGTCCCCGTGATGTAGATCACCTGGCCGGCCCTCATGGTCTTGGGGACACTCGCCGAGACCTTTGTCACTGTGGACCTCGGCTTGTTCTTGACGACCGTGACCTTGATCTTCGACGTGGCCTTCTTCCCGGCGCCGGTCATTTGGGTGGTGGTGACCGTGATGGTGGTGGTGCCGGGCTTCTTGGCCTTCACCGTGCCGTCGCTGCTCACGGTGGCGACCTTGGTGTTGGACGACTGCCAGGTCACCTGACCGACGTATGCCGGGTGGGCGTTGGAGTAGTAGACGCCTTCTTCCAGTGTCAGACGCTTGCCCTTGACCAGTCGCAACTGGCTCTGGTTGAGCTTCACCCGCTCAACCACCGGACCCGCCACCTCCAGCGAAGCGACTGCCTGGTTGAGACGCTCGACTGCCGCATCAATCTGCGCCTGGGTGGCCGCCCCGTCGTCGAGCACCTGTTTCGCCGCCGCGAGTTGCTCTTGCAGTTCCTCCCACGAACCAGCGGTGTACTTTCCGTCGTTGTTCACCAACCCACTGATGGTGAGGTAAACCTGCTCCAGCACGGCCTTGCTCGGCTTCGGTGACTTCACCTCCAGCCCGCTGATCGCACCTTGTAGCGCCGATACCGCGGCGTCCAGTCCGGCTTGAGCCTGATCCGCTCGATCGACCCAGACCGCCTTCGCTGCATCTACAGCGTCCTGCAGCGCCGTCACGGACGCCTCGGTGTAGCTGCCGCTCTTGGCCAGCAAGGCGTCTGCTGCCTCGACCATCGCTTCCAGTACCGCCGGATCGCCACGCTCGACCAGTGCCTGTGTCGCGGCTTCAAGCGCCTCGGCGGCCGCATTGACCGTCTCCTCGCCGGCTGTGGGTTCAGCCAGCACGGCCTTCGCCTCGGTCAGCGCAGCCACGAACGCCGAAGCGGTCGACTCGGTGAATACCTCGGACTCCACGTCGGCCAGCAGCGCCTCGGCAGCGCTGATCGCATCCGACAGTTGGCTCAGCGCGCTGGTGTAGTGAACGTCCACGAAGGGCACTACCTTGGCCTGCCTTGGACCGAACTCCAGGTAGTCGACGTCGTACTTCCACCAGTTCGAGCCGTTCGGCTGGACGTTGACGACGCCCCGGTCGAGCTGAACGTTCGCCAGCGACGAGTTGTACTCTATCTCGATCTCGTTCTCGCCGTCGACCAGGTACTTGGTCACGTTCGCGATCGGCTTGGTCCAGCTGATGCCGCCGCTGTGGATGTCGCCGCCCACCAGGGGCACCTGCTTGCCGGTGCCGTCGTCGATGGTCGGCTTGCCGACGCCGCCCACGTCCCTCTTGACCTTGGTCGGATTGGTGCTGACGTCTCCGCCGACCTTCTTGCCGTTGACCCAGACCACCATGCTCTCTTCGAGAGTGGCGCCGAGGTCGAGGTAGGCGCCGCTCGCTGCACTGGCATCCCAGGTGAATTCCGCCCGGTAGTGACCGGTGCCGGAGACGGTCTTGCCGACCTCGGGAATGTTGTTCCACGTGGTCAGGCTGTCCAGTTGAACGCTGATCGGCGTCGTGACCGTGGAGGTCTTCCGGTTGACCGTGGTCAGCCCGTCGATCGTCTCGGTCCGGGAGAGATCGCCGGCCGTCGCATTCGGACGCCACGACTCGACCGTCACGTCCCAGCCGGTGATGTCGAAGGCTGCTGGTACAGCGACCTCTGAACGATATTCCCGGCCGTCGCTCAGCTTGGTCTCCAGACTGCCACTGGTCATCGTCCGCACCGCGACGCCATCACCGATCGCGTATGCCGAATCCCCGTTGGTGGAGACCACGTGCAGCGCATCCTCGCTGACCTTCTCGAAGGCCATCAGTGCGACGTTGTTGTAGTCGAGATCAATCGGGACCACCGTCCTGCCGTCCGACCAGCGGTACTTCCCCAACTCCGTCACCTCGCCGGACCAGGCGTCGATGGAGTAGGGGATGAACCGGCCGTCGAGCTCGATCTCGGTCGTGATGTTGGTGCCGAACTGGGTCGTCCGGACGCCCGCCTTGTGGCTGTACTGGTGATAGTCGTCGTCCCCGTAGTTGTAGGCGTACAGATAGCGGTTGCCCGCGTCGTCCTGCCTGGTCTGGGTCAGCAACTGGAGGTTGGGCTCGGAGTAGCCGGCGTAGGGATGCACCCCGAGTTCCTGCAGCTTCTCCATGACGTTGTCGTCATACCCGCCGGGAGCGGCGCTGAAGTAGTCGATGTCGTCGTAGACGGTCGCCGTCCTCACCGTGGCCAGCGACTTCAGCTCGGTCATGATCTTCTTCAGCAGGCCGTCCTTGCCGTCGTTGAACGGCGTCCGGGAACCGGCATCCTCCAGGACGACCACCTTGAGACCCTTCTTGGCCCAACCCAGGAGCTTCTGGGCCGCCTTGACGTCCAGCCAGTCCTGGTAGAGCACGATGGCCTTGTAGCCGGCCTGTTCGATGGTCTTGGTCGCCTCGTTGAAGGAGACATCGTCGTCGAACAGGAAGTCAGGGCTGAAGTAGTCGTAGGTGTAGCCGTTGTCCTGGAGGTCGGTGGAGCGGTAGTAGATGCCCTGGTGCGCCTGCTGCCAGTTCATCTGGGCGTTGTTGTTGCCGACGCCCCCGCCGAATCGGATGCCCTGGGTCCAGTTCTGATGGATGAAACCCACGTCGGTGCGGGACTTGCCGGTCTGCATGAGCTGCTGGATCCGGCCGAGGTGTGCGTTGAACTCGTCATAGTTGGCAGCTGCCGGATTTCGCGTCCCGAGCAGCGGGAACTTGAGGTTGAACGGCGACGGATCGAAGCCGGGCCACTGGTAGTTGCCGTAGCCGAAGTCGGATGCCCAGACATGCCAGACGATCCGCTGGAAGCCCGCCGCGTAGGTGGAGTAGGCATCCTGCAGTCGCTTCTGGTAGGTCATGTTCCAGCCGATCGGCACAGCCGAGGTCTCGCTGGAAAGCACCTTGTTCTCCAGCTTGGCGCCGCCGGTCCACAGCCGGAAGATGTCCACCTGGTTGTACTGGTTGAGGTTCTCGGCCTCGGGGTAGTCGACCGCCATGGCCGGTTCGGAGATCTCGATCGGCTTGCCGTAGGAGATCTGCGCCCGGGTCGCGATGCCAACGGAGTTCAGCCAGGTCTTCAGCGGTGTGAGCATCCGCTCCATGTACAGCTCGGTCAGAACATCCTGGTAGTCGTTGATGATCGCCTGGCGGCGCTTCTCGTCGCCGTCGAGCCGGTAGGTCCCGGTGTCGGCAACCCGGTGGTACGGGTTCGCAACGCTCGCGCTCACTCCGCTGATCAGGAACAGGTAGGGCGTGACGTCGTAGCCCTTGCGCCGGTGGAACTCGGCCGCCATGTCCTCGGCCCACCAGGTGAACCCGCCGGTGCCGTAGGTGACTTCGAGAGAGTCCATGAAGAGCTGCACATCGCCCTGCCGGATCTTCTCCCGAAGCGCCGGGTCACTCAGGTAGTGGGCTTCCCAGAACTCCTTCAGTGCGGCTACGCCGCGTTCATCGAAGTAGTTGGTCGCGTAGCTCGGTTGCGCCGACGGGCTGGAGGTCTGGTAGGTGCCCTGCGTCCACAGGGCGAAGATCCGGTAGGCGCCGTCCTCGGGCGCCGTCCAGTCCAGGTCCTGCGTCCAGACGTCAGCACCCTGGGTCAGCTGCGCGGCGAGGTCGATCCTGCTGTCGGGATCCACGGCGCTGTCCGAGACGCTCCGGTAGGCGTAGGCAGTGACCAGCTTCGCGCCCGCCCGGCGAGCATTGGCGGCCGGTACGGGCAAGGTGGTCAGCGTCTCGCCGGCGTTCACCGTCGCGGTGCCCAGGGTCAGGTTCTGCATGGCGGCCTGGCTGACAGGGTCCAGCCCGGGCACGTTCGACGTGGCCCAGTTGGTGCCGGAGGTCAGGTAGACGCTCATGCCCAGATCGAGGAGCTTGTTCATCATCAAGCTCCACTTGTGGGTCCACATCTCGGAGCCGTAGGCGTAGTCTGCGTCGGCTGCGCTGCCGTCGTTCTGCATGCAGAGCTCCACACCACGGAAGCCGGCGTCATACAGAACCTGGATCTGCTCCAGCAGGGTCTCGTCGGTGTGGGCGGCCTCGCCCAGCCACCAGCGGATGTCGGCGCTGTAGATGCGGTCAGGGTCGATGTACTTGCTCTCCAGTTGCCTGGCGAACGCCGAGCCCCCGCTGGGTGCGGCTGCGGGAGCGGCGATCGGTCGTAGCTGCGGTCCATTGGCGGAGGCGGGTGCGGCCGGGGCCACGGACAGCGCCAGCGCACCGGAGACGAGCACGGCCAGCGCGCGCGTCGAATGTCTCGTATGGGTGTTCATTGCTTCTTACTCGTTTCGTGTTAGGCCGTGTGGCTCCCGAGCCTCCTCGCTCAGGGTGGTGCTCCTCTCCGTTGGCGAACCTCCTGACCGGCGGTGACCGCGCCGATTCGAGCGGCGACGCTCCGAGCGGAGGCTGAAACGTTCTAGCCGGAACTTAGCCGGACCGGCTTGTCTTTTGTTGCAGAGGGCTTAGCACGATTGCGGCAAGGGTTCGGTTGCTTGTCGTGCGCCCGGATCAGTTCTCGGCGCGGTGATGCAGCGCTCGATACCGGCCGGGCGGGATGCCGTGGCGCTGCTTGAACACGCGGGTGAGATAGCTGGCACTGGCGAAACCGGATCGTTTTGCCACGGTCTGGATCGGGAGGGTGGTGCGCTCCAAGTACTCCTGTGCCTGCTCCAGTCGGAGTTCGGTGGTGATCTGGCCAAAGCCCTTCCCCGTGTGTCTGCGGATCAACCTGGAGATGTGGCTGGGCGAGTAGCCGAAGGCGGAGGCCACCAACTCCAGGGTGGCCTCCGCACGGTGCGCCTCGAGATGCTTGAGGATGCTCGTGACCAGTCTTGGCGCGTCGTTCTCGCCGACCTGGGCTGCCTGCTCGCGCGACAGCGTGGCGAACAGCGCCGTGAAGTATCCGACGCAGACCGACTCCCAGGCGGGTTGCCGACGGAAGCATTCGATGGCGATGGACTCCACCAGTCCGCGGATCTGCGCGGCGCCCGTGGCCTGGCGAGAGACGTGGATGAAGTCCTGCCGGCGCTGCATGAGGTGGAAGTAGGTGACCACGTACTCCGCGAACAGGGGTGCATCGGCGAGGCTGAAGGCGGACGTCTGCTGCATGATCTCTGGTCTGATGATGAGGTTGATCAGACAGGCTCCGTCGTGAATGCGCACCTCGTGTCGGACGTGGGGGTTGAGGAACACCAGATCCCCCGGGAGCATGGTCATCTGCCCGCTCGCATGATGATGGGTCGCCATGCCGGAGTGCAGGTAGGCCACCTCGAAGAAGTCATGGTTGTGCAGAGTGATCGGCTCGTCGGGAATGGGTGTCATGGTGTGGAACAGCACTCCGATCCGCTCGTCCGGCCGGAGGAAGTAGTCGGCGAGCAGCGTGCGCCGAGCCCGGCCGTCCCCGTCGCGCAGGTGCGCCAACCGGGGGGCCGCCTCCGGGCCCGACATGAGCTCGTCGGACCGGGCCTTCCACGCGACCAGCACCTCATCGATCTTCATACAGCTCAACTCCCGGGCCGGCGGAGCCCGCGCCGACTTGGCCACTCCTGCTCCGACGATCGCGATGTGTCAAAAGACGGGTTTGAAACGATATAGTCGCAGACCCTACTGTGTCTCCGGGTGTGGCGCAAGAAGCGCCGGAGTGAGACGGTTCAAACCGCTAGGCTGGCAACGAATCCGTTTTGGGGGAGGCTGTGGTGGATCGCCGGGCATCGGTGAGCATGAAGGACGTGGCCGCGCTGGCCGGCGTCTCGATCGGCACCGTCTCCAACGTGCTCAACTCGCCGGAGCTGGTGGCCGAGGCCACCCGGCAGCGGGTGGAGGCAGCCATCGCGAAGCTGGGCTGGGTGCGCAATGAGTCGGCCCGCCAGCTGCGCGCCGGGCGGAGCCGTTCGATCGGCATGGTGGTGATGGACATCGCCAACCCGTTCTTCGCCGACGTGGTCCGGGGCGCGGAGGACTTCTTCTACGACAACGGCTATTCGGTGCACATCGGCAACAGCGACCAGCGGGCCGAGCGCGAGGCGACGCTGCTCGATCAGTTCCAGCAGCAGCGGGTTCGCGGGGTGATCTTCGCCCCCATCGCCGTCGGCGCCGAGCCGGCGGTCCAGGTGCGCCGGCGCGGGATTCCGGTCGTGCTGGTGGATCGCGCAGCCGGCGTGGACGGCTTCTGCACGGTGGGCGCCGATGACATCGAGGGCGGCCGGCTGGCGATCGCCCACCTGCTTGGCCAGGGGCATCGCCGGATCGCGGTCGTCGGCGGCCCGGGCAGCCTGGCCCAGGTGCGGGACCGGCGCCGGGGCGCGGAACTCGCGCTCAGCGGGACGCCGGAGGCTTCGCTGCTGGTGGTGTCCAGCGAGTTGCTCGACGTCGAATGCGGCAAGCGTGCCGCCGGCGAACTGCTTACCCTGCCGGACGAGGAGCGTCCTACCGCGGTGTTCGCGCTCAATGACCTGCTCGCGATCGGCCTGCTGCAGGGGTTCACTGTGGCCGGTCTGCGGGTGCCGCAGGAGATGGCGATCGTGGGCTATGACGACATCGCCTTCGCCGCAGCGGCCGCCGTCCCGCTGTCGTCGGTGCGGCAGCCCCGTGCCGAGCTCGGCGCGAGCGCGGCCGAGCTGCTGTTCGACGAGATCCGGTCCGCCGAGTCCGACCTTCCTCACCAGCATCACGCGGTGCGGATGACCCCGGAGCTGGTGGTCCGACAGTCGTCGGCTTATCAAATCGTTACCTGAGAAGCGCTTGACAACCAGCTTCGCCGCGGCCTAGGTTTGAATCGTTCTTATGTAACGTTTCAATCAAGGGCGAGGAGCGAGATCAGTGAGTGACGAAGGCGTCCCGATGCTGGAACTGCGCGGTGTCTCCAAGCGGTTCGGTGCGGTGATCGCGCTCCGCGACGGCCAACTGACGCTGCATCCCGGGTCGATCCACGCGCTGGTCGGGGAGAACGGCGCCGGCAAGTCCACGCTGGTGAAGATCATGGCCGGGCTCTACGCCCGCGACACCGGCGACTTCGACCTGGAAGGCAGGCCGGCCGAGTTCCGGAGCACCGCCGACTCCAAGGCGGCCGGGATCGCCGTCATCTACCAGGAGCCCACCCTCTTCCCCGACCTGTCGGTCACCGAGAACATCTTCATGGGACGCCAGCCGGTCGGCCGCTTCGGCATGATCGACCGGGCCGCGATGCGCGCCGAGGTCGTCGAGCTGATGACCCGCCTGGGGGTCGCCATCGACCCCGACCGCCCCACCCAGGGCCTCTCCATCGCCGACCAGCAGATCATCGAGATCGCCAAGGCCATCTCGCTGGACGCAAAGGTCCTGATCATGGACGAGCCCACCGCCGCCCTCTCCGGCGTCGAGGTGGAGCGGCTCTTCGCGGTCGCCCGCAGCCTGCGCGACGAGGGCCGCGCGCTGATGTTCATCTCGCACCGTTTCGACGAGGTCTTCGGTCTCTGCGACACCATCACCGTGATGCGGGACGGCGCCTACGTCGGCACCGTGGCCACCGACCAGACCAGCGTCCCCGAGATCGTCCGGATGATGGTGGGACGCGACGTCAACGAGCTGTTCCCGAAGATCGAGGCGTCGATCGGCGAGGTCGTGCTCGAGGTGCGCGGCCTGACCTTCCCCGGACGGTTCGCCGACATCGACTTCGACGTCCGCGCCGGCGAGATCGTCGCCCTGGCCGGGCTGGTGGGCGCCGGACGCTCCGAGGTGGCCCGCGCGGTCTTCGGCGTCGACCCCTACACCGCCGGCGAGGTGAAGCTGAAGGGCGCGCCGCTGCCGGCCGGCAGCCCGGCGGCGGCGATGAAGGCCGGCATCGGCTTCGTCCCGGAGGACCGGCGGCAGCAGGGCCTCGTCCTGGATCTCGGGGTGGCCACGAACATCGCCGACGCGATCCGCGGCGACCTCGTCAAGCGCGGGGTGATCACCCGCAAGGCGGAGAACGCCGCGGCCCAGGAATGGGCGCTAGCCCTGGAGGTGAAGGCGGCCGCGCTCGACGTGAAGGCGGGCACCCTCTCCGGCGGCAACCAGCAGAAGGTCGTCCTGGCCAAGTGGCTGGCCACCCGTCCGGCCCTGCTGATCATCGACGAGCCCACCCGTGGCATCGACGTCGGCACCAAATCAGAGGTGCACCGCCGGATGTCGGAGCTCGCCGTCGAAGGCCTGGCGATCCTGATGATCTCCTCCGAACTGCCCGAGGTGCTCGGCATGGCCGACCGCGTCCTGGTGATGCGCGAGGGCAGGATCAGCGCCGAGCTCTCCCGCGCCGACGCCACTCCGGAGACCGTCATGTTCGCCGCCACCCACGCCGCCCAGGAGGTGACGGCATGACCACCGCGACCCGTCCCGTCCAGACCGCTGCCCCCTCGCTCGGCAGCCGGCTGGGCCACCTGCTGCGCCGCCGCGAGACCTCGATCCTGGCGGCCACGGTGGTGATGATCGTGGTCACCGCCGCGGTGCGTCCCACCTTCGTGTTCAGCGGGGACGGCTGGCGCAGCCTGCTGCTCAACCCGGCGATCTACATCGTGCTGGCGATCGGCGTCTCCTTCGTCA
>NZ_JAPUED010000070.1:11809-19486 GCF_027492755.1 Micropruina sp. | reverse complement strand
TCCGCGCTGGCCACGGTGCTCGTCCCGCTGGCGGTACTTCTTCCGTCCGAGATGGCCTTCTGGCTCCTGGCGGCACAGGGAATGATCGCGAACTTCAATGCTCTCGTTTACAACATCACCCAGGTGACTTTCCGGCAACGCATCACACCCGCAGACCTCCTCGGACGGATGAACGCGTCCGTTCGGTTCTTCGTCTGGGGCGTGATGCCCGTCGCGGCGCTTCTCGCCGGGTGGGTGGGGTCCGCGATCGGGACCGTCCCCACCTTATGGATCGGGGTGATCGGCTGCCTGGTGTCGGCGCTACCTGTCGCGCTCGGGCCCTTCTGGCGACTGCGTGACCTTTCCGCCATCGTCGTTCATCGCTGAACTTTCCGCGGCTAGATCTGTGGGGCTTCGAAAGGACTCGACAAGCTCGACCAACGACCCAAGCCTTCAGCGGCGAAGTTCCCCAGCCAGGTGTGCCAGTCGACGCCGGCGGTGGTCACCTCCGGGTCCAGCAACCCAGCTTTGAGGGGTTCCCAATGCCAGCGGCATTGCCCCTACTTCAGTACTTCAGTACATCTCGTCCAGACCATCGATGAAAGCACCGATCGCCTCCCGATCGAGGATGCGGACGACACGCGGGCCATCGATCCTGACCAGGCCACGGCGGACGAGACGTCCGAGTGCCTGGTTGACCGACTGCCGGGTCGCACCCAAACGTGCGCCCAGGTCACTTTGGCTCTCAATGAGATGCACCAGGTCACCTCCGGGGGGCGCTTCGAGCAGACTGCGCGCCAACCGGCGTTCCAGGTCGAGGAAGACGAGGTCGGCCAGCGACTCATTCAGGACCCGGACGATCCCCGCCAACTCACGAGCCAGGTCGAGAGCCACCGCTGACTCCGCCCCCAGCAGCTCGAGATAGTCCTTCGCCGGAATCGCGATCGCCTCGACCCTGCTCAGCGCCTTCGCCGAAGCCAGGTGGCCCGGCTCGAAGACGCTGACATTTCCGGCCAGCTCGCGTTCCCCGGCGACGTGGAACATCAACATCGTTCCGACGCGCGAGGTGACGACGGCGGCGACCCGTCCGGAACCGATCAGGAAGATCCGGGAGACCGGCTCGCTGGCCCGGAACAGGAACTCTCCGCGATCGAAGCGGCGAAACGCGGACTGCGCCGCCAGTCTGGCGAGGCCCTCGTCGGAGGCATGCACCAGGCTCGGCGCGGCACGGAGATCCGCAACCGTCACCATCGGGTCATCGTCCCACCGAGCCATCCAAAGAACCAGGGAAATGTCGCCTCGGCGACAGACAACCCGTGGCCGACTTGCCCACGCTGCACAGATGACGATGATCACCGTCGTGGTCGCTGACGACCATCCGTTCTTCCGCGACGGGGTGAGCCGCGGCTTGACGACGAGCGGGCGGATCCGTGTCGTCGGTGAGGCCGAGGACGGCGTCCAGGCCCTGGACCTGATCCGTTCGCAGCAGCCCGACGTCGCGCTGCTCGATCAGCAGATGCCAGGGCTGGACGGCATTGACGTGGTTCGCGCAGTCGTCCGCGATCGGCTGTCGACGAGGGTGTTGATGCTGTCCGCGGTCACCGACAGCGCAGTGGTATATCGGGCCCTGGAGCTGGGCGCAGCCGGCTACTTGTCGAAGGATGCCCGTCGCGGCGAGATCGTGGACGCCGTGCTCCGGGTAGCCGGCGGCCGGACTGTCGTGCCCGCCGAGTTGGCTGCAGGATTGGCCGGCCAGATCAGGCTGCGGGCCAGTAGCGCTGCGCCGACGCTGTCGGCGCGGGAGCGCGAGGTGCTGCGCGGCTTCGCCGCGGGGCGTTCGGTCCCTCAACTCGCGGCCGAACTCTTCCTGGCGCCGAGCACCGTCAAGACGCACACGCAGCGGTTGTACGAGAAGCTCGGCGTCTCCGACCGCGCGGCGGCGGTCGCCGAGGCGATGCGGCGGGGACTACTGGAGTGAGCTCTGAGCCGATCGCTTCGCTGCGTGCCATCGCCGCGCATCCCGGGCTGCGACCGTTGCTGGTGCGGCAGGCTCGGCGGGGCGTCGGCCTGCAGGCGGCGGTCCGGCTCGCCTTGGCCGCCCTGATGCTGGTCGCAGTGGTGGTGCTGCCCTCGGCGACCGAGCGCGATCTGTCTGTGACCCTCGGGGTCGGCTACCTGGGCTGGGCGATCGTTCTCGCCGGGCTGACCGGGTTCGTCGCCCGCGACATCCGGGTGATCGGGTACGCCTGGCTGCCGTTGTTGGTCGATCTGGCCGCTGTCACCGCACTCACCGTCGTGGCCGGGCTCGAAGCGGTGAGCTGGACGGCGACGGTGCTGACCTACGCCTTCTTCGCGATTCCGGTGCTGGCAGCCACCGAGCTGCGGCCCTGGGTCTGCGCCGGCATCTGCCTGCCCACCGCCGCGCTCTACTTCGCGGCCGGCGCGATCGCCCAAGTGGCCAATGGCGACGAGCCCTGGCCCTCGATCGTGCTGCGGACGGCGGTACTCGCCCTGGTCTGCGCGGGCGCGGTCGCGTCGTCCCATATCCAGCTCACCCGGGTGATCGGCCTGGCCCGGCTCGCCGCGGACCGCACCGCGTTGGTCGACCAACTACTGATCATCGAAGAGCGCGAACGACGGGTGCTGTCGGAACAGCTGCACGACGGGGCCCTGCAGTTCGTGCTGGCGGCCCGGATGGATCTGGATGACCTCGGCGAGACGATCGACGGCAAGGCTCGCGACCGGCTCGACGAAGCGTTGACCACCACGGCACGGTTGCTGCGATCAACCGTCTCTGAGTTGAATCCGGCCGTGCTCGCCCATGCGGGACTGGTGCCGGCCCTACTCGACCTGGCCACCGAGCACGGACGCCGCGGCCGCTTCACTGTCGAGATCGACGCCGAGCACTGGCCGGATGCACCAACCACCGCTGATCCGGTGCTGTTCGCCACTGCTCGGGAACTGCTGGCAAACGTCGTCAAGCACGCGGCGGCGTCCACGGTCACCATCACCGTGCGCTTCGACGGCACCGAAGCATTCATGACGGTCTGTGATGACGGACGCGGGATGGCCCCCGACGACGCCGAGCGCAGGCTGGCCCAGGGACACATCGGGCTGCATTCGCGGCGGACGCGGGTGGAGGCGGCCGGTGGGAGTCTGCGGCTCAGCCGTCCGGACCGCGGCGGCACTCGGGTCGAGGTCGTGCTGCCGGCGAGTTCGATCACTGGCCGAGCCGCGGTCGAGCACTGAGATCCCGGCATCCGCCGGCCGGAGCACACTCCTGTCCACCAATCGGGGGACGCAACGTTCCCCCTAGTCATCAATCATTTGTCGGACGGCGTAGCGCCCGGCGAGAAGGGAGAGTTGTGCTCAGAGCCGGTAAGGAACCGAGCCGAAACAGAGGAGAACCAGATGTTCGCCAAGATCGCCGCCGCCACCGCCATCGCCGCCGCCACGATCGCGCTCAGCGCCTCAGCCGCTTGCGCCGCCCCCATGGTCCACCACACCACTCATCAGGTCGGCACCGCCCACCAGGTCGGCGCCGGGCACACGATGGCCTCGCAGACCTATTGGGTGTACAACGCCACCGACCAGCCGCTGACCATCGTCGGCGTCACCATCGACGGCAACTGGGACGGCGTCAACCCGCCCACCGCAGGCTTCGTGGTGCCGGCCGGCAGCTCCTACCGGTTCGACATGGAGGATGACTTCGCCTGGGGCAACACCGCCACGGTCAACTTCCACGTCGGCAGCACCGCCACCTACCTGCTGGCGATCGCCCACGTCGACGGCAACTCAGAGGGCCAACTCCACGGTTTTACCGGCAGCCGGTTCGACGGCAACGGTGACAACCGGTACACCTTCGCCGTCGGTGGTCCGCAGAGCAACATCGTCACGCTGGAGAACACCGCGCAGACCGTGCACAACCTCTCCGGCGAGCAGGGCGAGGCGCAGTACAAGGCGTTCAACTCCCTGTGCGACACCGGCAGCCTGGCCAGCTGCACGTTCGATGCCAAGAGCGCGGTCGCGGGCCTCGGCGACGAGCGTCTGGTCGGCACGCTGCTGGACGCGGAGGGCATGCCGGTCGACGAGACGATGAGCTGGAGCCACACCACCGAGATGACCAGCGAGTGGGACATCGAGGCGGGGCTGTCGGTCGGCGTCGAGGGCATCGTCACCGCCGAGGTCAAGACCAAGTACCAGCAGGACTACAGCACCTCGGACAAGGCCTCCAGCGAGTACCACATCAGCGTCGACAAGGGGAACGTGGGCTGGCTGACCTACTCGCCGCCGGTGGAGAAGGTGACCGGCGACTTCACCATCACCCTCGGCAACGACACCTGGAACCTGACCGACGTCCACTTCGACCTGCCGAAGAACAGCGGCGGGGTGGGCAACGGCGGCGAGATGCACGCCTACCAGCTGCCGAAGGGCAACCCGGGCATCCCGTCCGGAACCGAGTTCGTGCACAGCCGCTGACGACGAGCGAATCGCAGAAAGGGCTCCCCGGGCCAATGACCTGGGGAGCCCTTTCGGCGTGTCGTGGCGACGCCGGACCGGTTCCGTCGCCCGGGCTCGCCCCGAGATCCCGAAGGGGTGCGTCGTCGCCGTCTATGCCCGGCGGGTGAAGGTGCCCATGCCGTCCTGTTGGTAGTACTCGATGGTCATTGCGCTGGCCCTGCCGCCGCGGCCGCGGGCGAACGTCAGCTTCGAGACGCTGCCCGGGTTGGCGCTTTCGCCGGCAGGCTCGTAGACGTAGGTGTCGCCGTCCCAGTGCCGCAGCGCGACCGGCGTCCTCTTAGGTCCGAGCCGCAGCCTCGTCAGCCGTGAGCCGGACGCTTCGACAAGGGCGGTGCCTACGTAGTCGTTGGCGTAGGTACCCGCCAGCAGCGTGGGATCGGACGCCGGCTTCGGATTCGCCGGCGGCTGCTTGCCGGCCAGTTCGCCGAAGGGTTCACTCAGGCCGGCGAACGCGCCCGAATACAGCGCCCACCAGTCGAAGACCGGACGCCCGTAGACGGCCAGATCCGCGAACTGCTGGTTGAGCGTTTCGGCCGCCCCCACCGGGGTTCCGTTGGTCAGCGTGACGATGCCGAATCCTTCCAGCGGGCTGAGCAGGAAGTGGGTTCCTGCGCCGGCCGAGAAGGCGCCCGAATGGGAGACCTGGGTGCGACCGGAGGACTGCACGGTCACGTCGAAGCCGTAGCCGTAGCAGCCGGCCCGGGCAGCGGCCGTGGACGCCGGGGACGAGACGATCTGCGGAGTGACGGCAGGCGTCAGTGCCTTCGGGTCGACGATCTTCCGTCCATCGGGGCCGGTCCCGTCCCCCAGCACCATGATCATCCACTTCGCAAGGTCGTTAACCGATGAGCTGACACCACCGGCCGGACTCTGTGCATCGGGCCTTCGGACGTACTTCGGCGTCCAGGCCCCATCGATCTTGACGTGGGTGTACGCGCGCTCGGGGTGACCTTGGTAGTCGGCGAAGCGCGAGCTGGTGTGGGTCATTCCGAGCGGCCCGTACAGCGCACGTTCTGACAGGCTTGCCCAGTCGAGGCCTGCTGCGTTGGCGACCGCCTGGGCCGCGGCCGTCATGCCGAAGTTCGTGTAGTTGTAGCTGATCCGGAACGGCTGCAAGGCCAGGTAGCGCAGCCGGCGCAGGATCTGCGCCTGGTCATAGCCGAGGTCTTCGAGCAGGTCACCGGCATGGCCGGGCAGGCCGGAGCGATGCGCATACAGATCGGCGATGGTCAGCTGCGAACTGACGTAGGCGTCCTTGAGCGCGAATCCGGGAAGATGCCGTCGCACCGGCGTCGTCCAGTCGACGACGCCCCCGGCCACCTGGCTCGCGACGACCGTTGCGCCGACCGACTTCGACACCGACGCCAGTTGGAACACGGTGTCCGGCCCGACGTCACCCGGCGTTCCGACCCTGCGGACTCCGAATCCCTTGGCGTATAGGACTTTGCCCCGGTGGACGACGGCAGTGGCCAAGCCGGGCACGGTCGATTTCGCCAGCAGGTCGGCGATCAGGGCGTCCAACCTCGCCGCCGCGGCCTCGACCTGCCCGGCGGGGATCGCCGTTCCTGGCTGCAGGGGCGGCGCCAACGGCTGGGTCGTGTCGACTGCCGACGGCGTCGGAGTGGACGCCGCACCGCCGGTGCAGCCGGCCAGGGCGGCCCCGATGGCCACCGCGCCCCCACTGGCGAGCGCGAGCCGCCGGTTGACCAGCCATGGGCCAGGTACGGCCGGACGCTCGTCGGGTAAGTCGGTCATCGCATCCTCCTGGAGGTCCGAGGGACGTCATTTCCGGGTGAACGACACCACGTCCCGGCTCATCGGTAGCTGGTTGGTCCGTTCCCCCGCGCCTGCCGGATCGACGGGGACCGGATCGGTGGACGGGTTGAGCTTCATCAGTTGCTCGAGGGTGGGGCTGCGTCCGGTGAGGGTGAACGCGTCGATCACGAACGGCAGGCCGTCCGCCACCAGTGCCGACGGCCGGTCCATCAGCTGGAAGTGCAGGTGGGTTCCGGTCGAGCTGCCGGAGTTGCCGGTTCGGCCGAGTGGTTGACCCTTGACCACCTGGTCCCCGGCCTCGACGGAGACCGATCCCGGCTTCAGGTGGGCGTAGAACGCGTACACACCCGCACTCAACTCAAGAATCACGTGGTTGCCGTCGGCTTCCTCGATACCCACCGGCTTGGGTGCGTCAGGAACCTGGTCGGGATAGCCGTCGACAGCCGCGACCACCCGGGCATCGGCCACCGCGAGCACCGGCTGGTCGTAGGTGAACCAGGCGGCGTTCCTGCTGCTGTCACCGCTCGCCAGCAGGCCTTTGGCGTCGATCTTGTTGAAGTCGATCGCGAACCGCTGGGCGAGCCAGAGGTTGTTGTTGATGGGTTGCAGTGAACGGCGATGGGGACCGTCGCAGCAGCTGGGCAGCGCGATCCACCCGGTGCCGTCCAAGGGCGGCCCGATCACCGTGGGCGGACGCCGATCGATCTCGGTTGCGCCGCCGGTGCTGCTGATCACGGACGGCACCGGCAGGCCGGGCGGCACTGAGACCGTCAGGGTGTGCTCGATGGCGGACGGCAGTTGCGACCCGCCGGCCATCGTGATGTCCATCCAGACCGCCCGAACCGCGGACGCCTCGACAACAGTCGGCCTCTTGGACTGGCCGGCCAACGGCGACATGGCGCCGGCGAGCACCTCACCGGTCAAATTCTGCAGGCTGCCGCCCGCCGCGTCGCGGACCGTGACACCGGTGACGGTCACCGGAACCGGGAACCCATTGGTCAACTCCAGTTCATAGACCAGATGCACCTTCGCGTCGGTGCCGGTGAACCATCGGGGCTGGGACATCACCCGCATGACCACCGGGGTGAACTGCTCCGTCACCGGGCTCGCCGGTACCGCAGAACTCACCCCGGCGGTCGGTGCGGCACCGGTTGACGGTGAGGCCGCCGGGCCCGCCGCGGAACAGCCGCTGACTACTGCGGCGATCACCATCGCTGCCACCAGCCGCACGCGCCCCCCGCAGAACCCGACCCCCGAGTTGCTCACGACCTTGGTGGACAGGTCAAGCGCGTCCCGATCGATGCTCACGCGGTGAGCCTGGACCCCTCCGCCGGAGGTTGTCTGTCACCGAGCCGACAGCTCACCCTCTCCGGGGCGCTGAAGGAAGATGCTCATGGCAAC
>NZ_JAPUED010000070.1:6727-11709 GCF_027492755.1 Micropruina sp. | reverse complement strand
CGGTGTTGAGCGCGCGCACCAGCAGCCGACCCTCGGTGTGGGGGTCGCAGGATCGCTCAGGCCTGGGAATGACAACGGTGTAGTTATCCCCGATCTGTGGATCATCCTGTGGATAACTCTGGTGATCGGGGTTGGCGACGCCGTGAGGCGATCCCGGCGTTCGCCGGGATGACGACGTGAGACGCCGGGATAGCGCAGGCCCCGCCGATGACGGGTCGGGCTTGGGTCTCGGACAAGCTCGACCAGCGATCCGCTTCAGTTCTCCAGGGGGCGGTTGGTGGCCAGCATGTGCCGCATCCGGTCCTGGTTGGCCGGCAGCACCACGAGCTCCAGGGCGACCTCGATCTCGCGGTGCAGCAGTTCGGTCTCGGTGACCGGCTCGTCGCCGGTGAGCATGGCGGCCAAGGCTCCGACGATCCGCTGATCGGTGGGTGAGGCGTCCGTCCACGAGGCATCGAGCGGTTCCAGGCGCGGGCTGTGCAGCGCGAACCGCTCGGGTTCCGGACGCCGTGGCCGTCCGACCAACTCCAGCGCGGACGCCTTGGCCCGCTCGAGCACCCGGGCGCCGTTCATCACGATCTCGTCGGACGGCAACAGCAGTCCCTCGGCCTGCGCTTCGAACGCCGAGCCGCTGATCACCGACGAGGACGCCAGAGCAAAAGCGCGCGCTGCGGGGTCCGGCAAACCGCGTAGTGAGGCCCGGATCAGGGTACGAGTGACGCCGCCCCAGGCCGGGATCAGGCCCACCTTGCGTTCCGGAAAGCCGGCATACAGCTCGGCACCGGCCACCACATGATGCGCGGCCAGCATCAACTCGCAGCCGCCGCCCAGCGCCAGCCCGCGGGCCGCCGCCACCACCGGGAAGGACGCCGCCCGCAGCCGGGCGAACGAACCCTGTCCCAACTCGGTGAAATGTCGCAGTTCGTCCGGATCGTTGCGCTCGACCAGCGACGCGAAGACATTGAGGTTCGCACCCGCCGAGAAGGCGCGCGGATGGTCGGTGCCGATCACCAGGGCGGTGAAGGCGCCGCGCTCGCCCAACTCGAGCGCCCGTTGGACGATCTCGAAGACGCCGGGCTCGCAGACGTTCATCTTGGTCCGCAGGGTCAGGCAGGCCACGCCGTCGCCGAGGTCGACCAGCGCCGCCGACTCGTTCTCCGCCAACACCCCGGACGCCTGCGCCACCGTCAGCGGACCGGGCGGCAGTTCGGCCACCGAGCCGTCGGTGGCCAGCACCGCACCGGGACGGGGCCGGAACCCGCCGGCCCCCACCGCTTGCCGCAGCAGAGTGGGCACCGGGCGCCCTTCGGCCTCGAAGCGTTCGACCAACCAATCCACACCCACCGCGTCGGCGAGTTCGAACGGACCCGCCTGCCAGGCGTAGCCGAGCTTCATCGCGTCGTCGATCAGGCCGACGTGGTCGGCGATCTGCGGCGCAGTGACGCAGCAGTAGTCGACGAACTCGCGCAGCACCGTCCAGGCGTAGCGGCCGGCCGCCGAGTCGGTCTCGCACACCGCACGCAGGCCACGCGCCTGCAGCGCCGGGTCGGACGGCGTCCGCCGCGGCCGGTACTCGAAGGTATCGGTGTCGATCACCTCGTCGACCGGACCGTCCTCGGTCTTGCGGCGGCGGGTGAATCCGCCGGGACCACGGCGTCCGACCAGACCGCGCTCCAGCAGTCCGGTGAAGGTGCCGTTGGTGGTGATGTCGTAGCGGTGGTACCCGTCGTCGGCGGGCAGCAGCCGCAGGAAGCTCGTCCAGATCGACGGCACCAGGTTGATCCCGACCAGGTCGAACAGCCCGAACACACCCGTGCGCGGCGTCCCGAATGCCCTTGTCATCACAGTGTCGGCGGTTTCGATGTCGACCTCGCCGGTGAGCGCCTCGGCCGAGGCGACGGCCATCCAGAAGTTGCCGATCCGGTTGGCCAGGAAGCCCGGGGTGTCGCGGCAGCGCAGCACCGTCTTGCCGAGTTGATGATCGCCGACAGCGACCAGTCGCTCGACGACCTCGGTGCTCGTCGATGGCCCGGCGACGACCTCCAACAACGGCATATGCCGGGGCGGATTGAAGAAGTGGGTGATGGCGAAGTGGGCGACGAACCCGGCGTCCCGGCCCTCGACCAAGCTGGCCAGCGGAATCGTGGAGGTGTTCGAGGTGACCATGGTGTCCGGCCCGCGGTGCTCCTCGATGGTCGCGTACAGCTCACGCTTGACCCCGAGGTCCTCGAAGACCGCCTCGATCACCCAGTCGGCCTCGGCGTAGGCGGTGACGTCGTCGACCACGTTGCCGGGTGTCACCCGCTCGGCGAAGACCGGCAACATGAAGCCTCCAGCCTTCACTTGGCGGGCGATCGCCTCCCGGGCCAGCTTCGACCGGTCCTCGACCTCACCCTCGGGGACCACATCGAGCAAGCGCACCTTCACGCCCGCGTTCGCCAGCTGCGCCGCGATCCCGGACCCCATCGCTCCCGCACCGACCACGACCGCCTGCCGCACGTCCGTCGCACTCATGGACACCTCCTCGTGCCTGCTCCGATCCTAGTCCGGGCCCCGTCCGTCCGACCCGGACCGCTAAGGCCCTCCCTAACTAGTTCAGCCCTCCCGTCGACGGGAGGGCTGAACTAGTTAGGGAGGGGGTTAGGGGTCGGACCAGCGGACGAGCGAATACCGACCCGACGGAGATGGTTGACTCGGAGCATGAAGGTCAACCTCGTGCTCGGTGCCGGCGGGGCTCGCGGATTCGCCCACGTCGGGGTCATCCAGGAACTGCATGCCCGTGGGCACGAGGTGGTCGGGGTGGCCGGCACCTCGATGGGCGCCCTGGTCGGCGGGGTGCTCGCCGCCGGCGGCCTGGACGGCTTCACCGACTGGGTCCGGGCGCTGACCCGCACCGACATCGTCCGGCTCACCGACCTGAGCCTCGGCGCGCCCGGCCTGATCCGGCTGCAACGGGTGATGCGTGAACTCCACCGGTTCATCGGCGACGTGCGCATCGAGGACCTGCCGATCCCCTACACCGCGGTCGCCACCGACATCGACGCCGAACGCGAGGTGTGGTTCCGGCACGGCCCGCTGGTGGCGGCGATGCGGGCGTCCATCGCGATTCCGGCGGTGTTCACACCCGTCCGGATCGGTGAGCGGCTGCTGGTCGACGGCGGACTGCTGAACCCGCTGCCGATGGCGCCGGCGATGGACATGCCCGGCGAGGTGAGCATCGGGGTCTCGCTGTTCGGTCGGAGCCCGGGCCTGCACCTGGGCCTGCCCAGCAAAGAGTCCGCCGACGAGGCCAGCGCCGACACCGACATCCCGGTCGACGCCGGAGAGCCGTCCTGGACGGCACGGCTGGCGCATTCGGTGGCCGAATCCTGGCCGGTGCGGAACCTGAACAAGCTGCGCACGCCGACGCCCCCACCGGAGAAGGCGTTCGAGGACTGGCCCGCCGACGTCAACCTGGCCGACCTGCTCGGCCGCTCCCTCGACATCATGCAGGGCCGCATCGAGATGGCCCGCACCGTGCTCAACACGCCCGAGGTTCTGGTCTGGGTGCCGATGAACGCGTGCAGCGTGCTCGATTTCCACCGGGCGGAAGAGATGATCGAATTGGGACGGCGGGTCGCCATCGAGGAGTTCGATCGGATGGGCCTGTGACCGACGATTCGGAACTCTCAAACAATCGGAGAATGCAGATGCGCGACGTCCGGCTGATCGCCTCGGACATGGACCACACCCTGCTCGACGAGCAGGGCGAGCTACCGCCCGGGATCGACAGCTACGTGAGCCGGTTGCACGCCGCCGGCATCACCTTCGTGGCGGCCAGCGGGCGTCCGCTCAACCGGCTGCAGCAGATGTTCCCGCCCCGCGAGGGCATCGCCTACATCGGCAACAACGGCGGCTCGGTCAGCTACGGCGACACGATCCTGTTCGAGAGCCGGCTGAGCCCGCAGGGCTATCGGGAGATGGCGGCACTCACCCTGCGGGTCACCCCCGGCGTACCGGTCGCCTGCAGCCCTGACGCGGCCTACGTGCTGGCCATCCATGCCGAACACGAGGAGTACCTGGGCAGGTTCAACCCGCGGATCGTGTACGTCGACGATTTCGACGAACTGGACGCCGCGATCGACAAATTCAGCGTCTATCTTCCGCAGGGCGAGAGCATTCGCTACTACGACGAGGTCTTCCACCCCGCCTACGCCGACGAATTCTCGGTCACCACGGGCAGTCCGCTCTGGGTGGACCTGATGAATCCCGGCGTCCACAAGGGTCATGGGCTTCGTGTGCTGGCCGACCACCTGGGCCTGGAACGGCATCAACTGATGGCGTTCGGCGATGCCTACAACGATCTGGAGATGCTCGACGAGGCCGAGCACAGCTATGCCGTCCGCAACGCCCACGAGACGGTGCGACAGCGGGCCCGGTTCCTCGCCGAGTCGAACGCCGACCACGGCGTGGTCCAGGTGATCCGGCAAGTGCTGGCCCTGCACGAGGGCGATTCTGCCGGGCCGGTCGAAACCGTCGGCGGCATCGGCAAGGATGGGGTCCGACCCACGCAGGAGGTAGCGCTATGAGCACCGATCACGGCAAGAAGCCGTACGTCCTCGACATCGAGGCGGCCACCATCGAGAACCCGAACTTCCGCACCACGCTGTGGACCGGCGAGCACCTGCAGCTCACCGTGATGTCGATCCCGGTCGGCGGCGACATCGGGCTCGAGGTGCACCCCGACAACGACCAGTTCCTGCGCGTCGAGCAGGGCCGCGGCCTGGTGCAGATGGGCCCGGCCGAGGACGACCTGCCCTTCCGCGAAGAGGTCGAGGACGACTGGGTCATCCTGGTGCCGGCCGGCACCTGGCACAACGTGACCAACATCGGCGACGAGGATCTGAAGGTGTACGCGCTGTACGGCCCGCCCGACCATCTGCCCGGCACCGTGCACGCCACCCAGGCCGACGCCGAGGCCGACCCGCACGAGCACTGAGAAC
>NZ_JAPUED010000070.1:0-6627 GCF_027492755.1 Micropruina sp. | reverse complement strand
TTCGCGACGCAGCCGCGCAGATCGCCGCTCTGCTGCATCATCACCGGCGCCTTCTTGCCCTTGCCGGCGCAGCTTGCGTTGCCCTTGCCGAGCAGCTGCCCGATGGCGTGGTTGACCAGGTAGGTGCGGTAGCCCGCCTTGTCGCCGTCGTAACCGGCGGCGCCGGACTTCCAGCCTGCGGCGTTGATCACCACCACGTCGCCCTTGGTGCAACTGGTGGCGACGCTGCCGTCCGAACCGCACAGCTCGGCGGCGGTCGCTGCACTGGCCAGGTACAGCTTGACGTCCGCCTTCGACCGGGCCACCAGGGCGAACCGGACGTCGCCGGAGCCGGTCCAGCTGCGCGGGTCGTTGAGCACGCCCGCGATCGTGGTGGCGCTGGAGTCGGCCTTCATCTTTGCGCTGGTCTCGACCGCCACCGCGTAGCGGTAGAGCTTGCCCTGCGAGCCGGTGGCGGCCGCGGTCACGGTGGACCAGTCGAAGTCGCCTGACGACTTCATCGTGCTGCTCGGCGAGCCGGACGCCGTGTCGGTCGGGCTGGCCGAACTCGACGTGGTGGCCGTCCCGCTGGGACTGGCTGAGGGGCTGGTGAACCGGGTACCGGTGGGCGCAGGCACCGGAACGGTCGGCTCGCCCGCCCGCTCCACAGGGGCCGACAACGCCTGAACGCCAGCCACGACGCCCACGAAAACGGCCACCACGGCCGCGATCAGTCCGATTCGCACCCAGTTCGGCCGCACTCGTCCGCCTTCCGGTCGATCCACCGGTTCACCCTATGCGATCGCCGCGAAGGGCCTGTTGTGCGACCCGCGCCGCGAGTTCCGCCGTCCGGGCATTGCCTGGTGGACGGCGCCGGAGCGTCAGCGGCGGCGGGGAATGGCCACGCCGGCGACGCCGGCGAGCAGTCCGCCCACCGTCGCGATCCAGGCCGCCGTCTGCGCCGAGTGAGATTCGACAACCTGCCCGGCCAGAGCGGCACCGATGGCTACTCCGACCACGCCGACCGTGCTGAGCATCGTCATGACGGTGGACAACCGCTCGGGAGGCGAGATCCGTTCCGCGTAGGCGTATCCGGTCACCAGCGTCGGGCCGACCATCACGCCGATCAGCAGGCAGGCGAGCGCCATGCTGGGGGCGTCCCACGCCACGATCAGCAGCGGTGAGGTCAGCGCGCAGCCGAAACCGAAGACCACGATCCTGGCGGCCAGCGGGAACCGCGCGGGAATCCGGTTGCTGAGCAGTCCGGTGGCCGCACTGCCCACCGCCAGTGCGCCGTAGACGAGACCGGCGACGGCCGCCTCACCTCGCTCGGTGAAGTAGGCCGCGACACTGGTCTGGGTGCCGCCGAACAGGACGCCGACACCGCCGACGGCGATGCCGAGCGGAACCAGCACCGTCCAGTCGATCCGGTCGGCCGACTCGGCGTGCCGCAGCCGTCCGTGCCGGAGCGCGGGCAGCGCCGAGCGGTGCAGCGCAAAGCCGACCTGCCCCACCCAGGCCAGTGCCAGTGCGGTGAGCAGCGGGAGGGGCGGAGCGACCGCGCTCAGCGTGGTGGCCAGCACCGGCCCGACCACGAAGGACACCTCGTCCACCGCGCCCTCCCAGGCCATCGCCGAGGCGGTGAACGCCACCCGGTCGGGCCGTCCGGCGGCGACCTGGGACCAGCGGGCCCGGGCCATCGCGCCCAGCTGCGGGTTGGCGAAACCGATCAGGGCGGCCAAGCCGCACGCGACGGCGAGTGGGACGTCCGGACGGCACCAGGTCAGGAATGCGGCGATCGCCGCGGTCTGGACGACGGTGGCGACCAGTCCGACGACGCGATGTCCGTACTGGTCGGAGAGATGACCGACCAGGACGGCACCGGCCGCGCCACCCAGACTCAGCGCGGCGGTAGCCAACCCGGCCAGCGCGAACGAACCGAGGGCATGTTGGGTGTACAGCAGCAGCGACAGCGGCAGGATGCCGGTGGGCAGGCGTCCGAGGAAACCCAGGGCGACGAACGACGCGCCCTGGCTGCGCAGCAACACCGGGTACGGCAGGTGCTGCGGCATGGTTCCCTCCTGGCGGGTGGACGTGCGGCGCTCACCGACCGCTCCCCGAACCATCTACCGCTCGCCGAGTTCAGCGAGCGGTAGATAGTTCGGGGAGCGCGGTAGCGGTGGCAAACAAACAGCGAGGCGGGGAGGAATCCCCGCCTCGCTGCTGTGGCTGGCTCAGGCGGCGGCGACGACGCTCACGTTGATGTGAGCGACAACGCCGCTGGTCAGCTTCAGGCCGACGGTGTGGGTACCGACGGACTTGATCGGCTTGGCGATCTCGATCGAGCGCTTGTCGACGGCGGGGCCGCCGGCCTTCTTCACCGCGAGCACGATGTCGGCCGGGGTGACAGCACCGAACAGCTTGCCGTTCTCGCCGGCATTGGCCGGCAGCGAGACGGCGAGCTCTTCGAGCTGGCCGCGGATCTCTTTGGCGTGCTCGACGTTGCGGATCTCGCGGGCGTCACGAGCCCGCTTGATGCCCTCGATCTGCTTCTCGGCGCCCTTGGTCCACTTGATCGCGAAACCGCGGGGCAGCAGGTAGTTACGGCCGTAGCCGTCCTTGACCTCGACGATCTCGCCAGGGATGCCGAGGTGGTCGACGGCAGCGGTCAGAATGAGCTTCATGCTGGCGTTCCTCCTTCTCAGCGGGCGGTCGAGGCGTACGGCAGCAGGGCCAGCTCACGCGCGTTCTTCACGGCGATCGCAACCTTGCGCTGCTCTTGGACGGACAGGCCGGTCACCCGGCGGGCACGGATCTTGCCCCGCTCGGAGATGAACTTCCGCAGGGTCGCGGTGTCCTTGTAGTCGATGTGGCCGATGCGCACGGACTTGGCCGGCGCGATCTTCTTCTTGTTCACAGGCTTGCGCTGTGACTGGGCCATTATGGTGCTCCCTTTCAGTGAGCCCGGCCGGGGCCGGAATGACGTAGATGAATAGGGACGGAGCCCGCCGTTCTAACGATCAGACGTGGTCGATCAGACTGCGCCGGATCAGGCAGTGTCAGATCAGAACGGGGGTTCGTCGCTCTGCTGGGCCTGCGCCCAGGGGTCGTTGCCGGCCGAGCGGTTGTTGTTGCCACCGCCGGACGACCACGAATCGGAACCGCCGGCGTTGCCGCCACCGGAGTTCCCGCCGCCGGAGTAACCGCCACCACCGGAGTAGTTGCCGCCACCCCCACCGCCACCGGTCGTCCGAGTGACCTTGGCCGAGGCGTACCGCAGCGACGGACCGATCTCTTCGACCTCGACCTCGAACACGGTGCGCCGCTCACCCTCACGGGTCTCGTACGAGCGCGACTTCAGCCGGCCCTGGACGACCACCCGCATGCCCTTGGTCAGCGACTCGGCGACGTTCTCGGCCGCCTGCCGCCACACGGAGCAGTTCAGGAACATCGCGTCGCCGTCGCGCCACTCGCTGGTCTGACGGTCGAACGTCCGCGGCGTGGAAGCGACGGTGAAGTTGGCCACCGCCGCACCGGACGGCGTGAAGCGCAGCTCGGGATCGGCGGTCAGGTTGCCGACCAGGGTGATTTGGGTTTCGCCTGCCATGAGTGTGTCTTTCGATCGAGGTACTGAGTCACTCAGAGCCTGTCAGCTGCCGCTGACAGAAACTTCTCTAGCGGGTATCGGGCCGGATGATCTTGGTGCGCATGATCTGCTCGTTCAGGGTGAACTGGCGGTCCAGCTCCTTCACGTCGGCAGGTTCAGCGGTGAGATTGATGACGGCGTAGATGCCTTCGGACTTCTTGCGAATGTCGTAGGCAAGCCGGCGACGGCCCCAGATGTCCAGGTTGTCGACGGTGCCACCGGCCTTGGTCAGGCCCGCGAGCGGCTTCTCCAACAGGCCGTTCACCTGACGGTCGTCCACATCGGGATCGATGATCACCATGACTTCGTATTGACGCATACGCGAACTCCACCTCCTCTGGTCTCGAGCGGCCATGAGCATTTCCCATGGCAGGAGGGCGTGTGCAAACGGTGCCGGAAGGCACCAAGGGTCAACCTTAGCGGCCGGACGCCGCCAGCGGCGAATCGCAGGGGACGTACGGCGATGGAGGTGGTACGAAAAGAACCGTCCCTTGGTCACCGGGGACGGTTCTCTTGGTCACCGGCAACCACGCAGACCCTCCTCCCCCCGGCCAGCGGCTCCGCACAGAATCTGTCAGCAGGCGCCGTTAGGCTCGGGGACCATGATCGCGATGGGTGCACATGTCGACTCCACCGACCCGATCGCCGAGGCGAAGGCACGGGGAGCGCAGCTCAGCCAGTTCTTCCTCGGCGACCCGCAGGGCTGGAAGGGCCCGCAGGTCGCCTATGCGGGCGGGGCCGCGGCCCTCAAGGCGGACGCCGAGGCGGCCGGCATCGCTCTCTATGTGCACGCGCCCTATGTGCTCAACGTGGCCAGCATGAACAACCGGATCCGGATTCCGTCGCGCCAGCACCTGCAGAAGCAACTCACCGCCGCCGCCGAGATCGGCGCGGCGGGGGTGATCGTGCACGGCGGCCACCTGACCGCCAAGGACGACCTCGAGGCCGGCTTCACCAACTGGTTCAAGGCGGTCGACGGGCTCGACATCGCCGTCCCGCTACTGATCGAGAACACCGCCGGCGGCACCAAGGCGATGGCCCGGCACCTGGAGAACATCGACCGGCTCTGGGCGGCCATCGGCGCCTCGGCCAACGCCGACAAGGTCGGCTTCTGCCTCGACACCTGCCACGCCCACGCCGGCGGTAACGAGCTGCTCGGCCTGGTCGAGCGGCTCCGTGCCATCACCGGGCGGATCGATCTGATCCACGCCAACGACTCCCGCGACGCCTTCGATTCCGGTGCCGACCGGCACGCGAACTGGGGCACCGGGCAATGCGATCCCGAGGGTGCCCGCGACGTGATCCGCTCCGCCGGCGCGCCGCTCGTGGTCGAGACCCCGGGCGGCCCCGACGAACATCGCGCCGACCTGGCCTGGCTGGCCGAAGGGCTCTGATCCTCAGGGCGCCAGGCCCGCTGAGAAGCCTGATCATCGTCGGTCGAGCTCGCCGAGACCTCGGGCGGCACCGCCCGCAAGGGTTTCGACAAGCTCAACCAGCAAGCCCGGAGTCGATCAAGTTTCCTTGGTGGCCAGATACGCGACCACCGCGCGGGTCACCTCGCGCCGCACCAGCGGGTCGGCGGCCATCTCGGTCATCGAGCCGTCCACCAGCAGGTGCGCGATGCGGGTCGCCTCATCGATCTCGGCACGGTCCAGGTGCGGCATCCGCAGCGCGAGCAGGTCGGCGATCCGGCCGTCCAGGGCCGTCTTCGCCGCAGCGATCGGCGCCAGCGCGGCGTCCGGAAGCGCGGCACGCCCGAACAGCTCCGGGAAGGCGGGCCGCTCGACGGCGAACCTGACCAGCGGATCGAGCACTCGCTCCACCAGCTCGGCGAGCGATACCCCGGTCGGATCGAGACCGGTCAGGGCGGCGTCCTGGGCTTCCTCCAGTTCGGACGCGAGGCGCTCGCCGAGCGCGGCCGCGATGGCCGCCTTGTCGGCATAGAACTGGTACAGCGAACCGGGTGAGATGCCCGCCTGCGCGGCGATCGCGTTCGTCGTGGCCCGCTCGTAGCCGGCCCGTGCGAAAACCACCGACGCGGCGTCCAGGATCTGCGCCATCCGGGCCACCCCGCGCGCCGTCCGCGCCACTGCCCGACTCATGCCGGCATCGTAGATCCTCCTTGCCCATGCGAGCATCTGCTCGTATTGTGATTCACGAGCAAACGCTCGCAAACGGAAGGTTGCGCGATGAATCACGACACACGCCGACTTGGTCCTCTCCGGGTCAGCCCGCTCGGCCTGGGCTGCATGGGAATGAGCGCCGTCTACGGCCGTCCGGACGAGGCGTCGTCGAAGGCCACGCTGCAGCGGGCGCTGGATCGTGGCGTCACCTTGTTCGACACCGCCGACATGTACGGACGCGGCGCCAACGAGAAGCTGCTCGGACGCCACCTGCGCGGAGCCCGCAACGACATCGTGCTGGCCACCAAGACCGGCATCCTCACCATGCCCGGCCTGGGGCTGCCGATGGGTGTGGACGCCTCACCGGCCCGCATCGCCCGGGCCGCGGAGGCCTCGCTGCGCCGGCTGCGCACCGAGGTGATCGATCTCTACTACCTGCATCGGGTCGATCCGCGGGTGCCGATCGAGGAGAGCATCGGTGCGATGGCCGCATTGGTCCGGGCCGGGAAGGTCCGCGCCCTCGGCGTCTCCGAGGTGACTGCCGACGAACTGCGCCGGGCGCACGCCGAGCATCCGATCGCGGCCGTCCAGCTGGAGTGGTCGCTGTTCTCTCGCGATCCCGAGCGGGATGTCGTCCCGCTCGCACACGAACTGGGTGTCGGCGTCGTCGCCTACTCGCCGTTGGGCCGGGGCATGCTGACCGGGTCGCCGGCCGCCACCACCCAGCTCAGCGTGGTCGACTACCGACGCCTGCTGCCGCGCTGGAATCGCCGCAACCTCGCCGAGAATCTGGGCCAGGTGCAGGTTGTCCGTGAGGTCGCGGACGAGGTGGGCGCCCGCCCCGCGCAGGTCGCCCTCGCCTGGCTGCTCGGGCACGAC
>NZ_JAPUED010000069.1 GCF_027492755.1 Micropruina sp. | reverse complement strand
GACGGTGCCAGTTCACGTAGGCGTGGGTGCGCAGCAGGTGGAAGTAGCTGGCCGGCGTGGACGGCTGGCAGACCGCCAGCGCACCCTCGTGACACAGCTGCAGCCAGCGTTCGATGCGAGCCGACGAATGGTCCGGCCCCTGGCCCTCGAAGCCGTGCGGCAGCAGCAGCACGACGCCCGACTTCTGCGTCCATTTCGCGTTGCCCGAGACGATGAACTCGTCGGCGATGGTCTGGGCGCCGTTGGCGAAATCGCCGAACTGCGCCTCCCAGCAGACCAGCGCATCGGGGGCGGCCACCGAGTAGCCGTACTCGAAGCCCATCGAGGCGTACTCGCTGAGCAGCGAATCGTAGACGTGGAAGGTGCCCTGGTCGGCGGCCAGATGGTTGAGCGGCACGTACGACTCAGCCGTGTTGCGGTCGACCACAGCGGCGAAGCGCTGCACGAAGGTGCCGCGCCGGCTGTCCTGACCCACGAGCCGGACGGGGCGTCCCTCCAGCAGCAGCGAGCCGAAGGCCAACAGCTCGCCGGTCGCCCAGTCGATCGGACCGTGCATGATGCCGTCCGCCCGGCGCTGCAACTGCGGCAGCACCTTCGGATGCACCGTGAAGCCCTCGGGGAAGGTGACATGGGCGTTGGCGATCTTGGCCATCGTCTCGGCGCTGATGGTGGTGCCCTGGGTCTTGCCGAGCTTCGGCGGGTAGTAGGGCACCCGGCGGTAGCCGTTGTCCTCTTCGGCCTCCTCGCGGGCCTGCTTGAAGACGCTCTCCAGGCCGTCCCGGAACCGGGTCAGCACCGCTTCGGCGTCCTCGGTGCTGATGTCGCCGCGGCCGATCAGGGCCTCGGTGTACAGCTTGCGGACACTGCGCTTCTGCTCGATCAGGTCGTACATCCGGGGCTGGGTGAAGCTGGGATCGTCGCCTTCGTTGTGGCCGCGGCGCCGGTAGCAGACCACGTCGAGCACGACGTCCTTGTTGAACCGCTCGCGGTACTGGAAGGCGAGCTGGGCGATCCGGGCGCAGGCCTCGGGATCGTCGCCGTTCAGGTGGAAGATCGGCGCCTGAATGGTCTTGGCGACGTCGGTGCAATAGGCCGAGGTGCGCGAATCGAGCGGGCCGGTGGTGAAGCCGACCTGGTTGTTGACGATCACGTGGACGGTGCCGCCGGTCTTGTACGCACGCAGCTGGCTCATCTGCAGCGTCTCGTAGACGACGCCCTGGCCGGCGAACGAGGCGTCGCCGTGCAGCAGGATCGGCAGCACCGGGAACCCGTCGCGGGAGTCCAGGTGGTCGAGCTTGGCCCGGGCGATGCCCTCCAGCACCGGATCGACCGCTTCCAGATGGCTCGGGTTGGCCGCGACCGAGGTCTTGATGGTCTTGCCCGACAGCGCGGTGAACTCGCCCTCGGCGCCCAGGTGGTACTTCACGTCGCCGGTGCCCTGGGCCAGCCGCGGGTCGACGTTGCCCTCGAACTCGCGGAAGATCTGGCTGTAGCTCTTGCCGACGATGTTGGCGAGCACGTTCAGCCGGCCACGGTGCGGCATGCCGATGCACACCTCGTCGAGCCCGGTGTTGGCAGCCTGGTCGCACAGCTCGTCGAGCAGCACGATGGTGGATTCGCCGCCTTCCAGGCTGAACCGCTTCTGGCCGACGAATTTGGTCTGCAGGAAGGTCTCGAAGATCTCGGCCTCGTTCAGCCGATCGAGGATCCGCAGGTGCTCGTCGCGCGGCCACGGCGCGTGCTGCACCTCGACCCGCTTCTGGATCCAGGCCCGCTGCTCGTTGTCCTGGATGTGCATGTACTCGATGCCGACGTGCCGGCAGTACGAGCCGCGCAGCGTCTCCAGGATGTCGCGCAGCGGCATGATCTCGCCGTCGTGCCCGCCGAAATTGCCGACCGGGAATTCGCGGTCGAGATCCCACAGGGTGAGGCCGTGGTACTCCAGCGTGAGTTCGGGATGTGACCGTTGCCGATACTCGAGCGGATCGATGTCGGCCATCAGATGCCCGAACTGCCGGTAGGCGGCGATCAGCGAGAACACCCGGGCCGACTTGGGGATCTGCCCGGGCCGCTCGGCGCTGACGTCCTGGGCCCACCGGATCGGTGCGTACGGAATGCGCAGCGAGGCGAAGATCTCGTCGTAGAAGCCGTGCTTGCCGAGCAGCAACTCGTGAATCACCTTGAGGAACTCGCCCGACTGGGCGCCCTGGATGATCCGGTGGTCGTAGGTCGACGTGAGCGTGGTCACCTTCGACACGCCGGACTCGGTGATCCGGCGCTGGGACGCGCCCTGGAACTCGGGCGGGTAGTCGATCGACCCGACGCCCAGGATCAGCCCCTGGCCGGCCATCAGCCGCGGCACCGAATGGCTGGTGCCGATGCCGCCCGGGTTGGTCAGGGTCGCCGTGGTGCCCTGGAAGTCGGCGACCTCCAGCTTGCCGGCGCGGGCCTTGCGGACCAGCGCTTCGTAGGAGGACCAGAACTGCCCGAAGTTGAGGTTCTCGCAGCCCCTGATGCAGGGCACCAGCAACTGCCGGGTGCCGTCCGGCTTGGCCATGTCGATGGCCAGGCCGAGGTTGATCGTGTTCGGCTCGACCAGGAAGGGCTTGCCGTCGACCTCGTCGTAGGCGTTGTTCATCGCCGGCACCCGCTTGAGAGCCTGCACCATCGCGTAGCCGATCAGATGGGTGAACGACACCTTGCCGCCGGTGGTCCGGGCCAGGTGTGAGTTGACCATCTGCCGCTGGTCGATGGCCAGCTTCATCGGCACGTTGCGCACCGAGGTGGCCGTCGGCATCGTCAACGAGGCGTCCATATTGCGGGCGGTCCGCATCGGCGCGCCCCGCAGCTGGGTGCGGGTCGGCTCGGACGCGGCCGCGTTGCGCACGGCGAGACTGGGCCGGTTCGCCGACAGTCCCATTCCGGAACCGGGGGACTCGGGGACGCGGTCGTGGCGGGCGCTGCCGCCGGATTCGACCTTCGCCGACGAGGTGCGCGGCTCTTCGGCGGGGGCGGCGTCGGCAACCTTGGCCTTGGCCGGCGGCGTTGCGGGCGGGGCGGGAGTGCTCGGCGAGCGTTTGTCGGCCACCACGGAGTAGGACTCACCGTCGGGACGAGCCGGGGGCTGCTCGGCGCCGGTGCTGGCCGGCGGGGTCGGCTTCGGCGTGCTCGCTGCCGGCTGTGGCGGTGTGGTCTCGGATTTCGCTGTCGGTGCCGGTCCCGGCGGAGCTTCTGCTCGAACGGCCGCACCGTTGGCCGGTGCGGCGGCACGTTCGGCGAAGAACTGTTGCCAACGCGGATCGACCGAGTCGGGATTCTCCCGATAGGCCTGATACATCTCGTCGATCAACCAGTCGTTGGCGCCGAATTCGTCGGTCTGCTCGTTGGACGCCGTCAGATTCTCGGGCGCGAGGGGCACGATCGCCTTCTTCCGTACTTGTCGGGCAGGCCGCGACGCCTGCACCTGTTCGATGCTACTAAGGCGGGCCGGGTGGTGGAACCGGCCATGCCGTTATCGAGCTGACACGTCACGATTTCGCGGATGATCGTTGGTCGGACTCGCCGATCCCGTTGGTCGAGATTGGTCGAGACCCCTGGCTCAAGCCGGGGAGGGGCCGACAGCTCAACCGGCGGTGGTCGCGTTGGTCAACGGTCGGCCACGTCCAGCCGGTGCCGGTAGGCGCTGGGGGTCATACCGACGAGCCGGGCGAAGTCGCGTCCGAACTGGTTCTGGTCGTACCAGCCCAGCCTCGCGGCCAGCTCGGCGAGGCCCTCGCCGGTATCGGCGTCCAGTGCGGCCACGGCATCGTGCATCCGTTGCCGTCGGACCAGCCACTTCGGACTCACCCCGACGTAGTGCCGAACGGTGCGCTGCAGCGTCCGCACCGAACAGCCGCAGCGATGCGCCAACTGGTCGACCCGGGTGAGCGCCGGCTCCGCCAGCAGCGCCAGCGCTTCTTCCACCAGGGCGGGAATCGGTTCGGCCGTTGCCGCGCCGGCCAGGACCGAATCGAGCATCACCGACGCCGACTCGCTCGCCGCCAGCGGAAGGTTCGCCAGGCGATCCATGCCGGGTAGTCGATCGCCGGCGGGCTCCACCCGATCGGTGAGCTGATCGGCGGGGATGCCGGACCATGCGGCGAACCCGCCCGGCCGGAATTTGAGGCCGAGCACGCCACCGTTGCCGAACTGGGTGACGTCGAACCTGCTGGTCACCACCCCGGTCAGCCACACCCCGTCGCGGTCGCGGCCGGCGCGCGCCAGCTGGCCGCGCTCGACGCTGATCTCCACCGCCGGATGCGGGATCAGCGAGGTGGTCGCGCTCACCCCGTCCGGCAACTCCCAGCTGGCTGACCAGACCCGCTCCACCCACGCGGCGGCCGGACCGGACGCCGGCACCTCGTCGAAACGGACGCGGCGGGCGAACTCCTCCGGCTGCAGCAGGCCCTTCGAGGCCGGGACCCGACCTGTCGCGTTTGTGCTAGCCGCCATACCCGGAGTCTAGAAAGGTGGACTGACACGACATCGAAGGAGGAGCGATGACCACCGAAGCTCCGGCCGCGCTGGCCATGGTCACCATCGACTGCGCCGATCCCGCCAAGGAGGCCGAGTTCTGGGCGGCGGCGCTGGGTTGGAAAGTCACCTACGCCGACGACAACTACGGCATGGCGAGCGACGGCACACAACGGCTCGGCTTCGGCCGGGTCGAGGAGTGGCAACGTCCGGAGTGGCCGAACCCGGCAGGGACGAAGCAGTTCCATCTCGACCTTGCGGTCGACGACCTGGACGCCGCCGAAGAGCAGCTACTCGCTCTGGGTGCCACGAAGCCGGCAGACCAGCCGGGGGAGACCTGGACCGTCCTGCTCGACCCGGACGGACATCCGTTCTGCCTCACCAAGGCCGCGAACTGGGGCTGACCGATCCGTCGGCGTCGCTGGCCGTGCCGTCGCGACGGGCCTGGAAATGCGGTGATCCCGCACCTGAATCAGGTGCGGGATCATCTGCGCCCCCGGCAGGATTCGAACCTGCGCACCCGCCTCCGGAGGGCGGCGCTCTATCCCCTGAGCTACGGGGGCCCGAGCCATCGGGCCGCCCACGACTGTAGCGCATCGCCGCGATCGGGAACCAATCGGCAGCACGCTCGCGTCCGCGACCGTCACCGCTAACCTCGGGCACATGCGAGGTCTGTCCACGGTGCTGGCACTGGTCGTCGCCGTCCTACTCACCGGGTGCGGCGGACAGTCGAGCAGTGCCGTCGCCGGACCACCGGTGCTGCGGGACACTCCGCCGCCCTGGCCCGCGCTGCGCGACGGACTGGCCCAGATCCGCGCTGCCGGCCTCGAGCCGTCCCGGCTGGACGACACCACCAACCAGCGCCGGTTCACGCTCACCCTGACAGTGGACGGCCAGGCCGTCCCGTTGGTGCCCTACATCGGCATGGACCGCCCGCGCGCGCTGCAGGGCCCGGCCCACACCCACGACGACACCGGCGTGGTCTGGCTGGAGGGCCGCGGCGCGGACCAGGTCACCCTGGGGCAGTTCTTCACCCTGTGGGGCGTCCGTTTCGACGACAAATGCCTGGGCGCGGCCTGCGGCACGATCGCCGTCCGCGCCGACGGGAGACCGGTCGACAAACCGGTCACCCTCAAGCTCGCCACCGTCACCGAACGACTCGAGATCACCGCCCGCGCGGGCTGACGTCCAGCGGCCGGAGCCGAGCCGCTCGCCACAAGTCGTTCTGGCACAGTTGGACGCTATGACCCACATGCACGTCGCCGGCTCGATCCATGCCGACGCGACCGCTCCTGCACCGCAGTGGCTGACCCGTCCCGAGGACGTGAACGCCCTGACCAAGGAGCTGTGGAGCAACAACGCCAAGCGCATCGACTCCGGCGAACTCGAAATCGCCGGCCGCACCGCGGCGTCCATCATCGACGAGGTCGGCAGTCCGGTCTACGTGATCGACGAAGCAGACTTCCGCAGCCGGGCGCGCCGGTGGCGCGAGGCGTTCGGCGACTGGCAGGTGTTCTACGCCGGCAAATCCTTCCTGTGCACCACGGTCGCGCGGTGGATCAGCGAAGAGGGCCTCGGCCTGGACGTCTGCACCGGTGGCGAACTGGCCGTCGCGTTGCGCGGCGGCATGGATCCGGCCCGGATCGGCATGCACGGCAACAACAAGAGCGACGACGAACTGCGCGCCGCGCTGGCTGCCGGCGTCGGACGGATCATTGTCGATTCCGCGCACGAGATCACCAGGCTGGAGCGGTTGTGCGCCGAACTCGGCACGGTCGCCGAGGTGATGATCCGGGTCACCACCGGGGTCGAGGCGCACACCCATGAGTACATCGCCACCGCGCACGAGGACCAGAAGTTCGGCTTCTCGATCAACGGCGGCGCCGCGCTGGTGGCACTGGTGCGCAGTCACCACAGTCCTCATCTCCATCTGCGCGGCGTGCACAGTCACATCGGCTCGCAGATCTTCGACACCAACGGCTTCGAGGTCGCGGCCCGGCGCACCCTGAAGCTGATCGCCCAGTTCAAGGAGGCCACCGGCACCGAGCTGGGTGAACTCGACCTCGGCGGAGGGTTCGGCATCTCCTATGTGAAAGAGGACACCCCGGCCACACCCGAGGAACTGGCGGCCGGCCTGCGCAGCATCGTCGAGCATGAGTGCCGCGGTTTCGGCCTGCACGTTCCGGCCATGTCGGTGGAGCCCGGCCGCGCCATCTGCGGACCCGCCGGCACCGCGCTGTACACCGTCGGCACGGTGAAGACGGTTGAGATCGGCAGCGGCCAGTCCCGGCGCTACATCTCGGTGGACGGCGGGATGAGCGACAACATCCGCCCGGCGCTGTACGCCGCGGAGTACTCCGCGACGCTGGCCAACCGCGCGAGTGCCGCGGAGCCGGTGCTGTCCCGGGTGGTCGGCAAGCATTGTGAGGGTGGCGACATCCTGGTTCGCGACGAATTCTTGCCCGATGACGTCGTTCCCGGAGATTTGATCGCGATCCCGGCGGCGGGTGCCTACAGCCGATCGATGGCGAGCAACTACAATCACGTTCCGCGTCCGCCTGTGGTGGCCGTCGCCGATGGCCGGATCACCACCCTGCTGCGGCGCGAAACCCTGGACGACCTGCTGGCGCTCGATGCCGGCGCCTGAGCAACGCTTAGCCGGCAGCCCTGATGCTGCCGCGAAGAGAAGAGGACATGCGATGACACCAGCCAAGCCCCTCAAGGTGGCCCTGTTGGGCTGCGGGGTGGTGGGTTCGGAGGTGGCGCGGCTGCTGCTGGGCAGCGCCGACGAGTTCCAGGCCAGGAGCGGACGCCGACTCGAACTGGTCGGCATCGCCGTCCGCAACCTGGCCAAGGAGCGCCCGGGCATCGATCCCGAGTTGCTCACCGGCGACGCCGCCGGCCTGGTCGGACGCCCGGACGTGGACCTGGTGATCGAGGTGATGGGCGGCGTCGAACCGGCCCGTAGCCTGATCCTGACCGCCATCGGTCACGGGGCGTCGGTGATCACCGCGAACAAGCAGCTGCTCGCCCAGGACGGCGCGACCCTGTACACCGCGGCCGCCGAGGCCGGCGTCGACCTCTACTTCGAGGCCGCCGTCGCCGGGGCCATTCCGATCATCCGGCCGCTGCGTGAGTCGCTGGTCGGCGACGAGATCACCGCGGTGAAGGGCATCGTCAACGGCACCACCAACTTCATCCTGGACAAGATGCACACCGAAGGCTCCTCGTTCGAGGAGGTGCTGGCCGAGGCGCAGCGGCTGGGCTACGCCGAGGAGGATCCGACCGCCGACGTCGAGGGCCTGGACGCCGCCGCGAAGGCCGCCATCCTGGCCAGCCTCGCGTTCCACAGCCGGGTGAAGCTCGACGACGTCGACTGCGAAGGCATCACCAAGGTGACCGCCTCCGATGTCGCCACCGCCAAGGAGCTCGGCTACGTGATCAAGCTGCTGGCCCGCTGCGCGCTGGCCCCGGACGGCTCGATCTCGGTCGGCGTGCATCCCACGATGGTGCCGGCCAGCCATCCGCTGGCGAACGTGTCGGGCGCCTTCAACGCGGTGTTCGTCGAGTCCCGGCACGCCGGGCAGTTGATGTTCATGGGTCCCGGTGCCGGTGGGTCGCCGACGGCGTCCGCGGTGCTGGGCGACGTGGTGACCGCGGCCCGCAACCGGGTGCGCGGGGCTTCCGGGCCGGGGGAGTCGTCCTACTCGGCGCGTCCGATCACGCCGCGCGGCCAGGTGCCGTCCCGGTTCTACCTGTCGCTGAGCGTCGAGGACGAGCCCGGTGTGCTCGCTCGGATCGCCGCGGCCTTCGCCCGCTACCAGGTGTCGATCCAGGCGGTGCGCCAGGAGAGCGAACTCGACCGGCCGCAGGGGCAGGGCGCCAAGCTGGCGCTGCTGACCCACGCCGCGCGGGTCGGCGACATGCGGGCCGCGCTGGAGGACCTGCAGGCGCTGCCGGACGTCCGCGGCGACGTCACGCTGATGCGGGTGGAGGGCTGACGTCATGCATCTGGCCTGCCTCGACCTGGAAGGCGTACTGATCCCCGAGGTCTGGATCGCCGTCGCCGAGGCGACCGGCATCGACGGGCTGCGCCGGACCACCCGCGACGAACCCGACTACGACACGCTGATGCGGTACCGGCTCGACCTGCTGGACTCCCACGGCCTCACCCTGACCGAGATCCAGCGGGTGATCGGCACCCTCGACCCGATGCCCGGGGCCGTCGAGATGGTCGGCTGGCTGCGTGAGCACTTCCAGCTGGTCATCCTGTCCGACACCTTCTACGAGTTCGGCATGCCGTTCATGGCCAAGCTCGGCTACCCGACGCTGCTGTGCCACAAGCTCGAGATCGCGGGCGACAGGATCGTCGACTACAGGCTGCGGATGCCCGACCAGAAGCGCGAGGCCGTCCGCCGCTTCCACGAGCTGAACTACAAGGTGATCGCCACCGGCGACTCCTACAACGACACCAACATGCTCAGTGAGGCTGACGCCGGCATCCTGTTCCGGCCACCGGCCAACGTGATCGCCGAGTTCCCGCAGTTCCCGGTCGCCACCGACTACGACCAGTTGCGCGCCGAGTTCAGCGCCGCGGCCGCACACCTCGGCTAGAGCCGGGACTAGGTTCCCGCATCGATGCACCCTTTCGGGGGTGGTTGCCGGCGACCCCTGCGCGTAGCTTCGGGCCAATCGTGTAAGCGCTTACAGCGATGTAGGAGCAGTCATGCCGGAAGCCGGGAAAGCCACCATCTATTCGGTAGCGGAGCGCGCGCAGGTGTCGATCGCCACCGTTTCCAGGGTGCTCAGCGGCGCCAATCGGGTCAGTTCCGGAAGCCGCGACCGAGTACTGGCCGCCGTCCGCGAGCTCGACTACATTCCGGACCGCGCCGCCCGCAGCCTGGTGGCGAAGCGTCATCAAGCGCTGGGGCTGGTGTTGCCGGAACTCGGCGGTTACTACTACCCCGAACTGCTCACCGGCTTCGAGTCGCTGGCCGCCGAACGCCGGATGTCGGTGATCCTGACGGTTGTCGCCGCGGGGTCCGATGTCGAGGCCTCCCTCGCCGAGCTGTGCTCGCGGGTCGACGCGGTCGCGGTGATGGACGGTGCCGGAACCTTGGCCCCGGCGCAGCTGCGGGCGCTGGGCCGCCGGACACCGCTGGTGGTGATCGGCGGCGCCCCTGATCGACCGGCGGCGATCACCACCTCCAGTCGCGAGAACGCCCGACTGCTCACCGCCCACCTGCTCGACCACGGCCGGACGCGTCCGATCTTCGCCGGGTCGCCCGAACTGGCCGCGGACGCCGCCGCCCGCTGGCAGGGGTTCCAGGACGCCCTGCGCGAACGCGGGCTGCGGGTTCCGCCCCCGCAACCGAGCGGTTTCGATGCGGCTGAGGGAGCGCAGATCGGCGGCCGCATCGCCTCCGGCGAGCTGGATTGCGACGCAGTCGTGTGCGTGAACGACGAGGTGGCGCTGGGCCTCTGCCTGGCGCTGCGGCGGCACGGTCTGTCGGTGGGGGAGCAGATCGCCGTGACCGGCTGGGACGATGCCCCGGCCACGCGCTACACGACACCCGGCATCACCACGGTGGCGCAGCCGGTCCGTGAACTCGGACGCGCCGCCGCCGTCCGCCTGCTTGACCTGATCGACGGACGCACCGCCGAAACCCCGCTGGAGCTGTCCACACGGATCGTGCTGCGTGGCTCCTGCGGCTGTCCGGACACCCCGCCGTGGGCAATCGGCCCCGGTGGACCAACGAAGGAGTCCTCATGAAGATACGCGTCATCGCTGCCGCACTGACCGCAGCCGGGCTGGTTCTCACCGGCTGCGGCAGATCCGACACCGGCCCATCGACAGGCCCGGCCGGCGGCTCGCCGGTCGCCAGCGGCTCGGCCACCGGCAACCTCACCATGTGGGCGATGGGGGCCGAGGGTGAGAAGCTGCCCGACCTGCTCAAGGACTTCACCGCCAGCCATCCCGGCATCAAGGTGAATGTCACCGCCGTCCCCTGGGACAGTGCCCACGACAAATTCGCCAACGCGATCACCGCCAACACCACCCCGGACATCGCCATGGTCGGCACCACCTGGATGGGCGAGTTCGCCCAACTGGACGCATTGGATCCGACGCCGGCCAACATCGACAAGTCGAAGTTCTTCCCGGGCGCGCAGGCCACCACCGAGGTGGACGGCACCAGCTACGGAATCCCCTGGTACGTCGAGACCCGGCTGGTCTTCTACCGCAAGGATCTGGCCCAGAAGGTAGGCCTCACCGAAGTGCCGAAGGACTGGGACTCGTTCAAGACCTTCGTCACGAAGATGAAGGGCGCGCCGGGTGTCAAGTACCCGATCGCGCTGCTGCCCGGCGGCACCGGCTCGTGGCAGACGGTGATGCCCTTCGCGTGGTCCAACGGTGCCCAGTTGGCGAACGGCAACGCCTGGACGCTGGACAGCCCCGAGATGGCGGAGGCCTGGACCTACTACCAGAGCTTCTTCACCGCGGGCCTGGCCGACAAGGCGCCGGTCGCCGGGTCGACAGAGGCCGACTTCGCCTCCGGCAAGGTGCCGATGTTCATCTCGGGGCCGTGGATGATGAGCGCGGTCGAGAAGCTCGGCGGTGCCGGCTTCGCCGACAAGTACGACGTCTTCGTGATGCCGGTCAAGAAGACCTCCTCCTCGTTCGTCGGCGGTTCGAACCTGGCCGTGTTCAAGAACACCAAGGCCCGTGACGCCGCCTGGACGCTGGCCGAGTGGCTCACCCAGCCGGAGGTCCAGGTGAAGTGGTACAAGCTGTCCACCGACCTGCCGTCGGTGCAGTCCGCCTGGCAGGATCCGTCGCTGACCGGCGACACCAAGCTGGCCCAGTTCGGCGTCCAGATGAAGACCGCGGTGGCCCCGCCGACCTTCCCGACCTGGGAGCAGGTCGCGGTCAAATTCGACGGCGCGATGGAGCGGGTGGCCAAGCAGAACGCCAATGTCGGCGACACGCTGAAGACCCTGCAGGCCGACGCCACCTCGATCGGCACCGGAAGCTGATCGCGATGGCCGAATCGACCCTGGCGCGGCCACCGGTCGCGGCCGAAGGCGGCGGAAGCCGCAAACCCCGGGTCGCGCGGATCGCCCCGCGACCCGGGGAGTCGCGGGCGGCCTGGATCCTGGCGTCGCCGTTCCTGCTGCTGTTCGCGGTGTTCACCGTGTGGCCGGTGTTCCAGTCGCTGTTCATGAGCTTCACCGACACCCGGCGACGCGATCTGCGGACGCCCTTCGCGGTGGACTTCGTCGCCTTCGAGAACTACGCCCGGGCGCTGTCCGATCCGACGTTCCTGAAGGCGGCGGGCAACACCGCCTACTTCGTCGTGGTGGGTGTGCCGCTCACCCTCGCGGTCGCTCTGGCGGCAGCCGTCCTGCTCGATCGTGGGATCACCAGGTTGCGGGCGTTCTTCCGGCTGGGCTTCTACACCCCGGTGATCACCTCGATCGTCGCGGTCGCCGTGGTCTGGCGGTTCCTGCTGCAGCCGGACTCGGGCCTGGTCAACACGGTGCTGGGCTGGTTCGGCATCACCGGGCCGAACTGGCTCGGCGACCCGAACTGGGCGATGCCGTCGCTGATCGCGATGGCGGTCTGGCGGAACTTCGGCACCGGAATGATCATCTTCCTGGCCGGCCTGCAAGGTGTTCCGTACATGCTGCACGAGGCCGCCGCCATCGATGGGGCGACCGGTTGGCAGCGGTTCTGGCACATCACCTTCCCGCTGCTGCGGCCCACCCTGCTGTTCGTCTCGGTCACCACCGCGATCGGCTACCTGCAGTTCTTCGAAGAGCCGTTCGTGATGACCGAAGGCGGCCCGCTGGATTCCACCCTGTCGCTGGCCTTCTACACCTACCGGCAGTTCAGCTTCGGCAATTTCGGGCTGGCCTCGGCGGTGTCGTACCTGATCTTCGTGGTGATCGCCGCGGTGACGGTGCTGCAGTTCCGCCTGCTGCGCGAGAACACCTGAGGAGCGACCATGTTGGAGAAGAGACCGGCCTGGGCGACCGCACTGACCTACGTGTTGCTCTCCCTGGCACTGATCGCCGTCACAGCGCCGTTCATCTGGATGGTGCTCGGCTCGGTCAAGACCGACGCCGAACTGCGCCAGGTGCCGCCGACCTGGTGGCCGGACGCCGCCACCCTGGACAACTACACCCAGTTGTTCGCCCGGATGAACTTCGCCCAGTACTTCGTGAACTCGGTGATCGTCGCGACGGTGGTGACCGTCGGGAACCTGTTGTTCTGCTCGATGCTGGGCTATGCGCTCGCGATGCTGAACTTCCGGTTCAAGAATCTGGTGCTGGCGCTCGTCCTGGGCACCCTGATGATTCCCGGGGTGGTCACCTTCATCCCGCTCTATGTGCTGGTGGTGAACCTGGGCATGGCCGACACCCTGCCCGGCCTGTTCGTGCCGTTCCTGGCCGCGCCGTTCGGGGTGTTCCTGATGCGGCAATTCGTTCAGGGCCTGCCGGCTGATCTGATCGACGCCGGACGGGTGGACGGCGCGGGCGAGCTGGCCATCTTCGGCCGGATCATCCTGCCCCTGCTCGGGCCCGCGATGGCCACGCTGGGCATCCTGACCTTCCTCGGCTCGTGGAACAACTTCCTCTGGCCGCTGGTGGTCGCACAGAACGAGCATTCCTACACCCTCCCGGTCGCGCTCGCGCTGTACACGACCGGACAGAACCAAACCAACTACGGCCTGATGCTGGCCGGTGCCTGCGTGGTCGTGCTGCCGCTGCTGATCGTGTTCCTGCTCTTCCAGCGCAGGTTCATCGAGGGCATCGCCACCACCGGCATCAAGTGATCGAAGGAGACGACGATGTCCGACCTCACCCGACGCACCCTGCTCACCGGCGGTGCCGCCCTCGCCCTGGGCGCCGCCGTCCCGCCCGCGGCCGGGGCGACGCCGTTCGCGAACCGACAGCGCGGCACGCTGCTGCGCTGGGCCCGCGACACCTGGCGCTGCCTGGCGGCGATGACGGACGCCCACACCGGCCTGATCGCCGACAACGTCGACGGCAGGCTGGGTAACCGCAGCGGCTACACCTCGCCGACCAACATCGGCGGCTACCTGTGGAGCACCATCGCCGCGCTGCGGCTGGGGCTGATCGGTCCGCGGGAGGCGGAGCGGCGCGCCAACCAGACCCTGGAAACGCTGCTCGGCATGGAGCGGCACCTGCCCAGCGGCATGTTCTACAACTGGTACGACGAGGCGACCGGAAAGGTGCTGCGGACCTGGCCCGAGAGCGGCGATCCTGTGGTGCCGTTCGTCTCCAGCGTCGACATGGGCTGGCTGGGTGCCGCCACCTGGGTGGTGCGCAACGCCCTGCCCGGAGCCCGGCGGCGCGCCGACCGGCTCTGGGACGCCTACCGCTGGGACGTCTTCTTCGACCGCGACTTCACCCGCGCTCCCGGCGCCAACTACGGCGGCTTCTACACCGAGGATCCCGGCGCGGCCAACCCCGACGCCGTCCGGCGGGCCCCGCTGAACGGCGTCGGCGGGCCGGACCTGTGGTACACGGGCAACCACCACTACGACACCTGTGTCTCCGAGGCGCGGATGGTCACCTACCTGGGGATCGCGAAGCGGCAGATCCCGGGCGGCGGCTACTACGCCACCTACCGCACCTTCCCGCCCGACTGGGACTGGCAGGAGATGCCGCCGCGCGGCAACACCCGCAGCCATCTCGGTGTCGAGGTCTACGAGGGCAGCTATGGCTACGGCGGGCAGCGGGTTGTTCCGGGGTGGGGCGGCTCGATGTTCGAGGAGCTGATGCCGGACCTCTTCGTCCCGGAGGAGAGCTGGGCGTCACGTTCCTGGGGGCGCAATCACCGGGCGCACGTCAAGGCGCAGCAGTACCACGGCCTGGTGGACGCGAAGTACGGCTACTGGGGCTTCTCGCCGTCCTCGAATCCGGCGGGTGGCTACCGGGAATACGGCGTGGACGCGCTGGGGCTGCGGCCGGACGGCTACTTCTCCGACCAGGAGAACACCGACTACCGGTGGGACGACCCGCCGACGCGCTACGGCGACGGCGTGGTCACCCCGCACGCGTCCTTCCTGGCGATGATGCACGACCCCGCGGCCGCCGTGGCCAACCTGCGGAAGCTGGAGCGCTCCTTCGACGCCTACGGGCCGGGCGGCTTCTACGATGCGATCGCCGTCCGGTCCAGGAAGGTGGCGAAACGCTATCTGTCGCTCGACCAGGCCATGGTGCTGGGATCGCTGGGCAACGTCCTGGGCGGGGGTGTGCTGCGCCGCAGCTTCGCGGTCGGCGACGCGCTCCGCATCCGGCCGGTGATCGCGCTCGAAACGTTCGGTTCCTGACTGAAGGGAGCACTATGCGGCTCAGCCATACCCCGGACGGCTTCGCCTACCGCGACCTGAACGGCAACGGCCGGCTGGACCCGTACGAGGATTCGAGGTTGCCCACCGCCGACCGGGTCACCGATCTGCTGGGGCGGCTCAGTCTGGCCGAGAAGGCCGGGCTGATGTTCCATACCGTGATCGAGGCGGGCACCGACGGTTCCCTGCTGGAGACGCCCGGTCTGATCTCCAAGTCACCCACCACGACGGTGGTGCTCGGCAAGCACCTGAATCACTTCAACGTGCATGCCCTCACCGACGCACGCGCCGCCGCCCGCTGGTCGAACAATCTGCAGGCGCTGGCCGAACGCACTCCGCACGGCATCCCGGTGACCATCTCGACCGATCCGCGGCACTCCTTCATCGAGAACGCCGGGGTGTCGTTCGCGGCGTCCATCATGTCGCAATGGCCCGAGCCGCTCGGGCTGGCCGCGCTGGCCGATCCCGAGCGGGTGCGGCGGTTCGCCGACGTGGTGAACGCCGAGTACCGGGCGGTGGGCATCCGGGCCGCCCTGCACCCGACCCTGGACCTCGCCACCGAGCCGCGCTGGGGGCGGCAGGCCGGCACCTTCGGCTCCGATCCCGATCTGGTCACCCGGTTGACGCTGGCCTATCTCGAGGGTCTGCAGCGGGGCCCGGTGGGGGTCGAGTCGGTGGCCTGCACCTGCAAGCACTTTCCGGGCGGGGGTCCGCAGGCCGGTGGCGAGGACGCCCACTTCCCCTACGGCAAGGACCAGGTGTACCCCGGCGGCTTCTTCGCCGCGCACCTGGCCCCGTTCCCGGCGGCGGTCGCCGCGCACGCGGCGGGCATCATGCCGTACTACGGCCGTCCGGTCGGGCTGGCGATCGAGGGCGAACCGATCGAGGAGGTCGGCTTCGGGTTCAACCGGCAGATCGTCACCGGGCTGCTGCGCGAGACGCTGGGCTACGACGGCGTCGTGCTGAGCGATTGGGAGCTGGTCACCGACAACCACGTCGGCGAGCAGGTGCTGCCGGCCCGGGCCTGGGGCGTCGAGCACCTGGACGCCGCGGGCCGGATGGAACGGATCCTCGCCGCGGGCTGCGATCAGTTCGGCGGCGAGGAATGCGTGGAAGTACTGCTGGGCCTGGTGGCCGCCGGCCGGGTCGACGAGCAGCGGATCGACGAGTCGGCCCGGCGGCTGCTCACGGTGAAATTCGACCTCGGGCTCTTCGACGATCCGTTCCTGGACGAGGACGCCGCGGTGTCCGTGCTGGCGCAGCCGGCCTTCGTCGCGGAGGGACACCGAGCGCAGGCCGAGTCGGTGACCGTGCTGATCGATACCGGACGGCTGCCGGTCGGCGAGGGCGTCCCGGTCTACGCCGAGGGCTTCCCCGTCGAGGCGCTGCGCGATCGGTTCCGGGTGGTGGATCGGCCCGAGGACGCCGAGCTGGCCCTGATCCGGCTGGCCGCCCCGTTCGAACCGCGCGACGACCTGTTCCTGGAGGCCTGGTTCCATCAGGGCCACCTCGACTTCCAGCCGGGGCTGCGGGTTCGGCTGGAACGGATCGCCGCCCACTGCCCGGTGCTGCTCGACGTCACCCTGGACCGGCCGGCGATCCTCACTCCGCTGCTCGACGTCGCCGCGGTACTCACGGTCAGCTACGGCTCGTCCGCCACCGCCTGGCTCGACGCCATCACCGGACGGCTCCCACCGCGAGGACGGCTGCCGTTCGACCTGCCACGCTCGATGGCGCAGGTGCGTGCACACCCCGAGGACCGCCCAGGTTTCGACGATCCGTTGTTCCCCCGCGGCTTCGGACTTCGTCCGGAACCCCGACCCTCCGGCGGGTGAACCGCCGAGCGCGGCGGCGGGTGGTTAACTAGCGCCCGTGAAAAGCCTGCCCGCGCGGATCGGCTACGTCCTGCTGCTCGCCCTGGCGCCGCTGCTGGCGGCGCTCTACGCGGGCGCCACCACCATCCCGGGTGGCACGCTCTACCCCTGGGCGCCGGCGATGATCGACCTGGACGTCTATCGCCGCACCGGCGAACTGGTGCTGAGCGGGCAGGACTTCTACAACGTCGAGGCCTGGCTGCCCTGGATCTATCCGCCGTTCCCGGCCTTGCTGGCCGTCCCGTTCGCGGCGCTGCCGGTGGCGGCGGCCCAGGTGGCGTGGCTGGCGTTGTGCGTGGCCTGCCTGATGGCGATGCTGTACCGTCTCGGCCTGTCCGGATGGCAGCTCAGTGTGTCCGCCACCGCGATCATCTGGCTGGTCGAACCGGTGCGCGAGACCCTGGGCTTCGGCCAGGTGGCGATCTTCCTGGTGGCGGCCGCGGTGCTCGACTCGATGCCCGGCCCGACCGTCTTCAAGCGCCGGCTGCTGCCCGAGGGCTGGCTGACCGGCGTCGCCACCGCGGTCAAGCTGACCCCGGCGATGATCGCGGTGTACAACTTCTTCGCCGGCAAACGCCGCGCCGGCATCGTCAGCTTCCTGACCTTCCTGGCCTGCTCGCTGATCGGTTTCGTGGTGCTCTGGGGTCCTTCGCTCACCTACTGGGGACGGCTGCTGTCCGGTGATTCCGGGTTGAACACCGGCATCGTGTTCAAGACGAACCAGTCGGTGCTGGGCGTCTGGACGAGGCTGCTGGGTGAGGCCAGCCGCGGCGGTCTGGTGCTGGCCGCGCTGGTCGCTGTGCTCGGCGTGGTCGCGGCGGTGCTGATGCACCGTGCCGGCGAGGTTCCGTTCGCCCTGTGCCTGGCAGGTCTGACCAGCCTGCTCGCCTCACCGATCTCCTGGTCGCACCACTACGTGTGGATCGTGCCGTTCGGCATCGTGCTGCTGCGCAACCGGCGGCTGCCGGGCTATCTGCGGGTCGCCGGACTGTTCTATTCGGTGTGGACGGCGTACGCCCCGTTCAAGCTGCTGCCGGGGGACAACAACGTCGAGCTGACCTACCCCCCGCTGCTCATGCTGGTGGACAACTTCGGCGTCTACCTCGGCGTCGCGATCCTGGCCGCCAGCCTGATCGCCGCCGCGTTCACGCCATGGGGCAAGGAGCGACGCCGCGCGCAGGCGCAGCTGCGGCAACCGGTCGCGGCCTGAATGTCGATAGGCCGGGAACAATCGGGACGCCGGTGTCGTTGTCAGTATTCGAGCGTGGCAGTGCTACAGTGAAGACGCGCTGTATTTTTCAGCCGTCGCCCCTGACAGATCGGGCGGACGATCGCACTCGTCGAGGATTTCCTTCATCACTGGCCTCCGCGCAGATGAACACGTCCATGATCTGACCCGGAGTTGTCACACTCCTCACCATGCTTGTCCGTACGTCCGTGACCCCACCCGTACGGAGGATGTCCCGAAAGGACCCACGTGACCGACACGATCGAAGCCGTCGCCCCCGCCAAGAGCAAGGGCTTGAGCACGATGCTGCTTCCGGAGTTGAAGCAGCTCGGTGCTTCCCTCGGCCTCAAGGGCACCGGCGCGATGCGCAAGAGCCAGCTGATCGATGCCATCCGCAGCGCACAGGGCGGCGCGCCGGCCTCGGCGCCCGCGACGGCTCCGGCCGCTGCCGAGGCGCCGTCCGTCGAGAAGCCTGAGCGGCGCCGCAAGGAGCGCGCGCAGGCGAACGGCGGCAAGGCAGCCGACAGCGGCAATGCCGACTCGTCAGCGCAGGCGCCCGCAGCCGAGGCGTCGACCGCCCCGGCTAGTGAGGCCGCCGAGACTCGGCAACCCTCGTCGAACGGCGAGGCCTCCAACGGTGAGGCTTCCGACGACGTGGCGGCCCGGCTCGAGGCGCTCCAGGGCGAGCGCGGCCGCCGTCGCCGCAACCGCAACGGCGGCGAGGCGGGCGACTCCGCCGATCAGGGCGGCAGCAACGGCAGCAGCGAGCCCACGGTCGATTCCCGGCCGCAGCAGAACGATCGCCAGCAGCAGCAGTCGTCCCGCGACGACGACGATTTCGGCAACGGACGCCGTTCCCGCCGCCGCCGTAACCGCGATCGGCAGAACCGGCGCGGCAACAACCGCGGTGGATCGAACTCGATGGCCGGGCTCGAGGTGGACACCAATGTGGGCGAGGACGACGTCCTGGTCAACATCAACGGCATCCTCGACGTGCTCGACAACTACGCGTTCGTCCGCACCTCCGGCTACCTGCCCGGCCCCAACGACGCCTACGTGTCGCTGTCGATGGTCCGCAAGTACGGGCTGCGCAAGGGCGACATCGTCACCGGCGCGATCCGGCAGCCGCGCGACGGCGAGCGCAAGGAGAAGTTCAACCCGCTGGTGCGGATCGACACGGTCAACCTGGACGCGCCCGAGAAGTCCCGCGACCGGCCCGAGTTCGGCAAACTGACCCCGCTGTACCCGCAGGAGCGGCTCAAGCTGGAAACCTCCGCCGTCGGCATGACCGGCCGGATCATCGACCTGGTCTCCCCGGTCGGCAAGGGTCAGCGTGGCCTGATCGTGTCGCCGCCGAAGGCCGGCAAGACGCTGATCATGCAGGCGATCGCGAACGCCATCACCACCAACAACCCCGAGGTGCACCTGATGGTGGTGCTGGTCGACGAGCGGCCCGAGGAGGTCACCGACTTCCAGCGCTCGGTCAACGGCGAGGTCATCGCCTCGACCTTCGACCGTCCGGCCGATGATCACACCACGATCGCCGAGCTGGCCATCGAGCGGGCCAAGCGTCTGGTCGAGCTGGGCAAGGACGTGGTGATCCTGCTCGACGGCATCACCCGGTTGGGCCGCGCCTACAACCTGGCCGCGCCGGCGTCCGGACGCATCCTGTCCGGTGGTGTCGACTCAGCGGCGCTGTACCCGCCGAAGAAGTTCTTCGGTGCCGCCCGCAACATCGAGGACGGCGGCTCGCTGACCATCCTCGCCACCGCGCTGATCGAGACCG
>NZ_JAPUED010000068.1 GCF_027492755.1 Micropruina sp. | reverse complement strand
CCAGGTCCTTGATCACCGGGAAGCCGCCGGCCCGCCACGGTTCGACGTCGATCACCGCGCCGTCGGCGAACGAACGCATGTGCAGCTGGCAGGTGGTGGTCGGCACCGGGGACGAGCCGCGTCCGTGGGCCGAACCGTTGATCACCACACCGCACATGCCGCAGATGCCCTCGCGACAGTCGTGGTCGAAGGCGACCGGTTCGATGCCTTCGACGGTCAACTGTTCGTTGAGCAGATCGAGCATCTCCAGGAACGACATGTCGGGGCTGACGTCGGCCAGCTGATAGGTCTGCATGGCGCCCTTGGCATCGGCGTTCTCCTGCCGCCAGACCCGCAAGGTGATGTTCACTTGTAACTCCGTTGCTTCAGCTCGATGAACTCGTATTCCAAGGGCTCCTTGTGCAGCACGGGCACGTCGCCGGTGTACTCCCAAGCTCCCACGTAGAGGAACTGGTCGTCGTGCCGCAGCGCCTCGCCGTCCGGCGTCTGCGATTCGGCCCGGAAGTGGCCGCCGCAGGATTCCCGCCGATGCAGCGCGTCGACGCACATCAGCTCGCCGAGTTCGAGGAAGTCGGCGACCCGCCCGGCCCGCTCCAGGGTCTGGTTGAACTCCTCGTTCTCACCGGTCACCTTGACGTCGCGCCAGAACTCTTCGCGCAGCTCACGGATCAGCCCGATCGCCTTCTTCAGGCCCTCCTCGGTGCGTTCCATGCCGCAGTATTCCCACATGATCTGGCCGAGCTCCTTGTGGAAGGAGTCCACCGTGCGGCTGCCCTGGATGGACAGCAGCGTGTCGATCCGCTCCTGCACGCTGCGTACCGCGGCGACCACCTCGGGGTGGTCCGGCGCGATCTTCGGGAACGGCGCTGCGGCCAGATAGTCGTTGATGGTGTTGGGCAGCACGAAGTAGCCGTCGGCCAGGCCCTGCATCAGCGCGGACGCCCCGAGCCGGTTCGCGCCGTGATCGGAGAAGTTGCACTCGCCGGTCGCGTACAGGCCGGTGATCGAGGTCATCAGGTCGTAGTCGACCCAGACGCCGCCCATCGTGTAGTGCACCGCCGGGTAGATCCGCATCGGCACCTCATAGGGATCCTCGGCGGTGATCTGGGCGTACATGTCGAACAGGTTGCCGTACTTGGCCGCGACCCCGTCCTTGCCGATCCGCTTGATCACCTCGGCGAAGTCGAGGTAGACGCCGCGGCGCACCATCTCGATCGAGCCGTCCGGCTGCTTCTCGGCGACCGCCGGGCCGACACCGCGTCCCTCGTCGCACATGTTCTTGGCCTGCCGGGACGCGATGTCGCGGGGCACCAGGTTGCCGAACGCCGGATAGATCCGCTCCAGGTAGTAGTCGCGGTCCTCTTCGGGGATCTGCCGCGGATCCTTGTCGCAGTCCTCGGCGCGCTTCGGCACCCAGATGCGTCCGTCGTTGCGCAGCGATTCGCTCATCAGGGTGAGCTTCGACTGGGTTTCGCCGTGCACCGGGATGCAGGTCGGGTGGATCTGGGTGTAACAGGGGTTGGCGAAGTAGGCGCCCTTGCGGTGGGCCCGCCAGCCGGCCGTGACGTTGCAGCCCATCGCGTTGGTGGACAGGAAGAAGACGTTGCCGTAGCCGCCGGTGGCCAGCACCACGGCGTCCGCGAGATGGGTTTCGATCTCACCGGTCACCATGTCGCGGGCGACGATGCCGCGGGCGCGTCCGTCGACGACGATCAGCTCGAGCATCTCGTGCCGGGTGAACATCTGCACCGTGCCGGCCGCGACCTGCCGTTCGAGCGCCTGGTAGGCGCCGATCAGCAGCTGCTGCCCGGTCTGGCCGCGGGCGTAGAAGGTGCGCTGCACCTGGACGCCGCCGAAGGAGCGGTTGTCGAGCAGACCGCCGTACTCACGGGCGAACGGGACGCCCTGGGCGACGCACTGGTCGATGATCCGGCCGCTGACCTCGGCCAGCCGGTAGACGTTGGTCTCCCGGGAGCGGTAGTCGCCGCCCTTCACGGTGTCGTAGAACAGCCGGTACACCGAGTCGTTGTCGTTGCGGTAGTTCTTCGCGGCGTTGATGCCGCCCTGGGCGGCGATGGAGTGGGCGCGGCGGGGGCTGTCCTGGTAGCAGAAGTTCAGCACGTTGTAGCCGGCCTCGCCCAGGGACGCCGCGGCCGCACCACCGGCCAGGCCGGTGCCGACGATGATCACCGTCAGCTTGCGCCGGTTGGCCGGGTTGACCAGTTTCGCCTCGAACTGCCGCTTGGCCCACTTGCCCTCGATCGGCCCGGGCGGTGCCTTGGTGTCATGCACCTCGGCGCCCTCGCGCCAGTACACGCCGCCGGTGGTCGCCACCTCACGCTCAATGGTCTGGGTTGCCATCACTTCACCGCCCCGAACAGCACCGCGAGCGGCGCGATCATGAATCCGACATACAACAGGATCGCCACCGCATAAGCGATGATGTTCCACCACTTGCGGCTGGTCGCCGAGGTGTTCGCGCCCAGCGTCGCAAACGCGCTCCAGAAGCCGTGCCTGATGTGCATGCACACCGTCACCATCCACAGCGCGTAGGCGAGCACCAGCCACCACTGCTGGAACGAGGCCACGAACATGTCGTACGCCCCGGCGTCCGCGGCGAAGCCGGTCCTGATGGTGCGCGAGGTGAACTGGAGGATGTGGAACACCAGGAAGCCCGCCAGGATGACGCCGCCCCAGCGCATGGTGCGGGCCGAGTAGGTCTGCTGGATCGGCTTGGAGTTGACGTACTTGGTGCCGCGGGCCCGCCGGGCACGCACCGTCAGCGTCGCCGCCGACCAGATGTGCAGCACGATCGCCGCCAGCAGGAAGGTGCGGAAGATCCAGATGAACCAACCCTTCGGCACCAGCGGGTAGAGGATGTCCCCCTTGAGCCACTCGGCGTAGTGATCGAAGGATTCGGCACCGAAGAACACCTTCAAGTTGCCGTACATGTGCATCAGCAGGAACCCGATCATGATCAGGCCGGTCACCGCCATCAGCGCCTTCATGGCCACGGATGAGCGGACGGCCCGAGCGCGTGGGGAAAGAGTCGTCGTCGCCACGAGAGTCACCATATTCCCCTTGCGGCGGCCATGTTGAACGGATGGCCAATGTCGTCACGGATGAGACGAAAGGTCTCGTGACTCGGGCGGGCGATGGGGTGCGACGGTGCCCACGCCATGGGGCGAGGTCTCCCACCTGCGCGACCGCCGTCCATCCCGGCGAGCGAGTCGGTGACCGAAAGAACCGTCCCCGGGGGGGGTTAGTGACGGCCGCGGGCGTAGGTCTTGCCGGGCTTGGTGGGGCCGAGGATGTCGTCCAGGCTGACCAGGGTGTAGCCCTTGGCGCGGAGCTTGGTGATCAGGGTGGGAACGGCCTTGATCGTCCAGGGGTGGATGTCGTGGGCCAGCACGATCGCTCCGGGCGCGATCTGCGGCAGGGTGACCTCGACGATCTTGGCCGGCTTGTTGTACTGCCAGTCCAGGGCGCCGGCACTCCACAGCACGACCGCTTGGCCCTGCTTGCCGGCCACGGCGTCCACGGCGGCGTTGTGCAGGCCGTAGGGCGGGCGCAGGTAGTGCGGCTTCACGCCGGTCACCTTGGTGATCAGCTTGGTGTTGTCGACGATCTCCTGGCGCGCCTTGGACGCAGCGATGCGGGTGAGCATCGGGTGGCTGATGGTGTGGTTGGCCACCGTCATACCCGGGGTGGTGGCGATCCGCTTGGCCACCTCCGGGTGCTGCCGGATCATCGTGCCGACCAGGAAGAAGGTGGCCGGCACCTTCTCCTTGACCAGGGTGTCGAGCAGTTTGGGAGTTTCTGGGCCGGGGCCGTCGTCGAAGGTGAGGGCGACGCATTTCGCCTTGCGGCAGTCGATCGCGGGCGTCTCAACCGGACCGCTCGGCGAAGGGCTGCCGGTGGCGGTCGGCGTGCTCGGCGCCGTCGAGGGTGCGGTGCCGTCCGGGCTGGGTCCGGCGGAGCTACCCGTGGACGGGGCCGCGCAGCCGGCCAGCAGCACGGTCAGGACGCAGACGACGGACAGGAGTCGGGAGCGGGTCACCGGACCAGTGAACGCCTTCCGGAGCGGGATTCCCAGCCGACGCGCGACGGTCGCGGTCGAACCGCGTCGATGTGCGGACGCCGGGCGTCACGCCGAGAGGGAACGCTGGTACGCGCCGGGCGGCTGGCCGAATGCCGTGGCGAACACCCGGCTGAAGCCGGACAGGTGCGCGTAGCCGAGCCGCCGCGCGACCGCCGTGAGGGGTTGGCCCTCGTCGAGCAGGTCGCGCGCGATGCTCATCCGCAACTGCAATCGCCAACGCTCGAACGGTTCGCCCGTGGTGGCGATGAACTCGCGACGCAACCGCGCCGGATCGACGCCCAGGCGTTCCGCCCAACCCGTCAGCGAGCAGGCATCGGCCGGCGTGCTGCGAATCCGATCGGCGATCACGCCGACGCGTTGCTCCGGTTCACTCGGCCGGTCAGGCGATGGATCGGCGGCCTCCAGCGCGCGGATGAACGAGCTGGACTCGTCCCGGTCCGGACGCAGCGCGGACCGGGTGAGCACCAACGCCTGCAGCAGCCGCGGTGCGGCCTCGTCCGGGAATCGGACGACTCGCCCGTCGAGACCTGATCCGCGGGCTGCTCGCCACGCCACCGGCAGCACGATCGTGTCCTCGTCGAGCTCCATTGCGTGCGGGATGTCGGCGGGCAGCCAGACCAGGTCGCCCCGCTGCAGTTGCCTGCGCCGTCCGCCGATCCGGATCTGCGCTACGCCCCGGTACACCCACATGGCGATGTCGGTATCGCTGACGCACTCCCAGGTGGTGACCGCGGGGATCCGTGGTGTCGGCAGACCCGCGCTCATCGGCGCTTGCGTGGATCCCCGCTGGATCAGCGTCGAGACGGTACCGATCAGGTCGAGGGTGCCCTCCGCGGCGGCGTGGCTATCGCGAAGGCGGCGGGCGTACTGGCTCGGCGTCAGCCCGACCTGCCGGCGGAAGGTGCGGGTGAAGCAGGCGGCATCGTGGATGCCGACCTGGCCGCCGGCCCAGCCGGCATGGTGACCGTCGGCGAGGAGTGCGGCGGCCGCAGCGATCCGCACCGCGGTGCGCCACTGGGTGAAACCCATTCCGGTCTCACCGGCGAACTGTCGCTGCAACGTCCGGGTGCTGACCGCCACACGGTCCGCGAACTCGTCCACCGTCGAGGCGCTCGCCGGCTCGCTGAGGACCGTGCGCGCCACGTCCAGGGCTTCTCGCGAGGCCGGCAGCGGCGGCATGGTGATCCTGATCCCGGCGGCCGTCAGCCGCGAGCCCGCGACCAGTTCGACCAGGCCGGCGGCGTCCATCGCGACGCCGTGCAGGTAACCGAGCGTGCACGCATACCGCCAGACCAGCCAGTCACTCCACTCGGACGGGATGGTCAGCACAGCCACCCGGCGAAGATCCTCAGGCACGTCGCCGGCGGGAACGAAGATCGGGACAGCCAGCGAGTCCTCGTCCACCACCACCGTGTGCTCGAGCCCAGGCGGCAGCCACAGCGCCTGTCCCGTGCTCAACTCATGGCGCGTCAACCCGGTGGCCACCCGCGCCGTTCCCGTGTGCACCCACAGCAAAAGCGACTCGCGGGCGTTGCTGATCGGCCCGACCCGGCAACCGGGCAGGCCACCCCGGATCAGGGGCGCGGCGGCAACGGCGATCGACATCTCGGGATAAGAACCTGTCAGCAGCGGACAAGAGGTCTGAGTAAGGCAAGCCTTATCTTACCTACTGTGCCGCTGCCCCGAGGCGGCAGCACCAACGACCCCGACCAACCCGCCGGCAGCCCTCGGCCTGCCGGCCTTCCGCACGACCACGGCCGCACCGCGGCTGGAAAGGCTGTCATGACCCGCCACCGTTCCGAACTCGGACCCGCCGGCGCCTCTCTCGCGTTTCCGACGTCCCTTGCGCGCCTCGTCCGCGGGGGTGTCGCTGCGCTCGCCGCGGCTGCCCTGCTGCTCACCGGTTGCTCGACCGCCGCACCCGAACCGGCCACCACACCGAGCTCCTCAGCCCCCGGCCTGCTGCCGCCGGGTGAAGGCACCACCAGCTACCCGCTCACCCTGAAGAGCGGCTGGGGCGAGACGGTGCTGCAGAAGCGCCCCGAGCGGATCGCGGTGATCGGCGGACTCGGTGACTTCGAGGCCACCCTGGCGCTCGGGGTGAGCCCGGTCGTCGCGCCGGCCAAGCCGGACGACGAACCCTGGTACGCCCCCTATGCCGACGCGCTCAAGGACGCCACGGTGATCGACCCGTGGGCGGACACGCTGGCCGTGGAGAAGGTCGCAGCCGCCCGTCCCGACCTGATCGTGGCCCTGGGGTACTCCAACCTGGACCAGGTCTTCACCAAGCTGAAGGCCATCGCACCGGTGCTGGCCGTGCAGGAGAAGGGCGCGTTCATCCCCGATTGGCGCACCACCACGAACCTGATCGGTGCGACCCTTGACCTGCCGAGCCGGGCCAGCGAGGCGATCGCCGCCACCGACCAGCACATCGCCAAGGTGGCCCAGGATCATCCGCAGTGGCAGGGCCGGACCGTCGCGATCGTGATCAACCGGGGCTCCGAGTTCGGCGTCGAACTGGTCAACAACAAGGGTTCGCAGGCCGAGAAGCTGCTCACCGCCCTGGGTTTCGCGCCGCACCCGAACGCCGCGAAGATGATCGACAAGCAGGGCTACACCACTGTCAGCCTGGAGAACCTCAGCATCGTCGATGCCGACGGCATCTTCCTGTACCAGCACGGCGGACGCGGCGAGGCGAAGGATGCGGCGGCCTGGCTGGCCAAGAGCCCGCTCTACCAGCGGCTGAAGGCTGTGAAGGCGGGCAACGTCGCGATCATCAGCTCCGACGACAAGGCTTCGACCAGCCTGCCGTGGGCGTTCAGCTGGCCCAATGCCCTGAATCTGCCTTGGACGGCGGACCAGCTCGACCAGGCCTTCGAAGGTCTGTTCGCCAAGTAGCAGCCGAGCCACGACGCCCACCAGGAGGATCCATGCCCGCCAGTCTTCGCCAGCTCGACATCTTCCCGATCACCACCCGGCGCCTGGAGGTGCTGCGGGTCACCGACGTCTCCCCCGGCATGCGGCGGGTCACCCTCGGCGGCCCGGCCCTGCGGGCGCATGTGGCCGAGAACGGCTACCCGGTGGCGGCCTTCCGCTCCGACGGCTTCGACGACGAGTTCAAGCTGTTCATGCGGCATCCGGACGTCGTCGAGGCGGTCGGACCCACCCAGGCCGACGGGGTGCTGAACTGGCCGCGGGACCCGCATCTGCTGACCCGCACGTACACAGTGCGCCGCTGGGACGCCGAGCGCGGCGAGGTCGATGTGGAGGTGGTGCGGCACGGGGTGGGTCCGGCGACGACCTGGGTGTCCCGGGTGCAACCCGGGGATCAGATCCAGATCGCTGGGCCGAAGATGTCGGCGGGGCATCCGCGCGACGCCGATTGGGTGCTGATTGCCGGCGACGAGACGGCGCTGCCGGCGATCGGGCGGTGGCTGGCGGAGTGGCCGTCCGGAGCGCGGGCCCAGGTGTTCATCGAGGTGGCCGAACCTTCGCATCAGGTCGCGCTGCCGGTGCCGGAGGGCGTCCGGCTGACCTGGCTGAGCCGGGACGGCCGCCCCGCGGGCAGCACCACGCTGCTCTACGACGCGATCACCACGGCCGACTGGTGGGCGGGCACGGTGTTCGCCTGGGTGGCCGGGGAATCGCTCACGCTGACCCCGATCCGGCGCTGGTTGCGCGGCGAGAAGGGGTTGGCCAAGGAGCAGGTCGAGGTGACCGGCTACTGGCGGGTACAGCCGGGCACCGCCGAGGCGAACGCGGGGGCCGAGCAGCCGTCCGACGAGATCGTCGAAGGCGACGAGGAGCGGTTCCACGAGCTCCGCGAACTGGCCCCCGGCTTCGCCGTCCGCGTCGCCGCCACGATCGGGCTGGGCGGCGCCCTGGCAGGGCGTCCCCGGACGCTGGCGGGACTGGCCGCCGACATCGGCGCCGACCGGACCGGGCTGCGCAAGCTGCTGCGCTACCTGGCCGCCCTGGGCCTGGTGACCCGCGACGGCGAAAGGTATGCGCTCACCTCGCTGGGCCGAGAACTCGAGGACGACGACACCAGCGCCGCGCTCGATCTCGACCGGCTGGCGGCCCGCACCGAACTCGGCGGCCTGCTGTCGCTGCTGGCGGCGGTGCGTACCGGACGCGGTGACCACGCCCGCTGGTTCGGCTCGGAACACGAACAAACCGTGCTGGACGACCCGGAGCTGGCCCGGGAACGGGCCGAGGAGGCCGCCGACGGCGCGGAATACTCCGGCGGTGCACTGGCCGCCGCCCCGGTGTTCGACGAGCTGCGCAGCGTCGCCCTGATCGGACCGGCCGCGGGCGCACTCGCCGAAGCACTGGTCGCCGCGCGAGACGAGTTGGCTGTCACGATCGTGGCCGCGCCTTCCGAGCTGGCAGCGATCAGCCGGGTACACGACCCGCATCCCCGGGTGCGGCACGAGCCGGGCAGCGGGCTGCATCCGCGTCCGGACGCCCATGACGCCGTCCTGCTGGCAGGCGTGCTGGAGCGACATGCCGACGCCGACGCCGCGCATCTGCTGCGACAGGCCGCGCAGAGTCTCACCGGGGGCGGCTCGGTGTTGGTCTTCTCGGAGGTGATGGACCACGATCTTGCCGACGAGCACGACTACGAGGAGGACCTGGTGGGTTTCGCCCTCACCGGCGGCGGGCTGCGCGACCGGGACGAGTTGGCCGGGCTGTTCGCGCATGCCGGCCTCGACGTGGCCGAACGGCTCACCTTCGGCTGGGGCGAGAGCCTCTACCGACTGCAGCCACAGCGGACGGCCGGGTGAGTTTCTCCCCCAGCACACATTCGAGTTCGCCGTCCGTCGCGGCCGCGGCGTCCGAGGGTCCCTCGACGACGGGAACCCGCAAGCTGCTCGGCCTGCTGCTGGTCGCCGCCGCGCTGGCGATCGTGGTGCCGGCCAGCCTCGCCCTAGGCTCGAACCCGCTGCCCTGGGACGAGGTGTGGCACGGGTTGTGGTGGCCGGACGACTCGGAGGCGTCGATCATCGTCTGGACGTTGCGGGTGCCGCGCACCGTGCTGGCGATCGTGGCCGGTGTCGCCGCGGGCGTGGCGGGCGCGCTGATCCAGGCGGTCACCCGCAATCCGCTCGCCGACCCGGGCATCCTCGGGGTGAACGCGGGGGCCGGTTTCGCCGTGACGATCGGCGTCGCCGCCTTCGGTGTCACCACCATCGACGGCTTCCTCTGGTTCGCGTTCGTCGGCGCGATGCTGGCGACGATCGCGGTCTACCTGATCGGGTCGGCCGGCCGCGGCTCGGTCGCGCCGGTGCAGCTGGTACTCGCCGGGGTGGCGCTGGGCGCCGTCCTGGGCGGCGTCTCCACGTTCCTGACCCTGATCGACAAGGAGACCTTTCGCACGCTGCGCCACTGGGGTCTGGGATCGGTGGCCGCGGCGTCGCTGGAGGAAACCCTGACGGTGCTCCCGTTCCTGCTCGTCGGCCTGGCGCTCGCGCTGCTGATCGCCGGCTCGCTGAACGCGGTCGCGCTCGGCGACGAGCTGGCGACCTCGCTCGGCGCCAGCGTGCTCCGCACCCGCCTGCTGGGGATCATCGCCGTCACCCTGCTGGCCGGCGGCGAGACCGCACTGACCGGCGGCATCGGCTTCGTGGGGCTGATGGTGCCGCACGTGGTCCGCTGGTTCACCGGACCCGATCAGCGTTGGATCCTCGGGTTCACCATCCTCACCGCGCCCGTGGTGGTGCTGGCCGCCGACATCGTCGGCCGGGTGATCGCCCGGCCCGGCGAGATCGAGGTCGGCATCCTCACCGCGGTGGTCGGCGCCCCGGTGCTGATCGCGCTGGTGCGCCGTCGGAAGGCGAGCGGACTATGAGCATCGACTTCGGCTACGCCCACCAGGATCTGCGGGTCGGTCGCACGGTGTCCGTCCGGCTCCGGCTGCGCAGTGTGCTGGTGAACGGGGTGCTCGCCGCGGCGACCGTGACGCTCGCGGTAATCGGGCTCGGCTTCGGCGACTACCCGCTCGACCCTGGCCAGGTCGTCCGGGCACTGCTGGGCGGCGGCGAAGAGTTCCACCGGATGATCGTCGTCGAGTGGCGGCTGCCCGTGCTACTGGCGGCGATCGTCTTCGGGGCGCTGCTCGGGGTGGGCGGCGCCGTGTTCCAGTCGCTGACCCGCAACCCGCTCGGTTCGCCTGACATCATCGGCTTCGACGCGGGTGCCTACACCGCGGTGGTGCTGGCGATGCTGATGTTCCAGGTGCGCGACTACTGGAGCATCGCCGGCGCGTCGATCGTCGGTGGCCTGCTCACCGCGCTGGTGGTCTACCTGCTCGCCTACCGACGCGGCATCCAGGGCTTCCGGCTGATCATCGTCGGCATCGGCGTGTCCGCCCTGCTGGGTTCGCTGAACGCCTACCTGATCACCCGCGCGGACCTTCAGGACGCGATGACGGTCGGGTTCTGGGGCGCCGGCTCACTCGGCCGGGTGGATTGGGAGAGTCTGACCCCTTCGCTGCTGCTCGCGGCCGTCACCCTGAGCGCCGCGACGCTGCTCGCCCCGGCACTGCGGCAGCTGGAACTGGGCGACGACGCGGCGCTCGCCCAAGGGGTGAATGCGAACCGGGCGCGGCTCGGGCTGCTGATCGCCGGGGTAGCCACCACTGCCCTGGTCACCGCAGCCGCCGGTCCGATCGGCTTCATCGCCCTGTGCGCTCCCCAGGTGGCCCGGCGGGTGGCCCGCACGCCGGGGGTCTCGCTCGCCGCGTCAGCCTTCATGGGGGCGGCGCTGCTGACCGCCGCCCAGTTCCTGTCGCTGCTGATCGCGTTGTTCTACCGCGCCGTCCCCGTCGGGTTGATCACCGTCTGCCTGGGCGGGATCTATCTGATCTGGCTGCTGATCCGAGAAACGAGACGACACCTATGACCGCGACCGATCCCGTCCGGCTGTTCGCCGAGCACGCCACCATCGGCTACGACAAGCGGGTGGTCAGCCACAGCCTGTCGGTCGCCATCCCCGACGAGTCCTTCACCATCGTGGTCGGGCCGAACGCCTGCGGAAAGTCGACGCTGCTGCGTGGGCTCTCCCGGCTGCTGCGTCCCACCGAGGGCCGGGTGGTGCTCGACGGCGCGGACATCGCGTCCTACCCGGCCAAGGAGGTGGCCCGCCGGCTCGGCCTGCTTCCCCAGACCTCGTTGGCACCCGATGGCATCCGGGTCGCCGACCTGGTGGCGCGGGGACGTTTCCCGCACCAGAACCTGATCCGGCAGTGGACGGACGTCGACCAGCGGGCGGTGGCGGAAGCGATGGCCGCAACCAGGGTCACCGACCTGTCGGCGCGGCTGGTCGACGAGCTTTCCGGCGGCCAGAAGCAACGGGCGTGGGTGGCGATGGCACTCGCCCAGCAGACCGGCATCCTGTTGCTGGACGAGCCGACCACCTTCCTCGACATCACCCATCAGATCGAGTTGCTCGAACTGTTCACCGACCTGCACCGCAGCGGGCGCACGCTGGTCGCCGTGCTGCACGACCTGAACCATGCGGCGCGCTACGCCACCCACCTGATCGTGATGAAGGACGGCCGGGTGGTCGCCGAAGGCCCGCCGGCGCAGGTGGTCACCGCGACCCTCGTTCAGGAGGTCTTCGAGTTGCGTTGCATCGTGGTGCCCGACCCGGTCGCCGGGACGCCGCAGGTGGTGCCGCTGGGCCGGCTCCCCGAGCCCCCGGTCTCGGACTGGCGGTGAGCGGCCCGTGGGCCGGGCACTAGAGCAGGTCGGGACGCCGTTCCCGCGTCCGCTCCACGGCCTGCTCGCGGCGCCATGCGGCGACCTGGCCGTGGTGTCCGGACAGCAGCACCTCGGGCACGCGCAGCCCGCGCCAGCTCTCCGGCTTGGTGTAGGTCGGGTACTCCAGCAGGTTGTCGTGGCCGGGCGCGTGCGATTCCTCGATCAGCGACGCCGGGTTGCCCACCACGCCGGGCAGCAGCCGGACCACAGCCTCGATGATCGCCAGCGCGGCGACCTCTCCCCCGTTCAGCACATAGTCGCCGAGGCTGACCTCGGCGGTCCGCATCCGGGTCGCGGCGTGCTCGACGACCCGGGCGTCGATGCCCTCGTAGCGTCCGCAGGCGAAGACCAGCCGCTTCTCGGCGGCCCATTCGTGCGCGATCTGCTGGGTGAACGGCGTCCCGGACGGCGTGGGCACGATCAGCACCGGCTCGTCGGCCTCGTGGCCCGGCAGGGTCAGGAGCTCATCGAACGCCTCTCCCCATGGCTCGGGCTTCATCACCATGCCGGCGCCACCGCCGTAGGGGGTGTCGTCGACGGTGCGGTGCCGGTCGTGGGTCCAGCGGCGCAGGTCGTGGACGGCGACGTCCAGCGTGCCGGCACGGATCGCCTTGCCGACCAGCGACAACTGCAGCGGTGCGAAGTACTCGGGAAAGATGCTGACGATATCGAGCCTCATCGGCCCTCCTGGCTCGGTGCGGGTTCGAACAGTCCGGGCAGGTCGACCACCTCGACGACTCCCGTCGCCAGGTCGACCACCGGCACCAGTTCGGTGACGAACGGCACCAGATGCTCACCGGCCTCGGAGCGGACGACGAGCAGATCCTGTCCGGGGTTGTGCACGATCGAGGCTATCCGGCCCCTCAGCAGGCCTCCGGAGCGCACCTCGAGGCCGACCAGTGCCGCGTCGTGGAAATCCCCCGGGTCGGACTCACCGACCTCCACCTGGGCCCACAGCTCGGTGCCGCGCAGCGTCTCAGCGCGCGACCGATCGGTGTAGCCGTGGAAGGTCACCACCAGCAGGTCCCCCTGCCAACGACTGGCCCTCACCTCCAGGCGCTCACCGTTGATCGTTCCGGCACGCAGCACTGCGCCGGGTGCGAAGCGCTCCTCGGGGAAGTCGCTGGACAGCCGGATCGTCACCTCGCCGCGCAGGCCGTGCGCGCGTCCGACAGTGCCGACCACCACGTCCACGGTGGGCGCCATCATTCCTCCTGTAAGTCCACGAGGACGCCCCCGAGCAGGCTCGAGGGCGTCCGATGTGTTGGGAAGGTCAGCGGCGGCGCTGGCGTTGCCGGCGGTCGACGTCGACGAAATCGACCCGCACCGTCTCACGGCCGGCCAGGGCACCGACGACGGTGCGCAGCGCGCCTGCCGTGCGGCCCTGGCGTCCGATCACCTTGCCGATGTCCTCGGGATGGACCCGGACCTCCAGGGTGCGCGGACGACGCCGGTCGGAATCGGTGACCCGGACGTCATCCGGGTTGGCGACCAGGCCGCGCACCAGGTGCTCCAGGGCATCGGCGAGCACGATCAGGCCTCGTCGGCGGCGGCAGCCGCGTCCGACTCGGCGGCCTTCTTCTTGCCGGTGCTGATCGCGCCGCTCGCCGGAGCGTCGTCGGCCTCGGCCAGCGCCGCGTTGAACCGGGCAACCTTGTCGGCCTTCTCGGGCTGCGGGGCGATGCCCGACTCCGAGGTTTCGCCGGTGAACTTCTGCCAGTCACCGCTGCGCTTCAGGATGGTGACGACGGCCTCGGTGGGCTGCGCGCCCACGCCGAGCCAGTACTGCGCCCGCTCGGAGTCGATCTTGATCACCGAAGGGTCGTTCTTCGGCTGGTAGAGACCGATCTCCTCGATCGCCCGGCCGTCGCGCTTGGTGCGCGAGTCCATGACGACGATGCGGTAGTGCGGCGAGCGGATCTTGCCGAGCCGCTTCAAACGAATCTTGACAGCCACGTGTGTGGTTTCTCCTGTGGGAAAGCCTGAGCAACGTCTGCCAGGCTGGACGGGTGAGGCCGGCCCCCATCGTGGGGAATGGGTGCGAGTCTCGGGTGGACCGTTCGAGTCGGCGATGAGAGGGCACCGGCGCGGACGACGCGCCCAACATTGTGCCAGATCGCCGCCGGAAACCGCGAACCGGCCCCCCGACGTCCGGGGACGGTTCTTCCGCGTCCGAGTTTCGCATCTCGGGGGACGGTTCTTCGGCGTCCGAAATTCGCATCCGCGGGGACGGTTCTTGAGCGTTCGAGATTCGCACGTCCAAGAACCGTCCCCCGAGATGCGAAACTCGCACTCCCGGAGAACCGTCCCCCGACGTGCGAGCGTTACCCGGGCGAGGGTTCGGCTCGGATATCTTGTGGCCGATCAGGCGAAGGGTGAGGCCATGGCGCAATGGGACGCGTTCATCTCCTACGCGCGCTCGGCGTCCACCCTCGAGGCGGTCAGCCTGCAGACCGCCATCCAGACCTTCGCCAAGCCGTGGCACCGGCTGCGGGCCGTCCGGATCTTCCGGGACGACTCGTCGATGTCGGCCAACCCGGCGCTGTGGTCGACCATCGAAGAGGGCCTGCGGGACGCCCGGTGGCTGGTGGTGCTGCTCAGCCCGGCAGCCGCGGCGTCCGACTATGTCGCCAATGAGATCCGCTGGTGGCTGCACCACAAGGACGCCGACCACATTCTGCTGGTCCACGACGAGGGCACCTTGGGCTGGGACCGGTTCCGCAACGACTTCTCGGACGCCAGCGACTGCGTCCCGGCGCCGCTGCGCGGGGCGTTCCGCGAGGAGCCGCGGTGGAGCGACCTGAGCTGGTTCGACGCGACCGGCTCGTCCGGAACCGCTGATCCGCGCTTCCGCGAACGGGTGGCGGACCTGGCGGCCGCGATCCGCGAAGTCCCCCGGGACCAGCTGCTCGGCGAGGACGTCGCCCAGCACCGCCGCAGCTGGCTGCTGGCCAAGCTCGCGATCAGCGGGCTGAGCCTGCTGCTGATCGCCTCGATCGTGGCGTCGATCGTCGCGGTGCTGCAGCGCAACGAGGTGCTCCGGCAGGCGAACAGCCTGCTCGCCCGGCAACTTGCCGCCACCTCCGATTCGCTGCTCGACCGCGACCTGCGCCGGGCGCAGCTGCTGGCCGTCCAGGCCTATCGGACCGACCCGACCCCGCTGACCCGAGCGGCGCTGCTCCGCGCCGGTCTGGCCAGCCCGGCACTGCGTCGAGTCCTTCCCTTCGCGGCCCGGATCAGCGTGATCGAGCCGTCCAAGGACGGCCGGTTCGTCGGTGTCGGGCTCGAGACCGGCGAGGTGTTCAGCTGGGACGTCGCCGCCACGGCACCGGTGTCACGCCTGAAACTGGCCCAGCGGGTCAGCGCGGTGGGGATCAGTGACGACGGCGTCACCGTCGCGGCGGTGGACGGCCGCTCGGTCCTGGTGGCGACGGCGTCGGGGCCGGCCACCATTGCGCTACCCGCCGGGCAGCTGCCTCGCGCCGTTGCGGTGGCGCCGTCCGGGCAAGGCATCGTGGTGGGCTCCGACGACGGCAGCCAGCAACGGCTGACCCTGGTCGACCGCACCGGCGGGACCCAGAACACCGTCGCCGACCCGCTGGCGGTCAACGGCCCGGGCACCGCCGACCTGCGGTTCCTGGACAACGAACGGGTGCTGCTCGAGGGTGGAGCGATCGAGGTACGCCGCTTCCCGTCGTTCACCCGGATCAGCCGGGGCGAGTTCGTCTACGGCGCCCGCGAAATGCCCGGACGGATCTCGGGTGACGGCCGTTTCGCCACAGCCACCAACGGAAACCCGGAGGTTCCGGTCTGGCCGGTGGACGGTGACCAGAACCGGCCGACCCGGCACGCGGTGGTGCCGATGATCAACGAAGCCGCCTCCGCCCTCAACCACAACGCCAGCCTGATCGCCGTCGCCGATGCCGGCGGCATCCACCTGGCGCAGGTGCGCCCGATCCGGGCCTCCGGCAGCACCGACCAGCCACAGACAGTGACCGGCCTCAGCCAGGTGAACAACCGCGGCCTCGCCTTCCTCGGCACCAGCCGGCGGCTGGTCGCGGCGTCCGGCTCGGAGCTGAGCCTGTGGGATCCGGATTCGGCAGGCCGGACGGCGTCCACCTCGGAGATCGATCTGCCGTTCTCGTGCACCGCATGTCGTCCGCCGATCGTCGCGCTCTCCTCCGACGGTGTCAGCATGGCCGTCCGGGACGGCACCGCCGCGACGACCGCGGTCGCCAACGTGCCCGGTGAGGGCGGCGGGCCCCTCGGCCGCTACTCTCCGACCTCCCCGGTCGGTGGCCTGGCGCCGCCGGTCTGGCTGGCCGACGGCACGGTGCTGCAGCTGGCGTCCGGCAGTCGAACCCTGGGCGGCACGCTGGAGGGTCCGCTGCCCGGGCTTCCGGAGGGCTTTGCGGGCTGGGCGATCGGGCGTCCGGACGCCGAAATCGTCGCCGTCCGGCAGTCCTCGGACGACTCGACGCTTGTAGTGGTCACCTCCGACGGGTGGATCGGGCGCTATGAGACGCGCACCGGACGCCAGCTCGGCCGGGCGCAACCCGGCGGCCTGGGCTCGGTGGGACGGGCCACGATCAGCCCCGACCTGACCTCCGTCGCCCTCAGGTTGCAGGAAACCGCAGAACTCGTCGTGCTGGACGCCGCCACCGGCACCGAGCGGTTCCGGTTGGGCAACAAGATCGACGGCGTGGACGAGGCAGCTTTCGGAGCGGAGTCGCTGTGGGTGCGCTACTTCGGCGGCACGCTGAGCGAACACGATCCCGCGACCGGGGAACTCCGGAAGCGATTCCCCGAACGGTTCTTCGGCTACGGCGCTCCGGTGGTCACCAACACGATGCTGGCGGTCCCGACCGATGTGGGCGTCACCCTCTACGACCTCACCGACGGCTCACGGCTGGGCGGCGTGGACTTCCCCACCGACAGGCGAGCCGACCGTCACGGAATCGATCTCAGCAGCGACGGCTCGCGGCTGGTGACGGTCTTCGAGGCCGCGGACGACGCCGCTTCCGGACTGGTGGTGAGCACGGTGCTGGATCCGGAGCGGCTGGTGGCGATGGCCTGCCGGACCTCCGGCGCCAGCCTCACCGTCGACGATTGGCAGGCCCTGGTCGGGGGCACGCCGCCGGCCGACCTGACCTGCCGGTGAATGCTCGATGGTCGAGCCTGTCGAGACCTGGCGGAACCCAGCGAGGCTTCAGACAGGGTCTGACAAGGGTCTCGACAAGCTCGACCAACGGTGGGTGAGCCGGTCACGATCGGTGGCTGCTACTCCTCGGCGATCTCCAGTCCGAGCCAGTCGGCCAGAGCCCTGATTTCCGCCTGGACGGCCTCGGCGGTGCCGGGCGCCCAGTCGCCGTCGGCGTGGAGGCGAAACACCCGCAGCAGTCCCGCCTTGCGGTCGGCCTTCGCGTCCAGCTTTCCGATCAGGGTGTCGCCGTGCAGGATCGGCAGCGCGAAGTAGCCCCAGCGGCGCTTCGCGGCCGGCTTGTACATCTCCAGGACGTACTCGAATCCGAACAGCGCCTCAGCTCGGGCCCGGTCGAACACCAGCCGGTCGAACGGCGAGAGCAGCGCCGTCCGACCGTCGAAGCGGCGCCCCAGGTCATCCAGTCCGATGGGATCGACGCGCCACTCGCCCGGCACGTCCGCCACGACGGCGGGCTCCCCCGCCTGCCCAACGTCCATCCGTTCCAGCGGCACCTCGGTCTGCTTGGCGCGGGCGATGCCGAGGGACTGCAGCCGGCGCTCATCGCGGCGGGCATCCACCTCGGCGTCACTCGCTTCCGGTTGGTCGCCGGGGTACCAGCGCTCGGCGAGGTCCCAGCGGCGCTCCCGCCCCTCGCGTCCGGCGATGGCGACCTCGCCGAGCCGGACCAGCAGCTCCAGCATCTGGGTGACGTTGCGGTTGTTGGTCCAGCCGGTCGAACCCCAGGATTGCTGCGCGGTGTCGGGAATCTCTCCGGTGAGCAGCGGTCCGCGTTCGCGTAACAACGCCAGGATGTCGCGGCGGAAGCGGTCATTGGCCGCCACCCAGTCGGCGGTCTTGGCGTAGCGCAGCGGACGCCGCATCAGCGCCCGGTACAACGGCAGGTCGGCGACCGAGCGGTACATGCCGTCGTACTCGAAGACGGTCTTGTCGGTCTCGACCGCCTCCTGCAGGTGCGCGTGCTCGTAGCCGCCGCCCAGCCGGGTCCACAGAATATGGTCCTCGCTAGGGGCGATGGCATTGGTCGGGTCGATGTTGAGCACTGTCAGCTCGTCGACCACCTCGGCGACCAGCGCCGGCCGGTGGGCGTCCAGCAGTTGCGCGCGGACCGCGATCCGCCGGGCGTCCTGCCGGCTCAGCCGATGCGGTTCCATGGCGGGACACTAAGCACCCGCCGAAGGACGCGGCAACCGCTGGTTGAGCTTGTCGAAACCTGTTCGCGCCTGGACGGGGTCTCGACAAGCTCGACCGACGGCAGGTCGACAGCTATCCGGTTGCGGTTCCACCCATGACGCGGCCGTTGAGGATGATCAGCGTCGGTTCGCGCACCACCGAGATGTTCACCCGCGGATCCTCGGCGAACACCACGATGTCGGCCGGCGCACCCTCCTCGATGCCGGGATGCCCGAGCCAGCGTCGTGCGTTCCAGGACGCCGCACCGAGCGCGAAGTCGTTGCCGCCGACCTGAGCCAGCAGTTCGATCTCGGACGCGATCAGCCCGTGTCCGTGGACGCCGCCGGCGTCGGTGCCGGCGTAGACCGGGACGCCGGCGTCCACCGCCTTGCCGATGGTCTCGAACCGCCGGGCGTGCAGCGCCCGGATGTGGGCGGCGTAGCGCGGGAATTTGGCCTCCCCGGCGGCCGCGAACTGTGGGAAGTTCTCCAGGTTCACCATGGTGGGCACCAGTGAGACCTGGCGTTCGGCCATGGCGGCGATGGTGTCGTCGTCCAGGCCGGTGCCGTGCTCGATGCCGTCGATGCCGGCGTCCACCAGTTCGGCGACCGAGCGTTCGTCGAAACAGTGCGCGGTGACCCGGGCACCATGCTCGTGGGCCGCCTCGATCGCTTCCTTCGCGACCTCCTTGGGCCACAGCGGGGTCAGGTCGCCGGCGTCCCGGTCGATCCAGTCGCCGACGATCTTGACCCAGCCGTCCCCGCGTTCGGCCTGGGTGACCACCTCGTCGACGAGTTCGTCGGGTTCGACCTCCTCGGCGAAGTTGCGGGAGTAGCGCTTCGGCCTGGCGATGTGCCGTCCGGCCCGGATGATCTTCGGCAGGTCCTCACGGTCCTGCAGGAACCGGGTGTCCAGCGGCGAACCGGCGTCGCGCAGCAGCAGCGCACCCGCCTCACGATCGGTGATCGCATGCTCCTCGGCACGCTCCTCACTGACCGCCCCGTGTGATTCCAGCCCGACGTGGCAGTGAGCATCGACCAGGCCCGGCATGATCCAGCCTTCGGTGACGATGGTGATCGCGTCCGCCACCGGTTCGAAGCTGATCACCCCGTCATGCAGCCACAGATCGCGCTCATCCCCCTCAGGAAGGACGACGCCACGCAGATGCAGCCGTTGCGGCGGTCCGACCGGAACCTCGCTGCGGACGTGGGTGTGGGTGTGCCCGTCGTGGGTGTGCGTCAGCGAGGTCAGCGGCCCTAAACCGGGCGGCATGTCATGACTGTGGGTCATGATCCGATCCTGTCACCACTGCCGCGCCGGCGGTGGAAGTCCAGCCAGTCCGGCAACTGACTGACACCATCGGGAGCCACTGGCGCTCTGCAGAGCGGCAGCGGCTCGCCAAGGTGTCAGTCAGTTGAAAGGGGTCTCGACAAGCTCGACCAGCGGGTGGGGACGGTTCTTCCGGTCCACAGTCGGCACGTTGACCACCGGCGAGCCGGGCATGGACGACATGCCCTGGCGGTAGGCCGGCCATACCGATTCGGGAGCGACAGCGGCCGTTGCCGGCTACGAGCAGTGG